>JANQQW010000307.1 GCA_028284885.1 Planctomycetaceae bacterium
CTGGGAGGACGTGCCCGACGACGATCATGCGGCCCGCTCCACGCCGAGCCGCTCGAGGGCGACGCGGTGGCTCGCAGCGACCTCGTGGAACTTCCGCACGCCCTCGTCGAACGATTGCCGGCCGTTCGTGAGCGGCACGAGGTCGCTCCACGCGGCGGCGTACGCTCGGCCCCCGTCGATTCCGGTCGTCGCGAGCCGCCGGCAGCCGGTCCGGGCGAGCAGCTCGAGCGCCGCCTCGCTCGAGAAGTACCGGACGGGGATCGCCGGTTCGTCGGCGGGCCGAGTCCCGTACGGCTCGGAGTTCTCGAGGTGGTACCACATCAGCCGTCCGGCCGCCGCGAGCTCCCGTAGGATCGGCCGGTCGAGGACGTGGACCGGGAGCGGCAACGGATCGGGCCGCGAGTCGACGTGCGGGTGCCACGGCATCACGAGCACGCCGCACCCGTCCCGCCACCGTTCCGGCGACACCTGGTCCACGACGTCGAGGTCGATCGCGTGGGCGACGTCGACGTCGTGGTCGCGAACAACGTGGTTCAGCCCGAACGTGCGGAACGCCGCGACGTCGATCGACCGGCGGTCGAGGACCTCGGCCGAAGGTCCCTTGCCGATCAGCAGCCACGGGCGTTCGTCGGCCGACTCCGCGGCCCAGGCCCGCCACGACCGGAGCCCCAGCCGCTCGGGGCAGTAGATGCCGGCATCGCCCGCCAACGGACGCCGCTGGTCGGCTTCGCGGCCGGCCGCGGCCGCGAACCAGGACGCGAGCACGTCCCCGCCGGGATCGTGCCGAGCCCCGTCGCCCGGGCGAAGCCGGTGCCCCATTCCGTACCCGCCACGGCCGGGCATCCCCTTGATGCCGACGGCGAGGTTCTCCTGGGCGAATACCCGCCCGACTCCGCGCTGTCGGAAGTGACGCCAGATCCGCAGGTCGACGAACGGCGTCGAGCACCGGAGCAGCGCCCGGGCGTCCTCGGCGATCGGCGCGACGAGCTTGGAACTGAACCCCGTCTGGCAGAGCGACGCGTGTCGGTGGTTGACGAGTTGCCGGTAGCCGCGGTTCCGCACGTTGTAGTACCGGGCACGTCCCTCGCCGGCGAGTGGCGTCTCCTGGAGGTGCGCCACCATCCGCTCGAGGTAGGTCGGCGAGTACCAGTCGTCGTCCTCCACAACCACGACGAACTCGTGCCGCACGCGGCGAAGCGCGACGATGAGGTTGCGGTTGAGAGAGGGCCCGGCGACGTTCGGCTCGCTCCGCCGCACGTACTCCTGCCCGGCCCGGGGCGTGGTCTCGACACGGCCGTCGTCGACGACGATCCACTGCTCCGGCGGCCGCGTCTGTCGCGCTACCCACCGCTCGGCGAGCGCGAAGGCGACCGGTCGATCGCCGGTCGGCGTGATGATCGAGACGCCGGGTGCGTAGCTCATTGCGTGTCGGCCCACCGTTGGAGTTGCGCCTCCGCCTCGGGGAAGTCGCCGACCGGGAACTCGTGCGTCGTGAAGTGCGGCACGAGCCGACCCTCCTCGACGCGCCAGACGGCGATCAGCCACCGCCCCGACTCGGCGGCCGACTGGATGGCGGCCGCGACCTCGGGATTCTCGAGTGGTGTTCGTCGCTTCGGCATCAGGTTCCCCCGTATCGGCCGTCGGTCCGCAGGGTCTGGTCGAGCGACGCCCGCTCGAGGGCGTCGTCGAACGCCATCCGCGGGAAGGCGTGCAGGTTGCCGCCGGGCGTGCAGTTCCACACGTGGAAGCCGGCGTCGCGAAAGTACGGTCTGAGCATCCGAAACCGGCGGTCGAGCCGGGCGAACGTGTTGTGGTTCGACGCCCGGGCGCGTCGGTCCTTCGACTGCGGGAACGCGTACCATGCTCCGTCGTCACTCGCGGCCCCGAAGTCGGCGCCGAGAATGTAGAGGTTCCGCACACCGAGATAGAACAGCAGTTTCACGGCGACGAGCATCACGGACTTGGAGCCCGCGACGTCGTCGGGATCGGAGTGCCGGACGTCGCAGCCCCACGAGAACCCCGGTTCCGTCAGGTACGTCGACGGATCGAACGTCGCGTGCCGATCGTAGAGCCACACGTTGGCGCACTGCTCGACGCGCCGCCCGACGGGATCGTAGGCGCGGCGTTCCCGATCCCACGTCGTGACGTTCGCACGACTCTCCCGAGCCGGGGCGAACGTCATCACCTGGGGGTCGGCGAACAGCTGCTCGCAGAACTTCTTCGGCGGATCGACGTAGGTGTGCAGGTTCGGCCGCCAGCCCCGTCCGCCGGCGTGGACGCCCGCGGGCGAGTTGTTGACGCCCATTGCGACGACGCCCCACGCGCGGAGTCGGTGGAGGTCGAGCGAACGGAGCGACGGTCCCGAGCAGACCAGGAAGGCGTGCGGGTGCGCGGCGAAGAGCCGGCCCAGGTGAGTCGGGGTCCCGTCCCGGTGCCGGACGCGGCACGGGTTGCCGTGGTGCCCGACGTACTCTTCCGCCGCGGGCCGCTCGCGCTCGACCGTCGGGAAGCGGGCAAGCGGACAACGGAAGGCGCTGGCCCCCAGCTGGGTCGCCAGCTCCTGTTCCGCGGGGCAACCGCACCGCGTGCACCGGTGCCCGGCCCGGTCGGGGCAGGTGTCGCAGATCGCGACACGATCCTCGAGCTCGAGCTCGTCGACGTGCATCCGAGCCAGCCGCCCGTTCCGCACGGGCTCGGGAGCCTTCACGAGACGTTCTGCGAACGCGCGGGTCCGGTCACGGTGCCGGGCGACGATCGCCGGCGGCTCCCACGGGGCTGGCGCGGCGCTCGACGGGACAGACTGGTCCCGCCCCGCCTGCGATCGCACCAGGTCACGGCGGAGCCGTTCGCTCCCCCGCCACTTCGACCAGGTGGCGTCGTCGAGCGAAAACCCGAGTGCCGCCTCGACCGTCGACCGGTCGCCGGGCCCCGTCTTCGTGATGAGGTCGTCAAGGTGACGGGACAAGGGTCGGGTCCTCCGGGTCGAAGCACTCCGAGTCCTCGTTCTCGACCCCGGAGCCGTTGAAGGTGTGCGCGGCGTTGCAACCGCCGTCGCGTGTGATGAACCAGGAGCGAGTCATCGCTCCGCGGTTGACCTGCAGCAGCACGCCGTCCACCGAGAACTGGGCGACGACGCTGCCCGAACATGGCCCCGGATCGGCCTCGTACCGACAGGGGTTCGATCCCGACTGTGCGAGCCGGAGCCCGTTGTAGTCGCCACACGCAACGCACCCGTCGTTCGCCCAGTTGCCCAGAAGCGTGTACGCCGGCGGCACCGCGTCGGCGCACTTGTCGCACGGATCGCCCCCCGAGATGCCGCTCGACCCGCTCCCCGAGGAGTCGCTCGATCCCGACGACGCGCTCGAGAACCCCGAGGAACCCGAGCTCGACGAGCTCGTGCTCGACTCGCTCGATCCGCTCGAAGGGCTGGAGCTGCTCGACTCGCTCGATCGGCTGGAGTCGCTCGACGGACTCGACTCACTCGATGGGCTCGAATCGCTGGACTGGCTCGACCCGCTCGACTCACTCGACCCGCTCGACTCACTCGACGGGCTCGAATCACTCGATGTGCTGGACTCGCTCGACTGGCTCGACGCGCTGGAGCTCTCACTCGACCCGCTGCTGGAGCTGGAGAGGTCGGACGACTCGGACGACTCGGAGGTGTCCGACGAGCTCGACGAACTCGACGAGGAGCTCGAGCTCGACGACGAACTCGACGAGCCACAGCAGTTGCACCACCGGGGACGCCCCATGCGCTCACTCCCCCGAGTCGAACGGTTCGCAGTCGCTCCACAGCGGACGCCACTCGCCGTTCATCCTGACGACGATCATGTACGTCCCTGAGAGCGCGCTGTGGTCGACGGACCGGTTCGTGACGACCGCGTCCTTGCCCTCGACGAGTTCGCCGGGGTTGAGCGGATCGGCCTCGTAGCGAAGGAACGCCGCCGTCGCGGGCCCCGTCCTGGGGTCGGTCGCTGCGGCGAGATCCTCGGTCAGGTGGCCCTCCGCGAAGTGCGTGCGGCCACGAGGCTGCCTCCGGTCGCCCGAACGCGGCCCCTCCGGATCGAGACGGCCGGACTGGAACCAGCGGACCAGCTCGTCCAGGACGGCGAGGTACTCGGGCCTCAGTGTGTGCTCGGTGTCCGGCATCGACCTCTCGCACTACAACGTGAGCGTGCCGCTGAGGGTGATTCCCTCGCCCTCGAGGACGCCGCCGGTCTTCTCGATGCCGCTGCCGATCGTCACGTCGCGGAGCCGCACTTCTCCGTCCCGCTGGACGTAGCTGCCGATCGTCGACGTCTCGCCCGGCAGCACGGCGATGCCCAGCTCGCCGTCGAGAACGGTGACGTTCGCGTCGGCGTGGTCGGCCAGCAGCAGCACGGCCGGGAGGTCGTCGATCCCGGCTCCGGACGACAGCAGGGTGAACTCGAACGCGTACCCGCGGACGTCCAGGACGATCCGACGCGAGCCGCCCCGGCCGCGGTCGCCGATCTCGATTGTCGGCGTCGGCGTCCTCACCAGCCCGAACTTCCAGGCCCGTTGCCGGTACTCGACGTAGTTGTCGTTGCGGAGCTGCGGGAGTCCGCAGAGGTTCGTCGTCCGGCTGAACTCGCTGCGAATGCGTAGCGAGCCGAGCTCCACGGCGACCGTGTGCGTGCCGGTGCCGGCGTCGGTCCCGTTGACGGCCGACCCGCCGGAGGTGGCGGAGAGCTGGAACGTCCGGGCGTCGCGGTCGAGGTTGACGACGTAGTAGTCCGTATCGACGGCGTAGCCGGCCGGCAGCGCTCCGCCGTCGTTCGTCAGGCGGAGGATCTGGTCCTCGACGAAGTCCGCCAGCTCGTCCATCGTCCAGGTGTTCGTGCCGGCGTCGAACGTGGCCGTCACCCGCCAGACCAGACCGTAGAGCAGGCCGGCGAGCGAGCGGGAGACGACGACGTCGTCACCCGAGTCCGGGCAGCGGTTCCCCGACCAGTTGCGGGGGCTGTCGGCGTGTTCGGGTCCCTCGCTCCGGACCGACTCGACGGAGGTGAAGGACTGCGTGTCCGCACCGCCGCCGTCCGTCGCCGCCAGAGTCACCTCGAACGGGACGCCGGCGGTGTCGGCCGTGAGGACCAGCACGCCCGAGTCCTCGCTCGCGGTGATCTCGGTCGCCTCGGGAACGGTCGAGGCGTTCCACGCCGTAACGAGCGCCGCGACGACCGTCGAGGCGGAGGTGTCGGTCGCCGTGAACTCGGCGATCGTCTTGCCGTTGACGGCCAAGGCGAAGACGTCGTCGACCTGGATCGTGGCCGGCGTGCAGCGGGTCACCTGGGCAACGGCGACGGCGTCGCCTCTCAGCGTCTTGGTCGTCATGTCGTCACCACGGCAGTACGCGGAAGGGGAGTTCGAGGTGGCGTTTGCGAGGCAAGAGGATGATCTCCTCGGGCCGCGGGACGCGGACGCGGCCCTCCGCGTCCCGGAATGCGACGCCGTTCTCGTCGAGCCACGCGGGCTCGGTGATCAGTTCCTCCGGGTCGCCGATCGTGATCGGCTTCAGCACCCGGAAGTCGGCCGGATCCTGCCCGGACGTGAATGCGTCCTCGAGCAGCTGTGCGTCGAGCTCGTGGAACCCCCGGTTCAGGAGGGGTTCGTTCCAGGGACGTCGCGGTCTGTAGCGTGCCGTCCACTCGAAGGGGATGTACGGGACGCCGTTCTCCCAGACGAGTTCGCCGGGAAGGCTGATCCCCTCCATTCGCACGTGGCCCGCCCGCCAGGTGAAGCCTCGGATGCGGACGTCGTCGATGTTGACCGCATCGGCGTAGTCCTCGATCCAGCGTGGAAGTGCGGCGAAGTTCCGACGAGCGTGGAAGACGTAGTGGGTTTCGTCGACTTCCTCCTCGATGAGGTCCCCGGCCGTGTTGAGCATTGGCTGCCCGTCGGCGTCGAGCACGGTGCGGACGCGGACCTTCTCCGAACGCATCGACGTCACCGTTGGTCGGGACGTCGGGTCCTCCTCCTCCGGCACGCTCGCCTCGTCGGAGGTGTAGCGGACCGTCACGTCGTAGATGCCGCTCGTCGCCCGCACGTAGCCCCGCCGCTCCCCGATCTCGACCTCGCTGACGATCGAGTCCCCTTGGGGATGGGGGTCGCGGTACCGCGGGATCAGTCCGCTGCGGCGGATCTGCAGGTCGGTGACCGGGCCCGTCGTCTCGACGACGTACGGCTGGCTCCTCTCGACCTCGCCGTCCCGATCCCGGTACGTCGCTTCGTCGATCTGGACGACTCGCACGATGCTGGCCACGTCAGCCCCTCCGTCCGGGAAGGTCGGCGGGCGCGATGCGGCGGTCGGTGTTCCGCTCGATGTTCTTGAGCGCCGTCAGCTGTCGTTCCTCGACCGAGCTCGGCTGGTCGTTGCGGAAGACGTCGGCGAGTGCCGAGAGCCCGGCGTCCGACGAGAGGGTCACCGCCTCGTTCGCCCCGGCGTTGAGCTGCCGGGCGGACTCCCGGGCGGCTCCGCCGAGCCCCTCGAGCCCGGCGGCCCCGGTTCCCTGCCCCACGGCATCGCGAACCTGCTGGACGAACGCGTCGACGCCCGCCTGGTCGGCCCGAGCCGTCACGGCCCCGTCGACCAGCTGCTCGAGGCGGGCCGACAGCACGTCGACGTCGCCTTGGTCCCGCGCCTCCTCCCGGGCGCGTCGCCGTTGGGCGTCGGTCGGATCGAGGATGCGGCCGGTCGCCACGCTCTCGCCGACGACGCCGACCGCCTCGAACGCGGCCTGGGCTGTGGCGACGGCTCCCGCCTCGCCTGCGGAGGCGGCGAACGGGCTGAGGTCGCCCAGGGCCTCGTCGGTGTTGGCGACGAAGTTGTCCCAGAACTTGCGGGCCTCCTTCTGCATCGACGCGAACGTCTCCACGACGAAGTCCTTCAGGTCCCGCCAGAGCGACTTGAGCGCGTTGACGCCGCGGAGCATGACGACCTGGAGGGCCGCCATCGCGATCTCGCCGGCCGCCTCGAAGTCGCCGCCGAGGAGAGCGGCCTTCAGACCGTCGAAGGCCGTGCCGAGATCGCCGGCGATCCCACGGAAGGCCCCCCCGAAGACCTCGGCGAGGCGGTCGGCCGTCGCCTCGCCGGCGTCGGTGAACTTGAAGAAGGCGACGGTCGCGGCCGCGATCGCGGCGACGACCAGCCCCACCGGCGTGAACATGGCTCCGATTGCGGCGGTGAGCAGGCCCCAGGCCGTCGCCACGGCCCCGACGACCGCTCCCAGGCCGATCAGCACCTGGCCGACGACGATGAGCGCCACGCCGAGCCCGGTGACGGCTGCGGCCGCGACGAGGATCGTCCGGATCAGCTCCGGGTTCGCCTTCACCCAGTCGATCACGCCGCGGACGACCGGGGTCACGTAGTCACGGAGCTCGGTCAGCATCGGGGCGAGCGAGCCGCCGATCTCGACCACCACCTGCTTGATCTGCCGGACGACCTCGTTGTAGGCGTCGGTGAACTTCGCGGCCGCGTCCGCCTGCTCCCCGGACATCGTGATGCCCAGCTCGCGGGCCCGTGCCGTGAGGGCCTCGATGCCGCCACTCCCCTCGCGTAGCAGTGGCACGAGCTCGGCACCGGCCCGTCCGAAGATCTGCATGGCGACGCCCGCCATCTCCGACTCGTTCCCGATGCGGGAGAGCCGCTCGGCGAACAGGAGGAACTGCTCCTCGGTCGACTTGCCGACGAGGTCGTCGGCGGTGAGACCGAGCTTCTCGAGGGCGTCCGTGACGGCCGACGAACCGCGTTCCGCCTGCAGCAGCTGCCGCTGCATGCCGCGGATGCCGCGTTCGACCGAGTCGAGCGAGCTCCCGGACTGCTCGGCGGCGAATCCGAGGGCCGAGAGCGACTCGACGGAGACCCCGGTCCGCTTGCTCATCTTGTCGAGCTCGTCCCCCGCCTTGGCGAACGCGAACGTCGAGCCGATGAGCGGGGCCGCGACGGCGACGCCGAGGATCGCGAACTGACGGCCGAGGTTCGTGACCATCGCCCCGAACCCCTGCAGCTTCCGCTGTGCCTGCCGCAGACCGCGCTCGAGGTTCGAGTTGTCGGCGAGGACCTCGACGAAGGCCCGTCCGGCTCGAATGGCTCCCGCTCCGACCGGCATCGTTCACGCCCTCCGGACCGAGTCGCGGAAGAACTCCGGCACGCGGGGCAGCGTCTAGGCGAAGCCGCGACGGGTCCGCTACGAGCCGCGGCCGTACATGCAGCCCGCCTTCGCCAAGACGCTGCCCCGCGTGCCGGAGTTCTTCCGCGACTCGGTCCGGAGGGCGTGAACGATGCCGGTCGGAGCGGGGGCCATTCGAGCCGGAC
>JANQQW010000325.1 GCA_028284885.1 Planctomycetaceae bacterium
CTGGGACGACCCCCACGGACGCACCGGCTTCCCGCCCGACGTCTTCAACGTCGAGGGGACCGACGGCTACGGCTGGCCCGACGACCAGCACTACCGAGACCGCGACCACGTCGACCCCCGGCACGAGGCGAACGGCTGGTACCTCCAGTCGCTCACGCCGCGGGAGGAGGTCGGCAGCTTCCACGTCGAACGGGGCTACGTCCTCGAACGGACGGGCCGTGTCCACGAGGCCCACGAGGCGTTCACCGTCGCCGCCGGTCTCTGGCGACCGAACGGCCGCGTCCCCGAGGAGATCCGCGACGGCCTGATGCGGACCGCCGCCCTGCTCGGCCTGCCGCTCGTCCCGCCGGACGACAACCGCCTCCGCGGCCAGATCGCCCACCTCTGCGAACTCCACGGCTGGCCCTGCACCCGCCACGTCCGCCCGGCCGACCCGCGGGCCTTCTTCCCGGACCCGGCCGGCCGAACTCGCCCGTTCCGGGTCGAGACCGACGGCACCGAGACCGCCGCCCGCCACCACTACGAAGCGGTCCGCGACCACCACCACCGGCACGGCCTCAACGTCGCCGTCTACGAGGTCCCCGCCCTCCGCGCCCGGGGCCTCGACCCCGCGGTCGAACGCCTCCGCCAGTACGTCGACCACCTGTAGGAACCACCCCGATGTACAACCCCTCCACCGGCCGCTTCACCAGCGAGGACCCGCTCCCCGACGACCCGAAGATGTTCGAGTACGAAGCCGCCCGAAAGCCGACCACACCCCCCGCAGCCTCCCCCCTCAACCCCGGCGAGTCCGACCACTACAGCCACGAACGAAGAACCCTCGGGAGAACCCACCCGAACGACGCGAAGCCGGGGCGGAGTTCGCTGTTCCCCGAGTGGATCGACCGAGTCCAGTTGGAGCGAAATCTCTACGCCTACACCGGCAACGACCCGGTCAACCTCACGGACCCGACAGGACTGGATCCACGCTTGACGGTCGCCTGCGGCAGTTCGGAAGGAGACTTTCCCGAACCGCTTGATTGCATCAGGCGTCGTACCTTGGAAGAGCGCGCTGCGCTTGAACAGCGTGCTCTGGAACGACAGAGAAAGGCCGCGATCTGTCGCGATCGACGTAGAGCCCTCGAACGCTTCTTCATCGACGGAAACGCGCCAAACCGATTCAGCGATCCTCACTCCTCGGGCTATCCTTATCTGTCGTCGCTGATTCCACCAGACGACTTCCTGAGGATATTCAAGCGGCAGATCGGGGGTGCCTACCGCGCCGGCGGTGTCTATGTTCTTTCCGGTGACTCTGGGATAATCGGGCACTTCGATCATGCTAGACACATCTGGCGACCGACGAATGGCGGATTCCGGGTCGCCAGCACATCCGACTTTATCTCTGCGTACTGTCAGGGAGTGGATGACTGGGAACGCTGGTTCTCGCACCGGCCGTTGCTCGAAGTAGACGATGTCCCGCTGCCGGATCGTGATCGTGATGACAGGGCGTGTGGCGACGAGTTCCATGATCTCTTCTCCGCGATTGTGCAGTCGGATGTCACAACTCTGGAGAAGATGCAGGACATCGTCCTGCTCTATCTCCTTCATGCCTGGATGCAGGACCGACAATTCACAGTACTCGACGAGAGGACGCTGGCCGCGTTCCAAGAGTTTGTCCAGCACCAAGACTGCTCTGACTTGTTGAAGGACGCCCGCACCGCGTTTGCTCGCTACAAGGATGACTGGCAACTCAGTCAACGTGGGCATCCCACGACCGTGACATGCGTCCCACTTCCCGACTGGGCAATGCCACCCAGCGACGCTCTTTGGGAACTGTTCAAGGCGCAGGCCGAACGGCAATGCTGGAACCGCGGCGCCGCGTGCGTTCGCGAGACGACCGATGCCGCGGCCTTGGCAGCAATCACCGGACTGTCGTTCTGGACACTCGTCCGGGCGGTCATTCGAGCCCGAGCAGCTCGGCAACATCGGATCGCACAGCAGCGGAGGGAACGCGACAGAATCGAGGGACGCGAGGAACGGCGGCAACGATTGACACCAGAGCAACGTAGGGCACTCCGCTCACTCGAGCGGCGAGTCGCAGAACACCGTAGGAAGCTCGAGGACTACCGCCGAGACCCAGATGCGTTTGACAATCAAGGGCTCCTGCGCAATGCTCCGACACAGGAGATCCGCGAACGGATAATTCAAGGCAGAATCCGCCACCTCGAGCGCGAGATCAGAGCTTTCCTCGACCAGATCGAGCGGATCCTCGGTGGAGCGACCCCATGAATGTCAATGTCTCCGACCTCAAGTGCGCGGCCAACCTGTTGTTCCAGCACCTTGAAGCAACTGGCCACACACAGTTGTCATTCAACATTGACTACTATTGGTCCATCCCTACCGAGCATGTGTACAATGTGTATGAGGAGCCACACGACTTGACGATTGGGCAGATCTCAGATGACCTGTCTGAGCTAATGCGGATCGTTGAAGGCGACTCTGAACCGAACGTCTACGCACTCGCATGGTTGGCGTCGATACTGCGCGCAGCTGCCGACACCATGCCTGGTGACGCGAACCCTGGGGACGGCGGCGTGGCCGGGACCGAGTGAACTCCGGGGCGCGGCGGGTGGCACTGGCGTTTCGCCAGTGCTTCGGGCGGTCGCGGCTTGTGCGTCGGATGGCGAGTGGACTCGGAACGCGGAGCACCTTCGGGAGGGCGAGCCTTCGTTGTTGAGGAGCACTGGCCGGAGGCGAGTGGGACCCGTCGTGCCAGTCCGGCTTCGGCGTTGACGCGGGCACGGTACACTGGTCGTCGGCCCACGGTCCGTCTTTTGTAGGAATTCCGATGACACCCGCGATGTGTCGAGTTGTCTGCACACTCCTTCTCGTCTTGGCTCCCCTCGCCGCGGCCGATGCCGAGGAGGCGTTCGGGCCGCGGTTCTACGTCTTCCAGAACGGGCTCGGGTTCGGGGGGGCGGGTGAGGAGGCGGGGGTGTTGAAGGAGCTGGGGTACGACGGGGTGGCCCAGGTCGGTGTCGGGAAGCTCGCCGAGCGGGTGGCGGCGTACGAGGCGGTCGGGCTGAAGGTGCTGAGCGTCTACCTGAACGTCGAGGACGAGCCGACCGCCGCGGACGTCGTGCGGCCGCCCGCGAACCGCGGGGCGATGATCGAGTTGACCGTGCGGCGGATGACGCCGAAGACCGTCGCCGCGGTCCGACAGACGGCCGCAACGGCGGACGAGCTCGGCGTGCGGGTCGCGCTCTACCCGCACCACGGGTTCGCCGTCGCCACCATGCCGCAGGCGCTCGACCTGGCCGCGAAGGTGGACCACGCGAACCTGGGCGTGATGTTCAACCTCTGCCACTTCCTGAAGAACGAGCGGGCCGCCGACCTGGAGGCCGTGCTGAAGCGGGCGAAGCCCCGGCTGTTCGCGGTCAGCACGTGCGGGGCCGACCTCGACGGCAACGGCTGGAACACGCTGATCCAACCCCTCGACCGCGGCACCTTCCCGCAGCGACGACTGCTGAAGGCCCTCGAGACGATCGACTTCGACGGCCCCGTCAGCCTGCAGTGCTACGGCGTGAAGGGGGACAAACGCGAGAACCTCCGCCGCTCGATGGCCGCGTGGAAGGGGCTGCTCGCGACCGACGAGTAGGTCGGTCGTGTCGTCCGTGCGAATTGCAACCGCGGATAGCGCTGATCACGCGAATGCTTGCGCACTGTCTGCGTCATCTGCGGTATCCGCGGTTCTCCGACGGGTCGCCGGGGTGAGCGACTTTGCGAGGACCCGGAGTGCTGATCGCGGGGCGACCACCGGGTCTTCCCTTCGGTCCAGACCCGGCCACCCGGCCACCCGGCCACCCGGCCGGTCGTCGGGTTCCCGGTCAGCCGTCGGTGCCGAGTTCCTGCTTCTTGCGTTTGCCGCCGTGCTTCTTGGAGGTGTCGGGGGCGTTCTTCATCGTGAAGCGGTGGTCCTCGACGAGTTGGAGCAGGTCGAAGGCGCTGAGGATGCCGACGAGCTCGTTCTCGTGGGTGACGAGCACGTGGTGGATGTGGTGGTTCCGCATGATGCGGGCCGCCACGGACGGGTCCGAGTACTGCGGGACCGTGTAGACGTGCTCGGACATGATGGTGCTGACCGGGGCGCCGTCCGGGTGGTCGCCGCGGAGGACGTCGGTGCTGGTGACGATCCCCTTCGGCTCCCCCTCGGGTCCGACGACCGGCATGCAGTTCACGCCGTGCGTCGTCATCACGTCGCGGACGTGCCCCACGGTCTGGTGGGGGGTGGCCGTCATGACCTTCTCGACCATCAGATCGGCGATCTTCGCGTTCACGGGTGCACCTCGTTCGAAGTTGCGACGGGTCGGGCGGCACTCGCCCGGTGACGTCATCCTACCCGTGCCTGCGATCGGGGGTCCACGCTGCGAGTCGTGCGGCCGCGGGTTCGGCGGGCGACACGTTCGCCCTGCCATTCGGTTATGCTGAGCGACGTCACTTCCGCGTTCGTGGAGTCTCGCCGTGCATCGCGTTCTCGTCCTGGGCTGCGTGGTCTTCCTCCTGAGTGCGGGTCCCGTCTCGTGCGGGGCGTCGCCGGGGGAACGGGAGCAGGCCGCCCGAGACGTCGGGGTCGGGCGTCCGTTGAAGGGTCTCGAGTTCGTGCCGCTGAAGGAACTGGCCGAGCGCGGCCCCGTGCTCGCACCGAGGGGCGATGCGCGAGTTCCGAAGCTGTTCGTGGAACTCTTCGCGGACGAGGAGATTGCCCGCATCTACCCGTGGTGTCGGTTCACCGTGGAAGAGGGGCACCCGGTCTGGACGTGGCACACCTGGAACAACAGCGGCGTCTACGAGACGGACGGCGAGGCACTGCGGAAGCGACTCGTCGCACGGCTCGCGAAGCAGGGTTTCGAGCCGCTGCCGGGCACGCCCGACGAGCGGCCGAACTCGCACCGCAGTGGCGAACGTCCGATGCGGTACCGGCGGGTCGAGCCGGGGCGCAAGACGACCGTGGCGTTCGGTGACCTCTTCGGCTGGACCGGCGGTCGTCGACCAGCCGTCGGCATCGACCTGGTGTTGGAGGTGCGCGGGACGGAACGGGTCGAGTCGCCGACCGTGGGCGACGTGATCGCCGCGTTCCCGGACCTCGTTCCTCCGAAAGCCGGCAGCGTCCAGATTCCGCCCGACGTCCTCACGGCTCTGTACGAGTTGCCGGCCGAGAGCGTCACGCTCGAAGGTCCCGGGACGACGTGGTACTCGTTCGAGGTCGTGACGCCGACGACGGCGTACGAGAAGGCCGGAGTCGAGGCGGTCCTCGGCGGGAAGGCGAAGGAGCACGAGTTCGTGCCCGAGACGCCGTGGCCGGGCAAACGGGGGCCGCGGGAAATCGTGCACCTCCGGAAGCGTGGGTCGAAGGCGACGTCGAACTGCCGCATTCGCGTCCACGAGAACGGCGAGAACGGCCGCATGATCAGCTTGTTCGTGCAGCGTTAGTGGCTGGCGGTCAGTCGCTTCAGTCGAACCCGATGCAGCTCAAGACTCGTAGAACTCGTCGTCATCGAGGGGGGGGGGAAGCGTGGTACTCGAACCGACCATCGCACGTGCCATCACGCCCGATGGTCAACTCGAGCTGGTGCCAACGGTCCGGAAACCACGCGTCCCCCTCCCCCCACATGTCGAGCACGTCGAATGCGAGCTCTGCGGGAAGCGAGACCGACTGCATCTCGCCCGACACCAGCACGCATCTAAACTCCGAACTGACGTGGTCGTTCGTTCGGCCGCGCGCCCTAAAGACAGCCTTGCTCCAGGACTCGGAGCACTCCGAGTCCGAAACCACGACCGTGATCGCCCCGGCGAATCGCCGGAGCCACCGGTCAGATTCGGAAGATGGTGCGGTCACGGCGTTGTCTCCCGGACTCTGAAGGCGTGGAACCGGCTCGTTGCGACCGAGGAATAGGCCGTTTGAAGGTGTTGCACTGCGGCTTCACGGCAGCGGACTCTCGTCTTGCTTGAGTGTTCGTGGGAACAATTTGTGCAGAGACCCTTGTGTTCACTGCGACCTCCGGCATTGTCCGAAGCCAGTAGTCCTTGTGGTCGACATAGTGAGATTTCGCAAGTTCTCATCGAACCCGCTGCGTAGACTTCAGGTGTACTTATCGTGCGGGCGTTCCCTACAGCTGGCTGCACCTTGCAAGGAGGCATCCAATGGTGGCGAGGAGCCGTTTTCCAGAGTTGGAGGCGGTGAATCAGGTTCGCCGCGACTTCAGTGGCATCGCCCTGCAGACCAACGACCACGCACGCCGCGAGTGCACCCGCCAGTTGAGGCGCAGGCTCGAAGCGTCCGCAAGTTCCGAAGAACGCATTCGCGACACGCTCGAGCACATGCTCACTTCACACGAGGGACACCCGTTTCTCGTGCACACTTCGATGGAGGACGGGAACTGGCTACTGATTGGCTTCCTTCGTGCTGACAAGACGTCGTCAGCTCACTTTGAGGGGCTCGTCTACCGCGTCGTCGACGAATCGCGTTCGGCGAGGGCGGTCGAGATACTGGACTGCACGGACGGGTTGCGAGCGGAGTCGCTAAGAGCTCTCTTCCCCGAGCAATTCACCCCGATCAGGGAGGTCCATGGCCGCAACCCTTACGATTGGCCCCGAACACCCGCCCTGTTTTTCGTGAAACGGTTCGCATCGCAGTTCAGGAGCACGACGTTGCCGTTCATCGAGCGGGCGACGCGAGATGGATTCCCGAATATCCACGGACCATTGGAGACACTGACGGCAGTCTGGGTGCTCGCACACGAGAAGGGGCACGAAGACTCCCCGCTAGCGAACCGTGAGTTTCCATGGTTCTGGGATGAGTCTGGATTGATTGTTGGGGGATGGGGTGAAGCGGCAGCCGACTCGCGCGCCACACTTGCACTGCGCGACGAACTGAGCGGCTCATTGCACCTGGGGGCCTTGGAGTACTGTTGCGCTGATCGGCTGTTCGGATTCGCCATCCGAGCCATCAAGGCGAACCGGTCCCCGGACTACGACGTTTGGGCAGGCCAGTTTCTTCTGCTGGAAGTGATGGTGGCAGGCGCCGTGGAATACGCGAACGGCTGCTTCACATTTCACGACGAATGGGCTGAGGCACTGCGACCGGTCGTAGCGCGAATCGAGAGAATTGAGAAGCAGATTCTCGATTCGATGCATGTAGCCAACGCCGTTGTCAATGGCCGCAAACTCATCGAGGGAGAGATGTTCGCTCGTGTGCTTTCAAACATTAAGGAGCTGGGACTCGCAGTGGAACCCGTCAGGTACGGCAGGTACCAGATTCCATTGATTGCCGCGTACCGAGAGGCCTTCCAGTCGTCGCAGACTGCGCTTGTAGCGAACGGTTGAGCCCGCCGGGCATGGCGTTCTCGTCGCGTCAGTCGAACATCACGCCCAGCATGTTTCGCTTGGTCTTCGCCTCGCGGATCTTGGCCTGGACGCGTTTGAGGATCGTCTCGGCGCGGCGTTCGCCGTCGCTGCGGACGACGTTGCCGACGGTCTTCATCTTGGACTGCAGCGTGGTGACGACCTTGCGGAACAGCTCGAACTGCCGCTGGGCCTGTTCGACCCCCTCGAAGGGGCGGCGGTG
>JANQQW010000333.1 GCA_028284885.1 Planctomycetaceae bacterium
TCCGCACGCCGCGTCCCGCGGCCGTCCATCCGGATCCAGTTCGACTTCCCCGCCCGGCCCTCGGAGGCCGTGTTCCGGTCGTCGGTCGTCCGAATCACCAGCATCGCCGACGTCCGACCGGAGTTCGCCGGCATTCGAGTCGACGTATCCGACGGCGGGGTCGCGACGCTCCGCGGCACGGTCCCCGACGACCGGACGTCCCGGCTCGCTGCGACGTTTCTCCGCATGGAACCGGGCGTCCGCTCCGTCCGCAACGAGCTGGCCGTCGCCAGTCGCTGAGCCCGTCAGCGAATGACGCCGTCGAGTGCCTCGGCTGCCTCACGCTCGCGTCGCCGCTGCTCTCGTCGCTCGCGCCGCTCCTCGCCCCAGTCGACGCCGGCGCCGATCCCCTTGCCCATCAGCTTCAGGAAGCCCTCCTCGAGCGTGATGCGAACTCGGCCGCCGTTCTCGGTGGGGCGGAACTCGGCTCGCATCGCGTCCTTCCCGTCGACGAAGGAGTCCTCGAAGATCGCACGGACCTGCTCGGGAGCCCGCTCGTCCGGCGGCAGCTTCATCCACTCCTTCGCGTTCACGACCAGCTGGAACGGCGGCGGAGACGCGGCCCGCTCGTCCGGCCCCGCGTCGACGACACGGTCGATCGCGTCCTTCAACGCCGGCATGGCGTCCTCGCCGCCGACCGCGAACCAGAGTGCCCGTTGACCGGCCCCGACGAACGCCGACGGCTTCGTCCCGTAGAGACGTTCGTCACTCGGGTTGCCGTTCTTGCCCTGAATGCGATGGAAGCCGACGCCGCGGTGCTCGTCCACGCTCGTCTCCAGGACGTTCAACTCCCCTTCCGCCACTTCGCCGACCCGCTCGAGGATCGGCACCATCGCCGTGCCGAACGTGTCGGCGTCCCGCATGCGAACGCCGCCGACGAGCACCATCGAGCGGTTGCCCCGCGGCTCGAACTGCAGGAAGAAGTCGAACTCGCCGGCCGCGGCGGTCCGCTTGAGCGGCCCCACGAACTGCGTAACCGCCGGGTCGGTGACCGGGATCGTCTTACCCGTCGTCTCGTCGACGGCCGGTTCGCGGTCCGGGTTCAGCACCTTCGCCAGCTCGATCTCCGCGACGTCGAACAGCGCGGTCAGCGTCTCGCGAGCCGGCTGGTCCAGCTCCCACGCGTTGACGAGCGAGAAGGGCGACGCGACGTCCAGAGCCGGGCCGAAGAGGCTCTTGCGGCCGGTCGTCTCCTCCATCAGCTTTGCGAGACCGCTGTCCGGGGCACACTCCAAGTCGAAGTCGATGACGACCCGCTTGTTCTCGACCGACGTGTCCCAGCCGAAGCTCATGCGGCGGGCGTCGGTCAGCATCATCTCGATCATGTCGAACGACCGCTTGCCGTTCGCCCGCCGGAGGGCGTACACGGCGTCGGGCTCGTCGTCCCGCTGCTGCAGCTCCGCGGCGGCGCTCGACTTCAGCAGCTGCAGGAAGAACTCGCGGGTCGTGCGAGGCACGTTCTCGACGTACAAGGCCGCCGCGACGTCGTACTTGCTCGCCATCTGCTTGGCGATCGGCACCGGCGAGTCGAGGTTCATGTCGAAGGTCACGGTGTCGTTCGCGATCAGCGCGTAGTCGCCGCGGACCTCGAGGAAGAAGCTGCGACGGGGGCCGACGATCTCGAAGCGGTTCTTCGAGTCGGGATCGGGGCGAACGGTGACCGGGCCGACCTCCATCGTCGCGATCAGGTCTTCGATCTTGGTCACCGGGACGAAGCCGACCGGAACCGGGGCCGGGATCAGCCCGTCCTGCACGTACAGGGCGAAGCCCATCGGCTTGTCCCGCTCGAGCCCGCCCAGCTCGTTCACGTTCACCAGAGCACCGCGGGCGAGATCGACGATCTCCGGTCGCCCGGCCGCCTCGAACACGAAGTCCATGTCGTCGAAGACGCGGTTCACGCCGGCCAGCGTAACGATCGCCACCGGCTTCGACGGCGGGACCTCGTCGTCCGCCCTCACCACGGGCACGACCGACGCGATGGCCGCGACGGCGGTCAGCGCGATTGACAGCTTCCCTGGACGACTCGACACGGCAACTCTCCTGTGGGTTCTCGATCGGGGCGACACGGGCACGACGGTTCTACCCCGGCAGAACCAACGTGGTTTCCCGGATTCCACGAAAATCCCCCGGACGGTCCGCACTCAACCCGAGGGACCGCCGGGGGTTTCGGTCGAACGACGGCCGCCGATTCACTCGGGGGCGTCACTCCGGAACGGCGAGGCGGGCAGTCCCTCCGCGTTCGAGAGATTCGGCTCCGCCAACTGGTCCCACGCGAACCGAACGGCGACCGGCTTCTCGACCCCGTCGGCAGAGACGACGACCTGCTCACCGTCGATCTTCGCGGCGGCGTCCACCCACTCGCCCCCTTCACCACGAACCTGGAAGTGCGTGAGCGGCTTCCCGTCGCGGGAGACGAGCCCGCCGCCGACGTGGTCGAACGAGACGTGCACCTCGTTCCCGTCGATCTTGGTGCTGGAGTAGAGCGGGCCGGAGTGGACGAGGTCCTTCTGGCCGTACGTCTTGGCGAGGGCCCACAACGCCAGTCGCTTGCCGACGGCCTGCTTGTTCGGCGGGTGGATGTCGCGCACGGTCGCCACGTCGACCGTGACCGCCATCCCGGTGTTCGGCACCGCGAGGACGTTCTTCTGGGCCTCCCAGATCAGCGGCAGCAGGTCCGGGTTGTTGCCGCCGTAGCGGTACGGGGCGAGCTGGACGTAGTAGAAGGGCAGGTCGTCGTCGTTCCAGACCTCGCGCCACCCCTCGATGAGGGCGTGCATCTTCTTCTCGTACAGCAGACCGTCGCCGCGGTTCGACTCCCCCTGGTACCAGATCGCCCCGCGAATCGCGTACGGCAGCAGCGGCGAGATCATGCCGTTGTAGAGCGCCAGAGGGGACTGGTGGTTGACCTGTCCCTTCCCGTTCTTCTGCGGGAAGTTCGCGAGGTTGTCCGCGATCTCCTTTAGTTCCGGCACGGCCTTGAAGCCCTCGGGCGGCGTCCAGGGCTCGATCCGCGTCCCGCCCCAGTTGGAGCCGATCAGTCCGATGGGGACGTCGAGTTCCTCGGAGAGGTGCCGGCCGAAGAAGTAGCCGACGCCGGTGAAGTTGGCGACGGTCTCCGGGCTGCAGACCTTCCAGCCGTCGGACGGAACGTCGCTCTCCGGTTTGTCGGACGGGCGGTGTGGAATCTTGATGTGGCGGATCGTCGGGTGCTTCGCGGCCGCGATCTCCTCCTTCGGGTTGCTCGACCGCGAGACGGTCCACTCCATGTTCGACTGGCCGGAGCAGAGCCAGACCTCGCCGAAGAGGACGTTCTCGACCGTCTCGGTGGTGCTCCCCTTCACGACGATCTCGTACGGCCCGCCCGCCTTCATCTTGGGCAGCTCGACCTGCCAGCGGCCGTCGTCACCCGCCACGGTGTTCGCCGTGTGGTCGCCGATCGTCACCGAAATCTGGGCCCCGGCGTCGTCCCAGCCCCAGATCGGCACGGCCCGGTCCCGCTGCAGGACCATGTTGTCCCCGATGATCGACGGCAGCTTGACCGCCGCGGAACAGGGCAGGGCAGCGGCGAACACCAACAGCAACGACAGCGAGCGCAGACGCATCGACGTCTCCGAGTACGGGGTGGCAGAAGTTCGTGACGCGGGCGCCGGAGACGCCACGCATCGAGCGATCCTAATGCCACCCCATCGGGGATGCCACGCAGCGGCACTGGGGGAACGAACACGCCCGACCGACAGCGAGCCAGACCAACGGCTACGGCGACTCGGCCTCCGCCGTTGCGAGCACCCGCAGCGCTTCGTTGGCGGCGTCCTGCACCTGCAGCACGTCGCTCTGCGAGGCCTTCACGAGAGCGCCGTTCAGGTCGTCGTCTCGGACGGGGGTCTTCGCGGCGATCCGGCGGGCGGCGTTGGCGGCGTTCACCTGGGCACGCCAGTTCCCCTCGTTGACGATGCGAGTCAGCAGCGGCACGGTCTCGGGGTCGCCGATCGGACCGAGCACCTTCGCTCCGGCCTCCCACGCGGCCGGGGACTCGGCGAGCTTGGCGACGAGCGGGGCGGGCACCTCGCCGCCCAGTTCCTCGTTCTTGCCCTCGACGATCTGCACCAGCGAGTGGGCGGCCGCGTCACGAACGTTGAGGACGCCGTGGCCGAGGAGATCGACCAGCGGCTCGACCATGCTGCCCGTCGCGTACGATCCGGCGGCCCTGGCGGCGATCGCCGTCTTCCGCCAGTCGACCGGCTTCTCCAGGTAGGGGAGCAAGATCGGGCCGACCGCCTCCTTCTGCTCCGGTTGCGCGATCGACGCGAGCTTCTGGAGGGTGTTGCCGGCCGCGTTGCGGACGTTGGGCACGTCGTCGCCGACGGCGGTCGCGACCTCGGCCATCATGCCGGTGTAGCCCGTGTTGCCGATCAGCTCGATCGCACGAGCCCGGAGCGGCCACGCCTCACGGCTGCCGGCCGCGTCCTCGAGAGCCTTCGCGGAGACCTTGGCGATGCGGGACTCGTACTGCTGGTCGATCTTGCCGTACATCTCGGCCATGATGCCGGCCCGCAGCTTGATCGGCTCCGCCTGTTCGAGTTCGGTCAGCAGGACCGGGAACAGTTCGCTCTGCGAGAGGATCTTGTCCTTCCGCAGCTGGTTCAGCAGATACTTCGCCTCGTTCGTGACGTTCGCGGTGCGGTCGCCCAGTTGTCGGATGACGGCCGGCAGTCCCGCCTTGTTGCGGGGGTAGCCCTGCTGGCGGAGCGTGCGAATCGCGTAGGTGCGGGTCCGCCAACTCGTGTCCTCCGGCCCGCCGTCCCCCCGGGTCTCGACGGCGGCGATCGTCGCCCGCACGCACTCCTCGCTGTTGACGTGCGTGAGGAAGTGGACGGCCGTGTTCGCGGCGTTCGTCGTCTCCGCACCGAGCACGCTGGCCACTCCGTCGTACGCGGCCGGTTCGATGATCGCCCCGGCTCGCACGGCTCGCTCCAGTCCCTGCACGGCCCCCTGCTGAATCCGCCAGTTGTCCACGTCGAGCCCCTTCACCAGGAACTCCGCGTCCTCGGCCTTCGCGATCGGCCCCATGGCGGCGTAGGCGGCGGCCCGCACGTTCTCGGACTCCTCGGCCCCGCGTTCCTTCAGATACTCACGGGCCTCGTCGACCGGCAGGGCGCTGGCGATCGCCTGCCCGGCCGCCGTTGCCACGTCGACGTCCTCGTCCCCCATGGCGGTCTTCAGATCCTCGACGGCCTCCTTCGCCCGCATGCGGCCGAGGGCCGTCGCCGACTCACGACGCAGCGGGGCCCCCTTCGTGGAGACGAGCGTCTTCTGCAGCCGGGCGATCACGTCCGCCCGTTCGGTCACCGTGCGAGTCCCGGGCGCGAACACCACCCCCAGCGACCGGGCGGCCGCGGCGGCGACGTTCAGGTTGTCGCTCTCGAGGTTCTTCAGCAGCCGCGGCACCGGATCCGGAGCCTGGGCCTGCAAGGCGGCCGGGGCCAACGCGAACGCCAAGACGAGGGCGGCGAGAATCGGGGTGACAGGGCGAACGGGCGGCATGGGTCGGCTC
>JANQQW010000339.1 GCA_028284885.1 Planctomycetaceae bacterium
CGACTTCGACGGTCCCGGCCTACGAGGACCCCTTCGCGGGCCTCCCGGCACCGCCGCCGGCCGAGATCCCGGCCTACGAGCCCCCGCCGCCCCCACCGCCGCCGCCCGTTCCGCAACCGACGGCTGCTCCGCCAACCGCACCCGCTCCGCCGCCACGACCACCGGCCGTCGGTTCGGAGCCGTCGCCCGCGACCTCGGAGCCAGAGCCGGCCGCGGCACCGCCTCAGAAGCCGAAACCGAACGTCGCCCCCCTGCCGGTCCAGCTGCCCGACCCGAGCGAGGTGGGTGTCCGCGACGAGGAGGGGGCGGGCAAGCGGCCCAAGCGAAGGCCGCCGACGCGTGAGGTCAACCCGTCCGAGGAGGCGGCCGACCTCCTCAAGAAGTACGCCGAGGTGATGCAGCCGAAGCCGAAGGACGAGTAGCCGCTCCGCGAGTTCGCGGTTTCGAGTTTCGGTAGGCGGCCGGGGCGAGACTCAGTAGTCGAGTGCCGCGCCGCCGTCGGCCTCGATCGCCTGTCCCGTCAGGAAGCTGCTCTCCTCCGTCGCGAGGAACAGGGCGACGCGGCCGATCTCCTCGGGCGAGGCCATGCGGCCGAGAACCTGCAGCTTCGAGACGCGGTCGAGCGCGGAGTCCGGGTCGTCGAGCGTTGCCGCCCAGTCGCGCATCAGCGGCGTGTCGACGTTGCTCGGCAGGATCGCGTTCGCCCGAACTCCCTCGGGACCGAGTTCGATGGCGAGCGACTTCACGAAGCCGACCTGGGCCGCCTTGGTCGCGGCGTAGGCCGTTGAGTGCTCCTGTCCCAGCACGGCCGTCATCGAGGAGACGACGACGATCGCCCCCTTCGTCCTCCGGAGGTGCGGTAACGCGAACTTCGACCCGGCGACGGTCGACAGGAAGTTCACCCGCATCGTCGTCTCGAAGAGCGCGAGGTCCGAGTCGTCGATCGTGGTCGCCGGGGGGTGGATGCCGACGTTGTTGACGATCGCGTCCAGTCGTCCGAACGTCGTCGCCGCCTCGTCGACCGTTTCACGGAACGCCGCGAAGTCCGTGACGTCGCAGGCGAACGCGACGGCGCTGCCGGGGCCGGTCGCGGTGAGTTCGTCGGCGAGTTCGGCCGCCGCGCGTCCGTCGAGGTCGAGGACCGCCACGAGCCCGCCGGCCTCTGCGAAGACGCGACTGCAGCCGCCGCCGATCCCCTTCGCCCCCCCCGTCACGACGACGGCCCGCTGCTCGAATCGCACGATGGACGCCCCGCGGTCAGAGGAAGTTGAGGATCGAGAGCTGCTGCGAGGAGGCGGCGATCTGCAGCGTCGCCTGCAACGAGGCCTGCACCGACGTCACACGCGTCACGACGTCGGTGATGTCGGCGTCGATCTCCTCGGAGAGCTGCTCCTGCAGGAACGTGTCCTGTTCCAGCAGCCGGGACTCGAAGTCGTCGAGCAACTGCAGCCGCGTCCCGATCTGGCTGCGGACCGCCGTGAACTCCTGGGCGACGTCGGAGAGTCGGTCGGCGAGGCGGTTCGTCGCCGGGACGTCGTTCGCGCGGAGGGCCGCCTCGAGCTTCACGAGCGTGTCGAACACGCCGCCGGACTCCTGCAGGTTCACGTCGGACCCGACGAGCGGTCCCGTCCCGGTCTCGGTCCCGGTCAGCCCGAGCGCGTCGGCGACGACGTTCGACTGCACGCTGAGCGGCCCGGTTCCCGAGGTGTCCGTGATCGAGATGCCGTTGCCGACGGCGTTGAACGTGGCCGTCAGGTTCGCGTCGACGGCCGTGATCGCGTCGATCACCTCCTGGACGGTGTCGAGACCGGCGACGTCGACGACGGTGGTGCTGCCGTCGCGGCGGGTGATCTCGACGTTCGCCGGCAGCAGGCTTCCGCCGGCGTCGGTCACCTGGTTGGGCAC
>JANQQW010000347.1 GCA_028284885.1 Planctomycetaceae bacterium
CAACGGCGACCGCCGCAGGTCCTGCAGCACCCGGTCGACGACGAGCGGGTCCTCGTCCATCAGCATGATGCCCAGGTCCGCCCGGCCACCGGAGACGACGAACGACTGCATCCGCGCCGGGGCCCCGTCCCGCTCCGGATTCAAGACGTGCGCGAACGCCGACCGGCCGACCGCGAGCCCCTCGTCGTCCAACAGCCGCAGCTCCGGCTCGTTCACGCGGAAGTACGCATGCAGGCAGTGCCAGCCCTCGGTCGCGCGGATGGTCGGATCGGGCAGGTTGGCGGCAGAGGGCGGTCGCACTTCGGTCGTCCAGTCAGGGGTGTCGTTCGGCCAAGAGTTCAGTCTAGCGTAGCTCGCGCCCGATGCCGATCGAGTGCAGCGTCGGGAAGTCACTCCGGACTCGGCTTCCTGAGCCGCATCACGAACGCCGACCCGAGTCGTGGCACGACGGCCTCCCCCGTCTCTGGGCAGAACGCGGCCAACGAGTAGCCCCGTTCCTCGGCTCGATGCCAGAATTCGAGCGCTCGCGTCCGGCCCGGGTCGGCCAGCCAACAGCATCCGCCCGGTTCGAGCAGTCGGTCGATCGCGTCCAGAATCGGCACGTGGTCCCGCTCCTCGTACAGCAGGTCGCAGCCGACGATCTCGTCGAAACGAACGTCGGGCGGATCACGCCAGTCGAGCACCAGTCCGGAGACGTTCTCGACCCCGTTCCGCTCGGCGTTCAGCAGCGTGACCCGCACGGCGTCCGCGTCGTAGTCGCTCAGCGTGACGTGCACACCCCGCGACGCCCCCGCCACGGCCGCCGCGATCCCGACCAGCCCGAGCCCGCAACCGAGTTCGAGCACCCGACCGCCGCCGATCCACTCGAACCGCCCGACCGCGTCCGCCATCCGCACGGCCGCCGGCCAGAGATGCGCCCAGTACGGCATGTAGTCGTCCCGCTCGTGCCGTTCGAGCACGGCCGGATCGTCGAGCAGCGCGTCCGGGTCGGCAGGCACGTGCAGGACAACACGACGGCTGCCGACGTCGAACGATCGTTCCGTCCAACCGCCGCGGAGTTCCGGCAGCGACCCCGATGCCGACAGGTCGGAGACCCGTCCCACGGAGTCAGACGAGGTCAACGATCGGCTCGGTGTTCGCGATCGCTCGTTGCAGGTCCTGCGGGACGCTCTGGACGAGGCGGAGTTCGCCGATGTCGAAGAGGGTGTGGATCACCGTGGCGAACAGGTTGTCCGGGCCGTACGGCGTCGTGGCCGGGTTGGTGACGTGGGCGTCGCTGCGGCCGACGACCTCGCCCATCTTGAGGCCGCCGCCGGAGAACAGCAGCGGGGTCAGGTTGCCGTAGTGGTCGCGGCCGCCGTTCTTGTTGATCCGCGGCGTGCGGCCCATCTCGCCGGTGACGATCAGCAGGATGTCGTCGGTCAGGCCCCGTTCCTCGCAGTCCTCGATGAACGCGGCGACCGCGTGGTCGACCTGCGGGCCGAGCATCTTCATCGCCCCCAGGTGCTTGGGCGAGTTGTTGTTCGAGTGCATGTCCCAGCCGCAGTCCGAGACGGTGACGAACCCGCAGCCCGCCTCGCAGAGCCGGCGGGCCATCAACAGCTGCTTGCCGAGCAGGTTGGACGCGCGCCGCATGTCGTTCCAGCGGGTCACCTCGCGGAGCGGGAACAGGCCGGACGTGTCGTACTTGGCGACGGTCTTCGGGTCCTCCTTGGAGAGGTCGAACGCGTCGGCGACGCCGCCCGTGATGACGTCGAACGCCTGCCGCTGGTACTCGTCGATCCCCTCGAGCGTGCCGTTGCCGTCGACGGACCGCTTGATCCGGTCGAGTTGCGCGAGCAGGGCGCGGCGGTCGCCGAAGCGGTTCTTCTCGATACGCAGTTCCATGTTCCGCTTCAGCGTCCCGCCACCTTGGGGGTTGAAGGCGGCGAAGCTGTCGCCGAGGTCGCCGGGCGTGGTGAGCGTGGGGAGGGCGGACGTCTCGAAGTTGCTGCCGAGCTTGATCTCGGGGTCGATCGCCTCCGGCAGGACGAGCGTGTTCAGCGGCATGCCGGTGACGGGGTGGTTCGTGCCGGCGATGCGGGAGTAGACGGCCCCCATGGTGGCACCGGTCTCGTTCCCGCCGCTGGCGACCTTCTGGTAGCTGTGGCCGCTGTTGCGGGACTGGTAGCTGCGGACGACGGAGAGCCGGTCGGCGAGGCGGCCGAGCTTCTCGAAGTGGGCCCCGAACGTGATGCCGGCGTGCTTGGTCGCCGTCTCGCCGAAGATGGACCGGATCTCCTGCGGGGCGGTCATCTTCGGGTCGAAAGTCTCGATGTGGGACGGCCCCCCTTGCAGGAAGAGGAAGACGACCGACTTCTTGCGGAGATACGAGCCCGCCGCGGCCGCGGCCGCCTGCTGTCGCAGCAGCCAAGGCAGCCCGACGCCGCCGGCGACTCCCAGGCCGCCCACGCGGAGAAAGCTGCGGCGACTGCGGCCGCTGCAGGTGAAGTCGGGCTTGCCGTCGGTGATCGAGAACATCGGTTGCCTCCGCGCCGAATTCACGTCCCACGGCCCAAAGAGTGGGCCGACTGCCGGTATCGGTCGTTCCGTCGAGAGAGTTGACGGGAGCGCGGACCGGGTTACAGCGTACGCGGCAACCGGTGCAACCACAACACCTTGCGGCTCGCCCGTCACTCGCCGGTGGCAGGCGGTTCCGGTGGCACGTCGTCCGGGAGCTTGATGTCGGGCTCGTAGCCGAGCAGGCGGCCGTAGGTGTCGACGAGACCGAGCAGCCCGGAGTCGGCGTGGTTCTCGACGAACGACTCGGCCGTCTCGCGGGCGTCGGCGATGCGACCGCTCTCGAGCTGCAGCAGGAGAATCGTGGCCTCGGTGTTGGCGATGCGGCGGCTCGTATCGATCACGACCGTCGTGTTCGCCTTCGCCCGGACCGGTAGGCCAGCCACCCAGCCGTCCACCTCGGCGGAAGGGATCTGGAACGGGGCGGAGACGAAGGCAAGCGCGCCCTCGAAGAGCGCCTGGTCCCGCTGCGTGCGGAAAACGTTCCCTGCCGCGGTGAGTGCCTCGATGGCCTGTTCGTGCCGGCCGGCCGCGGCGGAGGCGACCGCGACGAGACGCTGCGTCGAGGGGGGCAGGCTCTCCCCCCGTTGTTGCAGCCGGGCCAGTTCCCGGAGTGCGTTCTCCAGCTGACCCGCTTCGAGGTAGGTGGCGACCGCGAACTCGAGCACCTGCGGGTTCGTCGCCAGCTTCGGGTCCTTCACAAGGGCCTGGTCGAGGACCTCGATGGCGGCGAGGAAGCAGCCGTCCCTGAGCATCTTGGACGCAACGGTCAAGGGGGACGCCGTGTTCTGAAGGTCCTCGAAGGCCTTCTTCCGGACCTCTTGGATCCGCGTCATGCGGTCCAGCTGTGCCTGCGGGTCGATCAACGCCTCGAGTGCCTCGTTGGTCTCCGGCTCCGTGCTGAGGACGCGTGCCAACTCGTCCCGGTGGTACGCTGCGAGATCGATCCGGCCGCTGCCGAGGTAGATCGACAACAGGTGGGCACGGGCCTCGATGTCGTCGGGGTTCACGCGGAGGGCCTGGGCGAACTCGTTGATCGCCTGCATCCGCCGGAACTCGTACAGCGGCGTGTAGTGGCGGGCGTTCTGCGCCTGCCCGCCCGCGGTGAAGACCGGCTCGACCTTGTTGCAGAAGTACCAGCGGATCTGGCCGAGCACGGTGTAGGCGTCCGCCTGCTGCGAGTCGTCGACGAGGGCCGTGTTCGCCTCGTTGAGCGTGAGGTAGCCGAAGCCCATCGACAGTTCCAACGGCAGCCGGCCGAACCGTTCCTGGTGGACCCAGTTGAGGTGCCGCCGGAGTTGTCGGGCTCGTTCGAGCTCCGGCGTGGTCACCCGGCGGTCGGGGACGAGCCAGTTGCCGTACTCGGTCGGCGGCTGGGCGACGTCGATTCGCAGCCCGACCGGGTCTCTTTCGTTCGAGAAGGTCGATGCGAGCGGGTTGAAGAGGTTCTCCCGGGCGAACTCCCGACGCTTCTCGACGAACTCACGGCGGTCCGCGGGAGTCGAATCGCTGGGCTTCGTCCCCGCGGGTCGTGTGCGGAGCATGATCGACTCGTCGGCCCCGACCTCGTAGATCTGCCACAGCGGCGAGGCGACCAGTGCGGCGTACGAGCGGGTCAGCGTCTCGCCCGGCAGATCCTCGACGACGAAGTCGACCGCGTACTCGTCGAGCACGGACGCCGGCGCCGGCGCGTCGGCCTCGACCTTCACGCCCGCGTCGTCGGCCAGCGACTGCCGGAGTGCGTCGTACTTCTCGTACAGGTTCTCGGGGCCGCCGGCGAACAGGCGGACTCGACCGTCGACGAACGACTTCCGTCCCAACCAGATCAGGCAGTCTCCCTGCCGACGGGTGGAGTGGAACGCCGTGTACTCAGGCGGCAGTCCGTCGAGAGCCGACTCGAGTCCGTCCAGCCGGACCTGGAGGGACGGGTCGAAGCCGAGTCCGAGTCCACGGTTCGCCGAGTCAGAGAACTCGTCGGCCGGACCGCGAAGCCGGCCTCCGATGGCAAGGGCCGCGATGCCGATGAAACCGAGCACCGTAACGGCCCGGCCGCCCCGGGCGAACGCGACGGCTCCAACGCCCGTCGAGACGGGGCCGTCCGACGACGCCTGCCACTGCTGGGCCGCCAACGTGCCGAGCACGGCGGCAACGACCGCCGCGGCGGCGAGTTCGTGCTGGGCGGCGGCGGCGAACAGCGTGAAGCCCGCGAGGACGAACAGCGTGCCCACGTCGAGTCGGCGGTGGTTCATCGCAGCGGCCACGAAGGCCACGACGATCAGGAACAGTCCGCAGACGCCCTGCACGTCCGGTTGCCGCAGGAACGCCCGGGAGAACAACGGGAAGTACTGCTGGTCGGCGACGCTCGGCAGCCCGTCCTCCGGCAGTCGGGCCGTCACGAGCTCACGCATCTCCGGGTAGTAGACCGTGAGGTACTCGACGGGAGCGGTCAGCGTCGCCCAGCCGAACGGGTTGCACATCGTCGCGGCGACGCAGCCGATCGTGACGATCCAGAAGGAGGACCGCTTCGCCGACGTGTCGAACGCCGCGGGCGAGTCGAGCAACCGGCTCACGACCTCGCCCACGCCGTACAGCACGAGGACCGCGAGCCCCAGGTAGACGCGGGAGTCGAGGTTCGCCCAGACGACGAACAACGGGATCAACGCCCACGGGGGGCCGGTCGCGTCCGACTGACGCCAGCGGAGGAACAGCCACAGCACGACCGACAGCCCCAGCAGGGTGACCGCCTCCGGCAACACGGTGAACCGCGACGCGCAGACCATGACCGCGACGGCGGCGCAGATCGACCCCCACCAGGACGAGGAGCCGGGCCGGTTCACGTGGACCAGCAGGCCGAACGCCAACGCGACCAACAGCGCCTTCGTCACGGTCAGCCCGACGGGACCCGCCACGCCGTGAATCGCTGCCACGCTCACGTCGAACAACCACTCGGTGTTCGCCCAGGGACGGTCGGCGGCCAGCGTCGAGAACGGGTCGGTGCGGGGCGGCAGCAGGCCGTTCTCCAGCAGGTGCTCGCCGGAGCGGACGTGGACGAGAGTGGTCGTGCTGCGGATCGTCGTGGAGGCTGCGAGCAGGGCGAGCAGCACGACCGTCCATCGCAGCATGAAGTCGTTGCGCTGGTTCTCGTACTCGAGGTCCTCGCGAAGTTCCTGCTCGTCCGGGCCGGAGTCCTTGGACGTCCGTGTGGCCGAGGGCATCGACCGGGACACGGGCTTCGCCGACTCCTCGGTGGACGGTTCCTCGGTCGGCGAGGTCGCCTCGTCGGGGGACGGCTCGTCGGACGGCTGGTCCGCGGACCCCGCGTGTTCGTCTTCGGGGAGATTCACTGCGGCAACTCGGGGTGGAGCGAACGAAACGGACCGCGAACCGCGATCGTCGGGACGAGAGAACCCGGAACGGTCATGCTACGGGCGTACGGCGACCACGTGCAACGAGTCGGTTCCGCCCGGCCGCCGGACGTCGTCCGTTCAGCCGATCCGGTCGAAGCCGACGAGCGGCCGGAGCACCTCGGGGACGACGACCGATCCGTCGGCCTGCTGGTTGTTCTCGAGAATGGCGATGAGGGCCCGCGTGCAGGCGACTGCCGTCCCGTTGAGCGTGTGCACGAACCGGGTCCCCTTCCACTCGGACGACTTGCAGCGGATGCCGAGCCGACGGGCCTGGTAGTCGGTGCAGTTGGAGGCCGACGTGATCTCCCCGTAGCTCCCGCCGTCGCCGCGGCCGGGCATCCACGCTTCGAGGTCGAATTTTCGGTACGCGGGTCCACCCAGGTCGCCGGTGCAGGTGTCGATCACGCGGTACGGGACGCCCAGCCCCTGAAAGAGCTCTTCCTCGATGCCTACGATCTTCTCGTGGAAGGCGTTGGAGACCTCGAGGTCCGGAACGGTGAATCCGAAGATTTCGACCTTTGTGAACTGGTGCACGCGGTAGATGCCGCGACCCGCCCGCCCGTGGGCGCCGGCCTCCGTGCGGAAGCAGTGGGACAGCCCGGCCACGCCGATCGGCAGGTCGTCCGCCTGCACGACCTGGTCCTTCAGCATGCCGCCCAGCGTGATCTCGGCCGTGGCGACGAGGCTGAGGTCGGTGTTCTCGACGGAGTAGATCTGGGCCTCCGGGCCGCGGGGGATGAACCCGATCCCCTGCAGCACCTCGTCGCGGGCTAGGTCGGGCGTGGTGTGCAGCACGAAGCCCTTCTCGCGGAGCTTTGCGAGAGCGTGGAAGACGAGCGCCTGCTCCAGCAGCACGGCCTCGTTCTTCAGGTAGTAGAAGCCGTGCCCGGCGACCCGCGAGCCCGCTTCGAGGTCGAGCAGGTCGTGCTTCTCCATGAGGGCCACGTGGTCGAGCGGCTCGAAGTCGAAGCTCGTCGGCTCGCCGAACGTGCGGACGGTGACGCTCCCCTCCTCCTCGAGCGCGACGGGGGCGTCCGGGTGCGTCATGTTCGGGACGTTCGCGAGGACGTCGTCGATCGCCTGCTCGACCGCCTGCTGCTCCGCCTCGATCGCCGCGACCTCCTCGCGGAGCTGCTTGCCCCGTTCGATCAGCTTCGGCCGCTCCTCCGGCGACGCCTTGCCGGTCCCCTTGGAGACCTCCTTCTGCTCGCGCCGAAGCTCGTCCCCCTTGGTGATCAGCTCGCTCCGCTTCTCCCTCAGTTCGGGAACGCGGTCCACCTCGACCTCGACCCCGCGGTTGCGGCAGTTCTCGCGAACGGCGTCGAGGTTGTCACAGACGAACTGGATATCGAGCACGACCAGACTCCGTTCCGCGGTCCGCAGAGCTGAATGGGGGAACCGAAAGTGAGGGCGCAGGGGCTCGAACCCTGGACCTACGGATTAAAAGTCCGTTGCTCTACCAACTGAGCTACGCCCTCGTCGGTGTCTCGCGGAACGAACTGCTTGCGGCCGACAGCAGGGCTGCGGCGGCGGTCGAGCCGACGATTCGTCCTGTGGACACGGGATTCGTCGATCGAGTTCTCTTCGTTCGCGAGAAGACCGATGATCGCAGGAGTATCTCGACGACTGCCACGACCTGCAAGCCGGACGAGTCGAACCGCGCGTACGCGACCGGACTCGTCCAAGGTCTCGCAGGTCGAGTGGACTCCGCGGACTAGTCTTCGTCCGCGGCGGGCTCCTCGATACCCGCGACTCTCGCCGCTTCCGGGTCGAGTTCCCAGATGGCCTTGGCCAAGCCGTCGCGATACTCGGCCTCCCGCCAGACCGTGACCATCCGGTCGACGTGCTTCGCACCGCCGATCTTGCCCAAGCTGGTGGCGAGCGCGCGCCGCAGTGACCGGGCTCGCGATCCCGTTCCCGTCGTCTCGTCCAACAACTCGATCAACTTCGGTTCGGCCTCGCTTGCCGCCTCGCCGACTCGACCGAGAACATGGACTGCATTCGTGCGCAGCGACTCGTCGTCGAGCTTCGCCACCAGCCCCGGGACGGCGGGGCCAGCCTCCTCCTCGAAGCCGCCGATCGCGTAGAGCGCCGCGCGAGCGACGCGTTCGTCGTCGGACTCGAGCAACTCGGCGAGCTTGGGCAGCACCTGCTCGGCGTCTGCCCCGATGTATCCGAGGGCGGTGGTGGCCGATCGCCGGACTTCGACGTCCGTCGAGTCGAGCAGCGGCAGCAACGAAGGCACCGCCTTCGCCGCCGGTTCGCCGATCGTCCCGAGTGTGCCGGCAACCAGGCGCTGCAACTCGGCATCGTCCTCCTCCAACAGCTCTGCGAGCTTCGGGACGGCGTCGCCGGCGTTCACGTCGAACTCCGCCAACGCGATCACGGCGTCGTATCGGTCGAACTCGTCGTCCAGCAACTCGGTGAGGACCGCCACACCGGCCTTGCCCGGCTCGCCGAGGTCCGCGAGGGCCTCGGCAGCAGTGGTCCGGCTCCTCGGATCGTCCAACAAGTCGACGAGTGCCGGCGCGGCCGCGGGGTCGCCGATCGAACCCAAGGCCTGCATCGCCTCGTAGGACACGTCCTCGTCGTCCAACAGGGCGATGAGCCCGGGCACCGCCGGCTTCGCCGTGCTCCCCAGGCGGTTCAGCGCGTAGACGGCCGAGTCGCGGAGGTTCTCGTCGTCGAAGAGGGCGATCAGCCGCGGCACGGCCTCGGCGGCGTGCTCCCCGCACTGGCCGATCGCGCTCACGACTTCGGAGGCACGCGGTTCCTCGTCGTCGTCCGCCGTCTCCAGCCGGGCCAACAACGCCGGAACGACGCCCGGCACGGAGGGGTCGATCCTCGCGAGGGCAACGGCGGCGTGGGCGACCGTGGTCGCGTCGTCGCTCTCCAGCAACTCGGCGATCTTCGGTGCCAACGGCTTCACGGTTCGCGAAGAGTACTCGCACAACGGCAGGAGCTTCTCTCGAGCGACGGCGTCCCCGGAGTCGAGCAGGTCGCCCAGCGGCTCGTTCAGCGTCTCCCCGAACACGCGAAATCGATAGACGTAGTCCCGGCGGTCGCGGTCGCTCTCGACGGCGAGGTATCGGTCGAGCAACGTCCGGGCGAGGGCGGGATCGTCAGGGCCGGTCATGGCGACCAGTTCGAACGCTGCCCCGTCGATCTGGCGGTTGGCGTGGCCGAGAAGCGCCTCGAACTTCGGTCGCATTCGGCCGAGCGACTCCGAGTCGACGTCGCGCAGCTCGTCGACGATCTCGTACCGGAGGTCTTCGTCGGACGTCACGATCTCGACCGTCATCGGAAGGACGCGGTCGATCTCGCGGTTCCACGAGAGGAGCAGCATGGCGGCTGCTCGTCGTACGAAGCCGTCCTCGGACTCGAGCAACGGCGTGACGGCCTCGACGAGCTCGTCGAGTTCCTCGTCGCCCGGGGTCGGGCTCTGTCGCAAGGCCGTCAACGCGGCCACGCGAGCCCGGGAGGACAACGCGTCGTCCCGAATCGCCCGGGCGAGCAAGGGTTGAGCCTCCGGCGTGCCGGCGAGTGCGTAGCCGGCCTGTTGGCGGACGTCCGCCTTGGAGTGGCCCAGGGCGGCGACGAGCTTCGGCGTCCACTCGGCGGGTCGGTTCTTGGTTGCCACTGCGGCGACGACCGCATACGGGACTCGCTTGTCGTCGTCGAACAGGTTCGTCACGCGAGCCTGCTGGGACTCGTTCATCGGAGAGCGACCGAGCGCCCGGGCGACACCGTTGGCGATCCGCTCGTCGGGCTCGGGACTCGCCTCGAGGACCGCGAGCAACGCGGTCGTGGTGCTCTCGTCCAAGGGGACGTCGTAGGAGAGCAGGCTGGCGGCCTCGCTCCGCAGACGATCGTCGTCCGATCCGAGAGCGGCCGTGAGGACCGGGGCGAGTTTGGCGTTGCCGCGTTGGACGTAGCCCAACGTGACGGCTGCCTGCTGACGGGCGGCCGGGTCCTCTCCTTCCAGAACGCGCTCCAACGCCGGGACCGCCGAGCGGGCCCGGTTGCCGAGGTTCCGGAGGGCGTAGGAGACTCGTTTGCGGTGTTCCTCGTCGTCGGCGGTCTCGAACGCCTCCGCCAGCAGCGGCACGGACCGCCGACCGGCCTCCTCGATTCGCTGATTCAGCCGCCAGTCGTCGTCGATGGCGAGCGCCTCGACCAACACCGGAAGCACGGCCTCCGGGGTGTCGGGGCGTCCGGCGAGGATCTTCGCCGCCGATGCACGGGCGGGAAGCTCCGGGTCCTCCAGCGCCTTCACGAGCAACGGCCGCGAGACCGCGTCGTCGTCCAGCCCCGCGACGAGTGCGAGTGCATTGGCCCGCACGCGTGCCTGTTCGTGAGAGAGCGCCGTCTTGATCACCTCGGTGGCGTTCTCGCCCAACGACTCGAGCGTCTTCCCGACGTCGTCCTCGTCGGGATCCTCCGGGAGCGTGGCGATCATTGCCGAGACGACACGTGGGTCCTTCGGCGTGATGAGGAACAGTGCCCGCGCGGCGCGGGAACGGACGTCCTCGTCCTCGTCCTCCGAGGCGAGCCTCAGGAGATCCTCCAAAGCCGGCGCGGACTTCGGGCCGATCTCGCCCAGCGTGTCGGCGGTCACGCCGCGATGGTACTCGTCGGCGTGCTCGAGGTGCGGCAACAGCTTGGGAACGGCCGCAGCGGCCGCGGCGCCGAAGTTACCGAGGGCGTCGATCGCCGTCCACGCCACTTCGGAGTCCTCGAGTTGAGCGATCAGGACCGGGACGACGTTCTCCGCGTCCGCTCCGATGTCCCCGAGCGCCTCGATGAACTCGCGGCGGGCGTACTCGTTGTCGGGATCCTCGGCGGCAAGGGCGGCAAGCAACGGCGGAACGGCCGTCGACGCCTTGTCGCCGATACTCCCGAGCGCTCCCGCCACCTCCCACCGCACGTACTCGTTCTCGTCCTTCAATGCCTTGACTAGGTCCGGGACGGCCGGGGCCGCGGACGGCCCGAGGGCGGCGAGTGCCTCCGCGGCGTTCTCACGGGCGTCCGTACTGTCGTCGGTCAGTCCGGCCCGCATCAGGTCGACGGCCCGCTCGCCGAGACCGGCGGGGACCTCGGGCGGCTCCTCGTCCTCGCGAACCCGGAGGAGCCTTCCCAGCGAGTCGATCACACCCCGTCGGACCTCTACGTCCTTCGACTTCTCGCCCGCGGCGACCAGGGCGGGCAGGGCGGATCGGTCTCCGATGGTCCCCAACGCCTCGGCGGCCTGCCGGCGGTTCTGTGCCTCGTCGTCGTCCAGCACGGCGATCAGGCTCGGCACCGCCTTCTCGGAACGAATGCGGCCGAGTGCATCGGCTGCGGCGCGGGAGACCGCGGGCGCCTCGTCGTTCAGGGCGTTCGTCAGGGCCGACACCGCGCGGTCGTCCCGCATCTGGCCCAGTCCGATCGCCGCCAGCTCTCGGTAGCCGGCGTCCTTCGACTCCTTCAGCCCGCCGAGGAAGGCGTCCAGCCGGCTGGCGTGGTACCGCAACGTGTAGGCCGCGCGAACGCGAATCTCGGGCGTCACCTCGGTGTTGCCGACCAGCCGCCCCATCACGTCGCGAACGACGTCCTTGTCGTGCTCCTGCAGGCGGAACAGCATGTTCGCCGCGGCGAGGCGGAGCGTCGTGTCGCTCTTCGGATCGTCGGCGACCTCCACGAGGACCGGGAACGAGTCCTCGACCGACTCGCGGAGCGCGGAGTCCGCGTCGTTCCGGATCGACCAGTCCTCGTCGGTGAAGGCGATCAACAGCGCAGAGACTCGGGCCTTCGGGTTCGACTCGAACTTGCCGAGTGCCCGGGCGGCATACTGGCGGACGTCGGTGTGCTCGTCCTGCATCGCGGACAGCAGCAGCGGAATCGCGGAGTCGAGCTTCGGCTCGATGTCCACGAGGGCGAGTGCCGCTTTCTCGCGGACGTCCTCGTCCTTCGACTTCAGAGCCTGACCGATGACCGAGACGATCTGCTCGGTCGTCGGGTGGGCACGGCCCAACCCGGCGACGGCGGACTTCCGCGTCTCCTCGTCCTTCGTCCCCGCGATCAGCAGCGAGACGATCTCCTTCGTCGACGGCGTGACGTACGACAGGCCGACGAGAGCCTTTCGGCGGTCCCCGGAGTCACTCGACCGAGCCTTCTGCAGCAGCACGTCCTTCGCGCCGATCTTGCCGAGCGCGACTTGGACGTGGTCTCCGTAGCTCCACTCCTCCCAACGCTTCATCAGGACCGGCGCCGCCGAGCGTGCCTTCGGGCCGATGTTGCCGAGCAGACGAATGGCGAAGTCGTTGTCGTCGGACTGCTCGAGCAAGGCAGTCAACTGCGGAACGGCGACGGCGCCGTCGGAGCCGAGTTCCTCGAGGGCGTTCGCGACGTTCGACCGGACCGACAAGTCCGGATCGTAGAGGGCGTCGGCGAGGGCCGGCAGCACCGCGAGGGCCGGCTCGTCTTGGTACCACAGGGAACTCGACGCCTCCTCCCGGACCTCGGAGTTGCGGTCGAGCAGCGTCTCCGCCAAGGCGGTGAATCCCTCGGCGGGCAGGTCGTCGACGTAGCCCAGCTTCTCGGCCGCCCGCTTGCGGACGTTGACGTTGGCGCTCTTCAGCAGGGGCAGCAGCTTGTCGATCGTCTCCGCCGTTGCCTCGTCGATCACGCCGTCCGTCAGCACGTCGATCGGCTCGACGACGTCCTCCACGCCCTTGGGCTCGACCAGCTTCGCACGGTACTCGGCCATCGCCGCCGACCTCGCTTTCGGCCGCTCGGCCGGTCGCTCGCCCGGCTCGCCCGGCTTCGGCGACTCGCTCGGCTCGTCGGACTCGCGTTCCCACGGTTCTGGAATCGTGTCCAGTCCGGCCTGGGCATCCTCCTTCGGCTTGGTGTTGGCGTCGGAGGTGTCGTCGCCGCCTCCGCAGCCGACCAGCCAGAACGAGCAGCAGAGCGACAGAACCAACCAAGGCGAACACGAGGCAAGGCGAGAGCAGAGACGCATGTCGATCATCCGAGAGGGGGACGGAGCCGAGATCGCATGATGCCGCGACCGGATCGGACCGGCAAGCACGCGCATCCGCCGCACCCGTGATTTCCGGCAGGGCGATGTGCCGGGTCTCGACATCCGCCGAACGCGGGTCAGGCCGGGAGCAGGTCGGCGATGTAGAACGTGCCGTACGTGTTCACGCGGTCGCGCTCGTGCAACTTCTCGGCGAGCTCGGTGTTGTAGCTCAGCCGGTCGCCCACCGCGTGTTCCGTTCCGCTCGACTCCACGACGAGCGGATCGACGAAGTCGCACTTCAGCCCGGCCGACCGCCAGAGGATTCGAGTGCCGGGGGCGGCCCGGTCGACGATGCCCTGCCACTCCGCCTGCAGCACGTCCTGCAGCCGTGCGTACAGCCAGTCCATGTGGTCGAGCAGCACGTACCGAGAGATGGTTCCCTCGTGGCCCTCGAGGAAGCCGAGGATGCTGGCGGTGTGGGTCTGCACCCGGTCGACGAGCCCGTCCTTCAGGGCTGCGAAGTGCTCGGGCTCGAGGTACCGCGGGCAGCAGGTGGGCGTGTACTCGCCGGTGAGGTAGACCCGCCAGAAGTAGTTGTCGGAGAGCGTCTGCCGGGTGAAGACCTCCTCGATGCGGTCGCCGACGAAGCCGGAGACGCCGCCGGGGTACTCGCGGTCCAGTTGCCGTCGCTGGCTGCGGGGGACGCCCAGCATCGCCAGCGTCATGTCCCGTCGCAGCGCCCAGCGGATGAACGGCTTGAACAGCCGCTGCCGAATCTTCTTCTCGCTGAAGACTCGACGCTGTTCGTCGAGGTCGGCGGCGTCGAGCATCTCCGTCACCTCGGCCCGCATGCGAGCGACGCGGTCGATGTACCACCGCATCATCCACGCGAACGAACCGGACGAACCGCGGAAGTAGAAGGACCGCTTGGCTGCGTTGAAGAACTTGCCGCCCTGTTTGTCCCAGTAGCGTTGGGAGATGGGGCCGAGCTGGTTGCGGAGCTTCGCGTCGTAGACTTCGTGCCACGACTCGAGCCGACCCCGGCCGAACAGCTCGAAGAAGGTCGGGTGGTCGAGTTCGCGAATCGCCGCCTGCTTGAGTTCCAGCAGGGCGTTCTGCCGGAAGTTCATGTCGACCGCGTTCACCCGCTGCGGCCCGGCGAGGGCGTAGTCGAGGGCGTTACAGCCGGCCGAGGTGATGACGAGCACCGTGTCGTCCGGGCCCAGTTCGAGGGCCTCGTGGTCCAGCCGCGGGTCTTCCCAGCAGGTGTTGTAGACGAGGTTCCGGCGGTGAACCATGTCGAACATGCGGCGACTGATGCGTTCGACCAGCATGAGGGGATCTCGTCCGTCGCGTGGGGTCAAGGGAGCGAGGAGCTACCGTAAGCGGAACCCCGACGTCGTGCAATCGACTCAGACACCGCACGGGCTCGCCGGGCAGGCGTTGACCGAACCCGTTCGCCCTCAATAATCGTCCGTTGACTCCCCGCCCGGCTGCTCCCACCCGAAAGCTCTCATGAGCGACCGCCCGCGTACCCTCGGCCAGCTTCGCGAGTCCGGCTACCGCTGCGTGTCCGTGAAGGACGAGATGCGACGCAACCTGCTCGCCAAGCTCCGCGCCGGCGAGCCGATGTTCCCCGGCATCCTGGGTTACGAGGAGACCGTCGAGCCGCAGATCGCCAACGCGATCCTGTCCCGGCACGACATGCTGTTCCTCGGCCTCCGCGGGCAGGGGAAGACGCGGATGCTGCGGATGCTGACCGGCCTGCTCGACGACGTGGTCCCGGTCGTCGAGGGGTCGGAGATCAACGACGACCCGCTGCAGCCGCTCTCGAAGTTCGCCCGGGACCTCGTCGCCGAGAAGGGGGACGACACGCCGGTCGCGTGGGTCGGCCGGGACGAACGGTACCACGAGAAGCTCGCCACGCCGGACGTGACGATCGCGGACCTCGTCGGCGAGATCGACCTCGTCAAGCACGCCGAGGGGCGACTCCTCGCCAGCGAGGACGTCATGCACTTCGGCCTCATCCCCCGCAGCCACCGTGGCATCTTCTGCATGAACGAACTGCCGGACCTCTCCCCGAAGATCCAGGTCGGCCTGTTCAACGTGCTGGAGGAACGGGACGTGCAGATTCGCGGCTTCACCGTCCGGCTGCCGCTCGACCTCTGCATGGTCTTCAGCGCGAACCCGGAGGACTACACGAACCGGGGCCGCATCGTCACGCCGTTGAAGGACCGCATCGGCTCGGTCGTCCGCACGCACTATCCGATCGACCGTGAGACCGGCATCCGCATCGTCGAGGAGAACTCCTGGACCGACCGCGACGGCGGCCTGACGGTCGCGATGCCCGGCTTCATGAAGGAGATCGTCGAGGAGACGAGTCGCCTCGCGCGGACCAGCCCGCACGTCAACCAGGCGTCCGGCGTGAGCGTCCGGATGTCGATCGCGAACTACGAGAACGTGCTCTCGAACGCCGAACGGCGGACCGTGCTCGCCGGAGAGGAGATCGGCGTCACGCGGATCAGCGACCTCGCGTACGTCTCCGCGTCCGCCCGTGGCAAGATGGAACTCAACATGACCGAGGAGCCCGGGCAGGAGGACGAGCTCTTCGACCGCATGGCGGCCGAGGCCGTGAAGAACGTCTTCGACCAGCGGTTCAAGGCGAAGCAGTTCCGGAACGTCGTCGAGTGGATCGACAACGGCAACGCACTCGTCGTGGGCGACCGCGTGAAGACCGGGGCGTACCTGGAGCACATCTCGGCCATCCCCGGCTTCGGCCAGCAGGTCGACCAGATCGCCGCCGACCTGGAACCGGAACTCGCCGAGGGGGTCTTCGCCGACGCCCTGCGGGCCAGCGTGGCGGAGTTCCTGCTCGAGGGTCTCTACACGCACAACCGCATCGGCAAGAAGCCGACGAGCGGACAGACGACCTACGGTCTGTAGATCAAACCGCTGCCAGAGCGGCCTCGGCGGAGACGATCGCGCGGGGATTGTCGCCGAGCAGCGTCTGCAGCATCGCGTCGCCGAAGTCGCGGCGGAGCAGTTCGACGCCGGCGAGCCGTTCGGGCAGGCACGACGGGCTGTGCACGTCGGTCGCGACGGCGAAGTAGTGCTTCTCGCCGAGCAGCCGGTTGATTCGCTGTTTGGCGAGCTTGCCGTCCTCGCCGCCGACGAGACAACGGAGATTCCCCTGCAGCTTGACGCCCCGGACGCGGAGCCGGACGAGGATGGCCGAGAGCTGGTCGTCCTCGGTCGACATGCGTGCCGGGTGGGCGAGCAGCGGCTGGTAGCCGTTCCGCTGCAGGTAGTCGATCGCGGCGTCGCAGTAGTCGGGCCAGCCGCCGCCCCAGAAGTCGACCAGCACGTACCGGCCTTCTCCCAGCGTGGGCACGCCGTGGGTCTCGAACCACTCGACGGTCGTCGGAGCCAGTCGGACCTCGGCCCCGGACCAAAGCCGGTAGTCGAGTCCCGCAGCGTCGACCTCGCGTTGCAGCTCTCGCACGGCCACCTCGATCGACGCGGGCGTGTTGTGCGAGCAGCAGTCGACGCAGACGTGCGGCGAGCAGACCGAGCCGACGAAGCCGGCGGCGACCAGACCCTCGATGCAGGCGAGCGACTGGTCGATGCTCGCGCAGCCGTCGTCGATGCCGGGCAGGAGGTGGCTGTGCAGGTCGATGAATCCGTTGGGGAGCATCCTCGGCTCGCCTCCCGGTGTTGCAGGTCGGTCGTCGCGCGCGGAAGCTAGCACGAGAGTCCCGGGGCGTCGACGGCCTTCACGGAATCTTGACCGACGCCCGACCCACACCACCACTCGGAGAATCAGGATGTCCAAGTCGAACTGTCTCGTCGTCGGTCTGCTCGCCCTCTTCGCCACCGCGGTCGCCGGCCCCGCCGCCGCCGAAGAGGAGGTGAAGGAGTCGATCCAGGTGACGGTCGTCGGCAAGATCCAGACCGGCATCGTCGCCATCGGAGGCGAGACGACGGGTGTCCTGATTCGAGCCAAGGGCATCACCTGGGAGCTCGAACTGGGTCGGGACGTGAAGAAGCTGACGACGGCGGCGGGGCTCGACGGCAAGCTCGGCCGCGTCACCGGTTCGCTGGAGCGCAAGCAGGGCGTCGAGATCGGCGAGCGGTGGATCGTGACGGTCGATTCGATCGTACCGGCCGGCAAGCCCGCCAAGCGGCGACGTTAGGACGCCGGCGGGTCGGACGCGTGCCACCGGTGTTGCCGGAGTGACGCATTTTCGCCACGCCCACCGCTCCACCACGAGCTAGGTTTCCCCGACGGACGCCTCCGCCAGGGTCGCTCGAGGGGGAGGTGTGCCGTCGTGTCCCGCCGGGTTCTCCGGCGGCACTCGGTCGTCTCGGCACATCGGCTCGGCAAGGCACATGGTCAACGCAACACAACCCCGTGGTGGTCGCGCTCTCGAAGGGGACGGCTTCGAGGAACTAAAGCGGGTCATCCACGGCAAGCTCGTCGACAAACTCGACCTCTCCCGCCTCGGCGACCTCGAGGGGGACACGCTCCGCCGCGAGATCCGACTCGTCGTCGAGCACCTCTGCGACACCGAGAACCCGCTGCTGAACCGCAGCGAACGCGAACGGCTCATCGAGGAGGTCCTCGACGAGACGTTCGGCTTCGGCCCGCTCGAAATCCTCCTCAAGGAGGAGGGCGTGGCCGACATCATGATCAACGGCCCCAAGCACGTCTTCATCGAAAAAGGGGGCCGCATCCAGCGGTCCGACGTCACCTTCCGCGACAACGACCACCTGATGCAGGTGCTCGACCGGATCGTCTCGAAGGTCGGCCGCCGCATCGACGAGACCTCGCCGATGTGCGACGCCCGTCTCCCGGACGGCAGTCGTGTCAACGCGATCATCCCGCCGCTCGCCCTCGACGGACCCTCGCTGACCATTCGGCGGTTCGGCTCGAACCCGCTCACGCTCGAGGACCTGCTCCGCTTCGGCGCGTTCACGCCGGAGATGGTCATGCTGCTGGAGGGGGCCATCAAGGCCCGCCTGAACATGATCATCTCGGGCGGTACCGGTTCCGGTAAGACGACGCTGCTGAACACGCTCAGCTCGTTCATCCCGGGCGACCAGCGCGTCGTCACGATCGAGGACGCGGCGGAGCTTCAGCTGCAGCAGGACCACGTGCTGCGGCTGGAGACGCGGCCGCCGAACATCGAGGGCAAGGGAGCCGTCAAGGCGACCGAGCTCGTCAAGAACTGCCTGCGTATGCGGCCCGACCGCGTGATCATCGGCGAGTGCCGTGGTCCCGAGACGCTGGACATGCTCCAGGCGATGAACACGGGCCACGAGGGCTCGCTGACGACCGTTCACGCGAACAACCCGCGGGACGCCGTCAGCCGTATCGAGACGATGGTGATGATGGGCGGCATCGAACTGCCCATCAAGGCGCTCCGGCACCAGTTCGCCTCGGCCGTCGACATCATCATCCAGGCGAACCGGCTGCAGGGCGGGCCGCGGAAGATCACGCACATCACCGAGGTCCTGAACATGGAGCAGGACACGATCATCATGCAGGACATCTTCCTCTTCGTGCAGGACGGCATCGACGAAGACGGCCGGGCCTACGGGCACTTCGAGGCGACCGGCGTCCGGCCCGCCTTCATGGACCGGCTGGAGGCCGCCGGCGTCCGGCTGCCGGGCAACCTCTTCGCCGCACGTCCTCTCGGATGACGCACTGACGAAACCGGCGCACCGCGGGCACGCGTCGCACGGAACGAAATCGAACAACGCACCCCAGCGGTCGAGTCAGCCATGGACCCCATTCTCCTCTCCGTCGTCGCGTTCGTCGCGGTTGCCGGCCTCGTCGCAGCCGTCGCGTTCCTCGTCGGCGACAACGGCGCCAACAAGACCGAGGACCGCCTCGAGGTCATCACCGGCAAGAAGGCCAAGGACGACGGGGACACCCAGTCGCTCATCCGCGAGGGCGTCGACGGGCTCACCGGCTGGTTCGGCAGCATCATGCAGCGTCTGCCGAAGCTGCAGCTGCTCATCGAACAGGCCGACTCGCCGATCAAGGCGGACATGTTCCTCGGCATCACGGCGGGCATGTTCGTCGTCGGCGTGGTGGGCAGCATGGTCGCCGCCGCCCCCGCCCCGGTCTACCCGGTCGCGGGACTCGGGCTCGCCTGCTTCCCGCTTATGTGGCTGCTGTGGCGTCGCAAGGGCCGTTTCAACGCGTTCGCGAAGCAGCTGCCGGACGCGCTCGAACTCGTCGCCCGGGCCCTCCGTTCGGGCCACTCGCTCGCCTCGGGTCTGCACGTGGTCGTCGAGGAGATGCCGGCCCCGATCTCGACCGAGTTCGCGATCACCTACGAGGAGCAGAACCTCGGCGTGCCGATCGAGGAGGCGCTCAAGAACATGCTCGACCGCATGCCGAACATGGACCTCAAGCTGTTCGTCACGGCCGTCGCCATCCAGCGGCAGGCGGGCGGCGACATGTCCGAGATCCTCGACAAGATCGGCTACCTGATCCGCGAGCGCTTCAAGATTCTGGGCCAGGTGATGGCACTCACGGGCGAGGGCCGGATCAGCGGCATCGTGCTGATGGCCCTGCCGATCGCCCTCTTCTTCGCGGTCTACTTCCTGAACCGCGACTACGTGATGCTGCTGTTCACCGAACCACTGGGCCGCAAGATGATCGCCGTCGCCGCCGTCCTCCAGGTCCTGGGCGCCGTCGCGATCAAGAAGATCGTCAACATCAAGGTTTGAGGCGGCCGTCAGCGGTCAGCGGTCAGCGGTCAGCGAACAAGCTGAAAGCCGACAGCTGAAAGCCGACAGCCGGCTCCGAAGGAGCCGACCGTGGACTTCGTACAACTGCTTCCGTTCGCCGCCCTCGCGGGTGTCGGGTGTGCCGTCTTCTTCGTGGTCAACATGCTCTCCGGCGACAAGAGCCGGGCGCAGGAACGACTCGAGGAACTCCGCGACCCCGGCTCACGCAACAAGGACGGGGACTCCGGCAAGGGGGGAATGGGTGGCCTGCTCGAGAAGGCGGCCCCCGCTCTCTCCAAGGCCATGCAGCCCAAGACGGAGCTCGAACAGTCGAACCTGAAGGTCCGGCTCTCGAACGCCGGCTTCCACTCCCAGAACGCCCCCCAGCTGTACCTCGCCATCAAGGTCATGCTGATGGTCGGCGGACTGGTCGTCGGCGGCGGCTTCGGCGCCTGGCAGTTCGGCCTCACGCAGAACGGCCTTGTCGCCCTCGTACTGGGGGTCGGGGCCGGCATGTACCTGCCGGAGATCGTGCTCAGCTTCATGAAGAGCGGCCGGCAGTCGAAGATCTTCCTGCAGATGCCCGACGCCCTCGACCTGCTGGTCGTCTGCGTCGAGGCGGGTCTCGGTCTCGACGCCGGAATGCGTCGCGTCTCCGAGGAACTGATGGACGCGGCCCCCGAGTGCTGCGGCGAGTTCGCCCTCGCCAACCTGCAACTGCAGATGGGCCGGCCCCGCCGTGAGGTGCTCCACGACCTCGGCGTCCGCACCGGCGTCGACGACATGAAGGCCCTCGCCGCGATCCTCATCCAGGCCGACAAGTTCGGCTCGTCGATCGCCCAGGCCCTGCGGGTGCAGTCCGACAGCATGCGGACCAAGCGGAAGCAGATGGCCGAGGAGAAGGCTCAGCAGACGGCCGTGAAGATGATCTTCCCGCTCGTCCTGTTCATCTTCCCCGGCATCTTCGTCGTGCTCGTCGGCCCGGCCGCGATCATGATGATCGAGGGACTGTTCAACCAGTAGGCCGGCAACAGCGGATTTCCGTTTTGCCGGATCGTCGGCTCGCCGGTACTCTCGATTGGTCGAGGGACGGCATGAACGGACGCGTCGGACAACTTCTGGGCCGCTGGTTCGAGACGCCTGCCGAGCGGCAGTGGCTCGGGTCGCTGTGCGCGACGACCGCGGTCCACCTCGGCGTGCTGACCCTGTTGGCGATGATCGTCTTCGCCGCGCCCGACCGGCCCCCGCGGCCGGCCGTCGAGTCCGCGTGGCAGATCGAGTCGCTGGCCGACGAACCCGCACCGCTGCTGCACCTCGACTCGCCCGCCCCGAGCGACCCGAACCCGACCGCCGGCGGCAGCGTGACGACCGAGTTGACCGCCGCAGAGGTCGTGACGGACCCGCTCGCCGTCGATCCGTCCGAGGTCGCACTGCTGGAGCCCACGTTCGACGGAGGCGAACCGGAGCCGGACGCGGAGTCCGAACGGACGACCGGCCGGCGGTCGGGAGACGACGGCCAACCGGTCTCCGGGAGCGGCGGCGGAACGGGGACGGGCGTCGGCAACGGCGACGGGAGCGGCTTCTTCGGCATCAGCCAGCCGGGCCGGCGGTTCGTCTACGTCGTCGACGCCTCCTCCAGCATGCAGGCGAAGCACGACAGCGAGGCGAAGACCCGGTTCGGCCGCGTGAAGCTCGAACTCGTCAAGTCGATCGGCGGCATGACGCACGGGCAGTCGTTCTTCGTGATCTACTTCAACTCCGAGCCCCGCCCGATGCCGGCCCGGGCCCTGCAGCCGGCACTGCCGAACGTGCAGCGGCACTACCTCGACTGGACGACGCGGTTCCGCGCCGGGGGCGACACGAACCCGCTGCCCGCCCTGGAACTCGCCCTCGCCCTGCGGCCGGACGTGATCTACTTCCTGACGGACGGCGAGATCCCGCGCGGCCGGAACGTGCTGCGGACCGTCAGCGGCCTGAACCGCGGCCGCGTCCGCGTGCACACGTTCGCGTTCGGCGTCCGCAGCGGCGAGGAGATGATGAAGGCCCTCGCCGAGCAGAACGGCGGCGAGTACCGCTTCGTCCCCTGACGCCACCCGCGGCGGTTGCTTGATGCGCTCGACCGGCGGGCCTATTCTCCGGCGAGTTCCCGAGTCCCCGACGGCAACGGCCCGGTGTTCATCACGGTCAACGACGAGTCCCGCGAGGTCGCCGCCGGCACCACGGTCGCCGCCCTGCTGGAGTCCCTCGACATGCGGCCCAAGCTGGTCGCCGTCGAACGAAACCGCGAACTCGTCCCCCGGGCCCGCCACGCCGAGTGCGAACTCTCCGACGGCGACGTGCTCGAGATCGTCACATTGGTCGGAGGCGGCTAGAAGGCGCCGATGCAGCACACCAGTCCTGCCGCATGCCTGTCGTGCGAGCTCCTGAGGTTCGTTCGCGACGAGGAACCGACGGTCGCGGAACTGATCGAACAGCTCGGCGGCGAACGGGAGATCGGTCGCTACCACGTGCTGCGGAAGGCCGGCCTCATTACAGTGATCGACGACCGCGTGCGGCTCGCCGAGTCGCACCTCAACCACGACCGCACGATCTTCACCTACGAGATCTCGCTCTACCACATCGACGAGAACGTGACCTCGACCATTCGTCGTGCGAGGCCGTAACCCGCCACCAGCCGACCAGACACCAGACCACCCGCTCATGCCTCTCCAACTCGGCACGCACACGCTCGAATCCCGGCTCATCGTCGGCACCGGCAAGTACGCCACCTACGAGCAGATGAAGGACTGCCTCGAGACGAGCGGCTCGGAGGTCATCACGGTTGCCGTGCGGCGTGAGCGGCTGATCGACGCCGAGGGGCGGAACATCCTCGACTTCATCGACCTCTCCAAGTACACGATCCTGCCGAACACGGCGGGCTGCTTCACGCGGGAGGACGCCGTCCGCGTCGCCCGGCTCGGTCGGGAGATTCTCGAAGGCCTCGAGAACCCCGGAGCCGACTGGGTGAAGCTGGAGGTGCTCGGCGACAAGCGGACGCTGCTGCCGGACCCGGTCGCGACCGTCGATGCGACCCGGCAACTCGTCGAAGAGGGCTTCCACGTGCTCGTCTACACGTCGGACGACCCGATCACGGCGAAGCGGATCAAGGACGCCGGGGCGACGTCCGTCATGCCGGCCGGCAGCCCGATCGGCAGCGGACAGGGCATCCTCAACCCGAACAACCTCCGCATCTGCCTCGAGTACCTCAAGGAGGACGATCCCGACTACCCGGTGATCTGCGACGCGGGAGTCGGGACCGCGAGCGACGTCGCCGTCGCGATGGAACTCGGCTGTGACGGCGTCCTGCTCAACACGGGCATCGCCAGCGCGAGGGACCCGCTGACGATGGCGAGCGCCATGCGACACGCCTGCATCGCCGGCCGCGAGGCCTACCTCGCCGGCCGCATCCCCAAGAAGCTGTACGCCACCGCCAGCAGCCCGGAGGTCGGTGTGATCGGCTTCGGCCCGGGTCGGGACTGAGGCCCGTCAGCGAATCCCGCCGTGCACGTGGAACGGCGGTCGTGCCTCGGCCGGACGAACGGCTCGTGCTTCCTCCTCTTCGAGGACGAGGACGCGTGGCGTGACGAGCATCAGCCGCCGCATCGTCTGGGTGGCCGCCGTGTTCCTGAAGAGTCGTGAGACGTAGGGAACCTTGTTGAGGACGGGCGTCGCGTGCACCCGCGTCTCGGTGTGCGTGCCGCAGTCGACGACGAGGGTGTGGCCGCTGGGGAGCCGTGCGTGCCGCGCGGAACGGAGGACTCGCACGGCGTCCCGTCCGTCCTTCGCGACCAGCAGGCTGACCGACCGTCGGTCGCCCGAGACGACCGTCCGGAAGACGTGCCCGACGTCCTGCCCGAGCGAGACGCGGGCCGTCTGACCGCTGAACAACGTCAGTTTCGGAGCATGCAGGATGGTGCTGTCCGTGTCGGACTGGACGGCCTCGACGAGTCGCTTCATCTCGTCGTGCGGCAGCACGGTCTCGCCGCTCTCGTCGAGTTGCGGTGGCGTCAACGCGGCGCGGGCGATCGCGTGTCCGTCGTCTGTTTGCAGGATGTCGACTCCGAGACCACCGCGCTCGAACACGGTGTCCGACACGAGGACGTGCCGAATCTCGAGGGTCGTCTGGACGTCGTACAGGCGACGAATCTGCTTGAACAGGGCGGCGATCTCGTCGTGCACGTCTGGCGTGGCACGGATCACGAGGCTCAGGTTCGACCGGACTACCTGCATGCTGTTCGGGCCGTTCGGCTCCCAGCTGTCGGGGGAGATCGTCGACCGGACGACCTCCGTCAGCGTGTCGAAGTCGGGGGCTGGAGTAGGCGGCTCGTCGATCCCGACCGCGGTCCGCCGTTCGTCGTGGTCGATGCCCAAGGTCACGGTTTCGGGAATCGGCACGACGAGGTCGGCGACCGGGTAGACGCGAGTCTGCAGTGCGTGCCGACGCCTGCTCGCCACCGCCGCCTCCCACGTTCGGGGCGCCTCGTGGACCTCGTCCCCGCCCAGGTTGGCGGGTTCGAGCGCGAGTTGCCGCTGCATCAGTCGAACGACTCCGACCGAGCCGTGACGTTTCTCGAGCGAGTCGACGAGTTCGCGCGCGGCGTCCACCCGACCGGAGTCGACCAGCGTCTCGAAGCGCTCGACGGCGCGTCGCAGACTCCGCCGAGCCTTCTTGCCGCCCGCCAGCGACGTCGACTCGACGGACGTCAGGACGACGACCCCCATGATCAGCAGGGAGAGTACTCGTTGCATCGTCGGTCTCCTCGGGGAAAGGGCGAGTCGGTCGCGCGGCGGGACTGTACTGGCGAACCGGCGAACGCGGCAATCCGGATTTCCCGCTCGGACGGACCGGCACGCAGTTCGGACCCGGCGGTGGTTGCGGAAGGATCGACCTGAGCGGTACGTTCGCACTCGACCCGTTGACACCGGAGAAAGTCGTGACCGACGCCCTCGACCGCCGACGTTTCCTGCAGACGACCGGAGCCACCGTGATGGCCGCCACACTCGGGAGCCGTGCCGTGGGGGACGAACCGCAGCCGGAGAAGAAGCGGTTCCTGAAGGCTGTGAAGTCCGGCATGGTGCGGGCGGAGGGGGACTGGACCGCCAAGTTCAAGCTCCTGAAGGAACTCGGCTACGACGGCGTCGACGTCAGCCAGCGAATCCCCCGCGAGGAGGTGCTGAAGGCGAAGGAGGAGACCGGGCTCGTGGTGCACGGCACGGTCGGGTACGACCACTGGCGGGTGCCGCTGTCGCATCCCAAGCTCGAGGAACGGAAGCGTGGGCTCGAGCTCTACGTCGAGTGCCTGAAGGACGCTCACGCCTACGGCGGCAGCTCGTGCCTGCTCGTCCCTGCCGTCGTCAACAAGAGCGTCTCCTACGAGGACGCTTACAAGCGGTCGCAGGAGATGATCCGCGAGGCGATCCCGGTCGCCGAGGAACTCGAGATCGACATCCTACTGGAGAACGTCTGGAACAACTTCCTGCTGAGCCCGGTCGAGACGGCGCGTTACATCGACGAACTCGAGAGCGAACGGCTGGGAGCCTACTTCGACGTCGGCAACGTCGTCCGATACGGCTGGCCCGAACAGTGGATCCGCACGCTCGGCAAGCGGGTGAAGAAGCTCGACGTGAAAGAGTACAGCCGCAAGATCGCGAACCAGAAGGGCCCGGGGGCCGGGTTCGGCGTGGAGATCGGCGACGGCGACTGCGACTGGCCGGCCGTCGTGAAGGCGTGTGAGGACGTCGGGTTCTCCGGTTGGTGCACGGCCGAGGTCGGCGGCGGCGGGAAAGACCGGCTGGCCGACATCAAGAAGCGAATGGACCGCGTGCTGCCCGGCTGACGCAGGTTCTCCGTTCGTTTCGCTCGGCAGGCCCGTGGCTCCGCCACCACACGCCGGCTGCGCTCACGTGCTTCGCCCGCGGACCTCGTGTCCACTCGCAGCACAGGCCCTTGATTCGTCTTGCCGAGTTTCCCGGTCTTGCCGAGAATCCCGCCGCTCGTGGACGGGTCGAGAGTCAAGAGTCGAGGGTCAAGAGCCAGAGCAGGCATGGCTCGTCGTCGCTTCCGGAGGCACGAGTCCGAGGCAACATGCGCAGCGAGCGGACACGAGGTCCACGAGCGAAGCACGTGAGCCGAGCCGTGTTCGGCCGTCAGGAAGACGGCGGAACACGAGCGCGGGGAACAGAGAACACGGAGGTCGCGGTGGCGGACTCGCCCACGGACGGACTGATGCAGACGCTGCTGCGGCTGCGTCTCTGCACGACGGCGGACGTCCGCCGTTGCCGTCCCCGCGTTCAACGCCTCACTCGCGATCTGCCGGCCTTCGACTCCGTCTGGATCGACGCCCTGCAGCGGGCCGGACGACTGACTCCGTTCCAGGCACGCCGCCTCGACGGGGTGGGCGATCCCCGACTGGAGCTCGGCCCGTGTGTCCTGGTCGACCGACTCGGGCCGGCACGCACCGGCCGGACGTTCGTCGCCCGGCACCGCGAGACCAACGAGCACTGCGTGCTCAAGCGGCTCGTCGTCGATCCCGCGGAACACGAGAACGTCCTGTTCCGCCTGAACGAGCTGGTGCGTCGAGCAAGGTCGCCGGGAGAACGTTCGCCGGGCGGCAGCGTCGTGCCTCAACGGTGCTTGGAGCAGGACGGGGCCGTCGTCGTCGTCTCGCCCTGGATCGACGGTCCGAGCTTGGGAGAGCTCCTCGTTCGTCGTGGACGGCTTCCACCGCGGGTCGTGCTGGCGGTCGCTCGCCAGCTCGCGGACGGACTCGCCGCGTTGGAGGCGACCGGGCAGGTCCACGGCGACCTCCGTCCCGAGAACGTTCGCATCGACTCCGGCGGTCGGGCGTGGGCGGTGGACGCGGGGGTGCGGCCGGCCGTCTCGCCGACGCTTCCGTTCCGCGAGGAGGTTCCGGACCACTACGACGGGACCGCTCCCGAGCTCGTCGGAACCGGTCGGGCCTTCGACGCGGCGTCGGACGTCTACGCCTTCGGCTGCCTGCTCTGGACGTTGCTCGCCGGGCGTCCGCCGTTCCCCGCGGGCGACGTGCTCGGAAAGCTGTCCGCGCACCGGGACCGGGAACTCCCGGACGTCGGCGACGTCGCCCCGGACACACCCGGCCTCCTCGTCGAGATCGTCACGCGGGCCACGAGCCGGTCGCGCGACGACCGGCCCACGTCGTTCGGGCAACTGGTCACTGCTTTGGGCCCCCCGTCCGCGTCGGACCGTCGGACGCTCGCGGGGTTTCGCGACTCGTTCCAGCGCTCGGTCCCGCGGATGCCGGCCGGCGACGGGGCG
>JANQQW010000357.1 GCA_028284885.1 Planctomycetaceae bacterium
TCTCCTGCCGAACGCGTGGACGGAACCGCTCCGCTCGTTCACCCGAGACGCCGCCCGCCCCGGTGTCGTGCTCGTCGACGCCACCACGAGCGTCGCCGCGGGACTGCGTGACCGGTTGCTCGACCGCACCGATCTGGAACGACGCGTCGAAACGCTGGAGGCCGAGTTGGCCGAGTCCGAACGGCGGCGTCGGGCCGCGGAAGTCACCTTGGCCCGCGCCGGCACCGAGTCCTCGTTGAACGAGTCCGCGACGTTGCTCGGCCAGGAACTCGTCGTCGGTCGTGTCCTCGGTCGCGAGGCGGCGGAGCAGTGGCGTGCGGGGTTGCTCGCCGACGTCGGCACCGACGAGAACCTCCGCGAGGATGCCCACGTCCTGACGCTCGGGGGGGCCGTCGTCGACCGCGGACGGGACGCCGAGGTGCAACCGGGCGAGTCGGTCGTCGCCGGACGCGTGGTCGTCGGACGCGTTCGTGCTGTCGGCCGTTGGACGTCGGTCGTCCAGCCGGTCACGTCCGCCGACTACCGCGTGCGGGCCCGCGTCGCGCACCGCACCGAGCACGGGCTCGTCTTCGGCCCGACCGGCATCCTCCGCGGAACGGACGCCGAGCACTGCCGACTCGACTTCGTCGGATCGACCGAGGCCGTCGAGGAGGGGGACGAGGTCTACACCCTTCCCGAGGACGACGGCCTCACCGACGACACGCCGCTGCTCCTCGGCCGCGTCGTCGCGGCCGAACTCGCGTCGGGAGCCCCGCATTGGGAGATCGAGGTCGCTCCCGCGGCCCCGAAGGACGTCCGCCGCGTCGCCATTCTCCGTCGGCGTCTCAACCCGCTCCGCCTGCTCGCGAACTGAGGCACGCCGTGCACCCGATCCTGCTCGTCGCCGTAGTCTACTCGGCCTTCGTCCTCCAGTTCTCGGACGTCCTCGCCGCGACGCCCCTGCCGGCCGCCGATCTGCTCGCGGCCACGACCCTCCTGCTCGTCGTCGCGGCGGACGGTCGTCATGCGGTCTACGCTGCCGCGGTCGTGGGACTGCTGTCCGACGTCTTGCACGGGCTGCCGCTCGGCGTGACGGCCGCGACCGCCGTTCTTGCCGTGTTCCTCACGTGGAAACCGACCCACGACGAGTCGCCGGTCGTCCGCTGGACGGCCCGCGCCTTCCTCCTCGCCGCGGTCGTGCTGCTGCCGTCGCTCGTCGGCGAGTTGCTCGCCGGCAGAGGCGTCCGGCTCGCCCCTGACGCCGTCGCCGCCGTGCTGCACACGCTCGCCTTCGTCGCCTCGACCACGATCGCCTGGCAGATCGGCCGGGTGATCGTCCACGGAACGACCGTTCGTCGCAGCCGTCACGGATTCTGAGACCTGTGCACAACCGGCCCCTCAACACGTTCGAGGAACTCGACGGCCACGGCCGGTCGGCGGGCTGGCAGATCGACGAACGCCCCGGCACCCGTCTCGCCTGTGTCGTGATCCTCGTGGCCGTCCCGTTCGTCGCGGTCGCCGTCCGTCTGCACCGGCTGCAGATCGGGATCGGCGAGGCGGCCGTGGCCAACCTGTCCCCGCCGGTCGAGTCGGTGGAACCGGTCCCGTCGCGCGACGGGCGCATTCTGGGCGCGGACGGACGAGTGCTCGCCGAGGACGTCCGTCGCTTTCGCGTGCTGTCGCACTATCGCTGGCTGGAGGAGCCTCCGGATCCCGACTGGCTCCGTCGGCGGGCGCTCTCCCGGCTGAGCCGCCGAGAGCGCCGGGACTCCGCAAAGGTCGCTGCCGCGGAGGCCGCCGTTCTCGCCGAACGGGACGAGCAGTGGTCGCTGCTCTCCCGCGTCGCCGACGTGTCGCCGGCCCTCCTCGCCGAACGACGAAAGCGAACGACGGAACGCGTCGAACGCATCGTGAGGAGCGTCGAACGTCGTCGACGCGAGCGGGAGAGCACGCCGGGCGGACAGTCGGACGTGCAGACGGCTCCGTGGTGGGAACGGATCGTCCGCGCCGTCACCACGCCCCCACGTCGCCCCTCGGTCGATCCGGTCGTCGTGACGGAGGAACTCGACTACCACGTCGTCGTCGACGACGTCCCGCTCGAGACGGCCGCTGCCGTCGAGTCGCAGGCGGACCGCTTCCCGGGGCTCCGCGTCGAGGTGACGACCCAGCGGACGCACCCGCTCGCAGGCACGGCGGCCCACGTCGTCGGCAGTCGACGACCGGCACGCGACGAGGAGGTCGCCCAGCGGAAACGCGAGTTCCCCAGCGGCGACCCGCTCGCCTACGCGACCGGGGACCGCATCGGCCGGACCGGAGTCGAACGAGCATTCGACCGACACGTCCGCGGCATGCCGGGCCGCGAGCAGGTCACCCGCAACCGGCACGGCGAGGTTCTCGCCACACGGATCCTCCGCCGGCCTCGCGTCGGGAACGACGTCGTCCTGACGCTCGACCTCGATCTCCAGGAGCGTGCCG
>JANQQW010000368.1 GCA_028284885.1 Planctomycetaceae bacterium
CGTCCGCCGCCATACGGACCAGCGTGATCGGGTCCCGCAGGTGCGGGTGCCAGTAGCGGATCTGCTGCGTCGCCGCGGCGCGCGCGTGGTGGTTCTCGCAGACGAGGAGTTCGCGGAGCAGCTCGCGGGCGGGTTGGAGTTCCTCGGAGTCGAACAGGCACGTGCCGCCGAGTTGCGGCGCGCCGATCAGGCGGTACGTCCAGACGGCTTCGAGTTGGTGATGCCGATGCCGCGGGTCGGTCGGGTCGAGCTTCTTCACCCACGTGTCGAGGGCGGCCTTCACCTGCTTCGCGTCGGCCGCGCGAAGCTCCCGCTTGGCCCAGTAACGGTAGCGGTACTCGGGCCGCTTCAGCAGGTCGAGCAGTTCGGCGACGGTGGCACCGGCGATCTTCGGCGGTTCTTGCAGTTTCGCCCCCTTGGGGACGATTCGCCAGATGCGGCCCGAGTGCCGGTCACGGCGTTCGTCCCGCAGCGAGTACTGGGCGTGCCCCTTCACCGGGTTGTACCAGTCGCAGACGTACATCGCCCCCCGCGGGCCGTACCGCAGGTCGACCGGGATGAAGCTGAGGTTCCGCGAGAAGATCAGATCGCTCGTGCGTTCCTCGTCGTAGCCGAACTCGGTCTCCTTCCACGTGTGAATCTCGACGCGGTTCGTCGGCTTGTACCGCACCTTCACGAAGCCTCCCTGCATCTCCTTCGGCCACGAGGCGAAGTCGACGAACTCGTGTCCGCAGACGCCGGAGTAGGCCCGCAGCCCGGCCGGCTTGGGGTGCTGCGTGGGGTACGGCGGGTCGAGCGCGTGGAAGGCGGCCGCGTAGACAGGGTGGCTGGCGACGTGCTGGCCCCAGTCGTCGAACGTGACGCCCCACGGGTTGGTGCTGCTGTACGTGCCGAACGAGACGAGTCGGTGGTTCCGCGGCTGGAAGCGGAACCAGCCGCTGTTCTGCTGGCGGACCGGGCCGTAGGGCGTCTCGACCTGCGAGTGGTGGAAGACCGACTCCCGCCAGATGAGGTCGCCGTCGGGCGTCCAGGCGATGTCGTGCAGCGAGTGGTGGGAGTCCTCGGTGCCGAAGCCGGTGAGGACGCGTTCGCGGACGTCCGCCTTGCCGTCGCCGTCGGTGTCCTTCAGGAACGTCAGGTCGGGCATCTCGGAGACGTAGACGCCGCCGTCGCCGAACTCGAACGAGAGCGGGATGTGCAGGTCGTCGGCGAAGACGGTCGACTTGTCCGCTCGGCCGTCGCCGTCGGTGTCCTCGAGGATCACCAGCTTGTCGTTCGGCTCGCGGCCGGGGTAGACGTGCGGGTAGGTCGTCGAACAGCTGACCCACAGCCGGCCCTGCGAGTCCCACCGCATCTGGATCGGGCAGGCGATGTCGGGGAACTCCTCCTCGCCCGCGAACAGGTTGACCTCGAATCGGGGATCGACGTCGAACGCCTCGAGTTCGTCGGCCGCCGACAGCCACTCGTTCGCGCCGCGGCTCTCCTTCGTCTTCGGCAGCGGCGGCACGTTCGAGTCGTCGATCTTGTCCGGCACCTGCTTGCCCTGGGCGATCGCGCGGATGCGGGCGTCCCGGTTCTCGACCATGATGTCGAAGTTCCGCATGGCGGGGAGGAAGTCGAGGTAGCCGTACGCCTTCCTGCGGCCGCCGGTGTAGTAGAAGGAGTTGAGCGGCCGGTAGCGACGGAAGTACTGCCGGTCCTTGTCGACGATCGCCTCCCGCAGCGCGTCGCTCGTCTCCGGGGCCCGCTCGCCGAACAGGCCCTCGAACAGCGAGTCGGCGAAGAGGGCGTAGCCGTCGGCGTTGAGGTGGATGCCGTTCGTCGTCAGCTCGGTTCCCTGGCTCTCCATCGCCTCGGCGGTCGGCCGGAAG
>JANQQW010000374.1 GCA_028284885.1 Planctomycetaceae bacterium
TCGCGAGGGTTTCGAGGACGCGGGCACGCTTCTCGTCGAAGGTGAGGGTGTGGATGCGGGTGTTGTTGGTCTTCGCGGTGTCGGCGAGGGGGAGGACGGTGGCGGGGAGTTCGCCGTCGGCGAGGAGGAAGACGGTGTCGGGCTTGAGAGCGAGGGCGAGTTCGAGGGCGGGGCGGGGGTCGGTGAAGCCCGCGGGGCGTTGGCCGCGGAGCCAGCGGGTCGTCTTCGTGCGGTTGCCGCTCGTCGGCGGGAGCAGGCTCGTTGCCGGTTCGGGGTCGAAGAGGACGATCGGCTCCTCTTGGAAGAGGACGACGAGGTACACCTGGTCCTTGTCCATCTCCCGGAGCGACTTTTGCAGGGCGACGACGGCGCGCTGGAACTTCGCCCCCCGCATGCTGCTGGATGCGTCGACGAGGAACACGATCGAGCGGGCGTCGGTCTCCGAGCCGAGGAAGCTGACCGACGGCGGCCGGGCGGCGGGTGGCTTGGGTGTCTCCCGGAGCGGGGTCGGCTCGGTCGGGCCAGCCGGCGCGTCGAGTGTTGGCGGCACGGGGAGGTCGCCGATGTCGGACGGTTCCGGCAGGTCGAGGGCTGGGAGATCGACGGCCGCCGCGACCTCGGCCGGCAATGCCTCCGTCGCGACCGCGTCCGCGTCGGCGGGGGGCTCCTCGAGTACGGTGACGTCGACCGGCAGCGACTCGTCCTCGGACAGTCTTCCGTCGATCGACCACTCGCCGTCCCCCGGCGGCACGACGGCACCGAGCGGCCACGCCGCGAGGACCACCAGCACGACGACGTGACAGGAGGTCGAGCCGAGCAGGCCGCCCAACGGCGGGCGGCGTGGACCGCTCCGGCGAGCGTCGGGAGTGGCGTCCTCGACCACGATGCTCCGCCGCGGGCGACTCCCACGCGGACGTCGCCGCGGCTCGGTGCGGGTGGTCATCGGGGGAGTTTCCAGAGTCGCACGCTGCCGTCCCACGAGGCGGAGACGACCAACCGCTTCTCGTCGTCGAACACGACCGAGTGGACCGGCGACTCGTGACCCACGAGCCGGTGTGTGACGAGTTCGTCGCGATCTCCCCAGAGCTCCAGCACGCCGTCGTCGCGGCCAGAGAGGAACGAGAGCGTGCCGACTCGGACCAACGGACGGGGGGACTGCAGTTCGTACCGACGACCGACCCCGACCTCGGTCAACCAGACCGAGGCGATCCGCCCGTCGTTCGCCGCCACCGTCGCGGCCCGTTCGTCGCCGACGACCGAGTGGACCGCTGCGTCGTGCAGCTCGACCGGCTCGGCGACCGACTCCAGCGACTCGGCGTCGAGCACGTGCACCCGGCCCGACCAGTCTCCGACGACGAGCCTCTCGCCACACATCGCCGCCGCCGTGACGTATGCCCCGAAGTCGACGGTCGCCGTCGGTTCGATCGACTCGAGCGAGTACCGAACCAGTGTGCCGTCGACGTGGCCGGCCACGAACGTCGTTCCCTGGTCGACGAGCGTCGTCACGGGGGAGGCCACTGGCACCGTCCGTCGCCGCTCACCGTCCACCACGTCGAAGAGTACGATCGCCTCGCTCCCAGCAGAGACGACCGTGGCCCCGTCGGACGAGACGACGAGTGCCTGCAGTCGGCCTCCCTCGGCGTCGGTCTCCGCGTCGGCATCGGATCGCCAGACTTCTCGACGGGTCTCGACGTCGACGCAGGCGACGCGGCCGTCGGCCAGACCGAGATACAGCCTCCCGCCGTCGGGGGCGAGTCGGATTGCCCGCAGGCCCGACCAGTCCCCTGGCAGCCGCGCGAACGCCGTGACCTCCTTCGGCTCGAGGGCCTCGAACAACTCCTCGCCGAGCCCGCCGAAGTCCAAGTCGTCGATCGAAGAACCGCCGTTCGAGTCGCCCGCCGAGCTCTCGCCCGTCGCCGCCTTCTCGAACTCGGCCTGCCGACGCTTCGCCGCGGCGATCAACTCCGCCTCCTCGTCGGCTGGGTCGGGCCCGGCCGTCTTCGCGACGGACTCGGTGTTCTTCGCGCTCGGATCGACCGGCTTCGTGGTCGGTTCACTCGAATTCGTGGACTGCGGCGGATCGACGGCGGGCGCGGCCGGGGCCGCCGGCGGGACGCTCGCCACCTCGGGCACCGGCTCGACGTCCTCCAACGCGTCCACTTCACCACCGCGGAACGACCAGGCCACCGCGCCGACGACCAGGACGACCGCCACGCCACCGACGACGAGCGGCCACGACCGCGTTGCCGGTGACGACGGCTTCGCGTCGCTCGGAGGCTCGGCCGGCAGCGAGGCCGTCGCCCGGTTCCGCGACGACGACGCACCGGCCGGACGCTCCCGACGGTCCGACTTCGACGACTTCCGCCGTCTCCGCGGCTCACCCGACTCGGCCCGTCGCGACATGGTCTACTCCTCGTCCTCTTCGCTCGGCACCACGAACACCGGCTTGCCGGGGGCGTCGGCCGGCTTCGACTCGTCCACGCGGATCAGGCCGTTCTCGCGGAGCGTCTCGACGACGGCCGGGTGGTCGGACTCGACGAACTTCGCAAACCGCTTCGTCACCGGCTTCGCCCGCGGGTCGACGTACAGGTTCCACGTCTGCATCAGCGGGTAGGTCGCCGAAGGCTGCATCGTCTCCGGGTCGATCTTGTCCGGAAAGTCCTCCCCCTCTCGCACCAGCCCCAACACCTTCACCCGCGTCTCGCCCGCCTTCAGGTCCCCAAGCGACACGTACCCGACCGCGAGCGGGTCGGCCGAGACCTTCTTCAGCACGTCGTCCGTCGTGTCCGCGTAGACCACCCGCCGCTCCCGCCGCCCGCGGAGCACGAGCTCCCGGAACAACTGCGTCACCGGCTTCTCCTCCCGCAACCCGTACCGCTTCACCTCCCCGTCCTTCCCCCGCACCTCCGACCACCCCTGCACCCGCCCCGTGTAGAGGCCCGCGAGCTCGTCCGTCGTCAACCAGTCCACCCCGTTCGACGGATGGGCCACGATCGC
>JANQQW010000388.1 GCA_028284885.1 Planctomycetaceae bacterium
CGACGACTTCGCCCCGTGGGCCTACACGACCGTCGAGCAGCCGCTCGTCGTCGACGCGGACGCTCTCAACGCCCTCGCCAGTCACCCGGAGGTGCTCGGCCGACACGCCGGGCCGCGGCTGCTGACGCCGCACCCGGGGGAGTTCGCCCGACTCATCCGTTCGACGATCGAGCAGGTTCAGTCGAACCGTCAGGACGCGGCGGTCGAGTTCGCGGAGCGACACGGGGTCGTCGTGCTGCTGAAGGGTGCGGGGACGGTCGTCACCGACGGCGACCGCGTCTCGGGGAATACGACGGGGAACAGCGGACTGGGAACGGGCGGCACGGGCGACGTGCTGACCGGTCTGACGACCGCCCTCGCGGCACAGGGGCTCGACCTGTTCGAGGCGGCCAGGTTGGGGGCCCACCTGCACGGCCTCGCCGGCGACCTCGCGGCCGCGGAGCTGACCAAGGCCGCGATGATCGCGTCCGACCTGCCCGTCTACCTGCCGCGGGCCTGGCGGGAACTTCAGTCCACCATCGGTTGACCGGGATTCCCCGCTAACGATTCGCCCGGCGACGCGGTTACAATCCGCCTTCCGACCAGACCCCCGCGGCCGTGCGACCCCTTGCCGCGACCCCGAACCGGCAGGGACATCGTCGATGGACGTCGAGAAGATCGCCCGCGCTTACGAGCGAATCGTCGAGGAGATCGAGAAGGTCTTCGTCGGGCAGAGCGAACTCGTCGAGGGCGTGCTGGTCGCCCTGTTCGCCGAGGGGAACGTCCTCATCGAAGGCGTGCCCGGACTGGGGAAGACGCTGCTCGTGAACGCCCTCGGCCGTGCGATCGACTGCGAGTTCCGCCGCATCCAGTTCACGCCGGACCTGATGCCCAGCGACGTGACGGGACACTCGATCTTCGACATGAAGGACCAGCAGTTCAACTTCGAGCCGGGCCCCGTCTTCACCAACCTGCTGCTGGCGGACGAGGTGAACCGCGCCCCGGCGAAGACGCAGTCCGCCCTGCTGGAGGCGATGCAGGAACGGCAGGTCACCGTCGACGGCACGACCTACGCCCTCACGGCTCCCTTCATGACGATCGCCACGCAGAACCCGGTCGAGCAGGAGGGAACCTACCCGCTGCCGGAGGCCCAGCTCGACCGGTTCATGTTCAAGCTGCTGGTCGAGTACCCGACGCAGGAGGTCGAGCAGGAAATTCTCAGTCTGTACGCGTCCGGCCGGGACAGCCGCCGGCTGGAGGACTTCGAGATCGGAACGGTGCTGCGGGGCGAGCACGTCGTCGCGATCCAGAACGCGATCGGCCGGGTCATCGTCGAGGACGCGATCATCGAGTACATCACGGCGATCGTCGCCCGCACGCGGAGCTGGCCAGGCGTGGAGATCGGCGCGAGCCCGCGCGCGAGCGTGAACCTGCTGCTGGCCTCGCGGGCCCTCGCCGCCTGCTCGGGCCGCGACTTCGTCGTCCCGGACGACGTGAAGCACATCGCCCCCTGGATCCTGCGTCACCGCCTCCGACTGCAGCCGGAGATCGAGATCGAGGGGATCGGCAACGAAGACGTCATCCGCGAACTCCTCGACAGCGTGGAGGCCCCCCGGCAGGGCGAACGCCGACGACGCCGGCCGAGCGAGCCGGACACCGGTTCGATGCTCGAAGAGTAGAACGGGCTGAACGCTCAGAACGACACCTGCACGCGACCGGCGAAGACGACCGCGTTGCTGTGACCGACGCCGGGCGTGACGAGGATTTGCGGGACGACGTTGAACACGATCTTCGCGTGTTCGTGGAGGTACCAGTTCGTCCCCACGACGAAGCTGTGCATCCGCCCGCCCTGGACGTCCTCGTCGTTCAGGTTGATCGTCGACCAGCCGAGCGTCAGCTCGACCGCCCCGGTCCCGCCGCGGAGCGAGAACTCGCTGCGCGGGATGACGCGGTGGAAGATGCCGCGACGGCGGTCGTAGTCGGGCGACTCGCCGGTCAACACGCACCCGACCTGCACGTAGGCCCCCGAGAACCCGACCGCGTCGCCGCCGAACCGCCGGTCGACGAGGGCGTACCGCACCTCCGACTGCAGCCGGAACGGCCCTTCCTGCAGGGCGAACTCCGCGTTGAACACGTGGAACACGTTCGTCGGGATCGGCCCGGTGTCGACGAAGACCGGCACGCCGGACGGGTCCGTGTCGCTCGGGTCCGTCACGAAGAAGCCCGGTTGGATCGAGAACTCGACCGTGTTGTCGGACGGGTTGCTGAACGAGTAGCCCCCGCCGACGTGCACGAGCTGGTCCTCCCCACGGTCGACGAGCAGCCACGTGGTCCGCGACGCGAGCGACCAGCCACCGCTCGTCCCGTCGTTCACGCCGAAGGAGTTCGTGGGGAAGACGAACCCGGAGAGGCCGTAGGTGCCCCGGTCGCCGTCGAACGCGCCGACGGTGGCGACGCCGGTCTGTCGGAACGGGGCGAAGGCGAACGGCAGCTGTCGCTCGAGCAGCAGCAGCTCCTGGCCGCTCGACTCGCCGTCCATGCTGAAGGGCTGCTTGAAGTAGCCGACGCGAACCTTCTGCAGCCACGGGACCTCGTCGAACTCGACGACCACGTCGCGAAAGCTGGGGTGGCCGCTGGCCGCGAAGTCGAGATCGACGATGTAGCTCGTGTGCTCCCGGACGTCGCCGCCGGCGCGGAGCCGGACACGCCGCAGTCCGGTCTGGCCGCTCGCACTGCCGACCGCAGCCGCGTTCCGGTCGCTCTGGGCGATCCAACCACTGTCGAGCTGCAGGAACCCGCTCCAGTCGACGGTCGGGTACTCGGACCGCGCGAACGGCATCCGCGGCCACGTCCGCGGGGCAGGCTGCGGCTCAGGTCGTCGGTCCAGCTCCGACCGCAGTCGAGCGAGCTCGTCCTCGATCCACTCGACGCGTTGCTCGACGGCCTCGTCGTCCGGAGCGAACTCGTCGGCGCGCACGGCGAGCGGCAACAACGTCAGCAGGAGCGCAATGTAGGCACGACCGGCGCGCATCCGCGGCCCCGGTGGCTCGGAGGGGAGGGAGGAGAGGGCGGGAACCCTACGCCGATCGGCGGACGCCGTCAACGTCTTCCCGGCGACAGCCGAAGTCGTCTTCCCGAGCTGGAACGGACGTCCGGCCGCGATTCGCACGATTCGGGAGGACGCCGAACGGCTCCTACATCCGTTCGCACGTCTGGATGCCGAGCAGGTCGAGGCCCCTCTCGATCACGCGGGCCGTCAGGTCGCACAGCAGCAACCGGCTCGTCTTCAGCTCCTCGGTTTCCGCTTTGAGCACGGGGCACTGCTCGTAGAACGTGCTGAAGTGGTTCGCGAGCTCGAACAGGTACGACGTGAGCAGGTTCGGCCGGTAGTCCTGCACGACGGCATCGAGCGCGTCGGCGAAGCGGAAGAGGTGCAGTCCGAGCGCTCGCTCGGCAGGGGCGTCGAGCGTGACAGGCTTGCCGGAGGCTCGCAGTTCGACCGGATCGACCTCGCCGCGGCGGACGATGCCGTGGACGCGGGCGTAGGCGTACTGCATGTAGGTTGCCGTGTCCCCCCGAGGGTTCAGCATCGTCTCGTAGTCGAAGGTGTAGTCGCTCTCGCGGTTGTGGTTCAGGTCGAAGTACTTCACGCCGCCGATGCCGACCGCCTCGGCGACCCGCGCCCGCTCCTCGGCCGAGAGTTCGGGGCCGTTCGGCTTCGCGTCGTCGTTCTCGCTGACGATCGCGAGCGCCCGGCTGACGGACTCGTCGAGCAGGCTTTCGAGGCCGACCGTGTCGCCGGACCGCGTCTTGTACGGCTTGCCGTCCTTGCCGAGGATCGTCCCGAACTTCACGTGCTGCATCCGCGGCAACTCGTCCGGCCGCCAGCGGGCCGCAGTCGCGAACAACTGCTCGAAGTGCTCCGACTGCCGGTTGTCGACTACGTACAGCACCTCGTCGGTCTGCCACTCGTCGATGCGGTGGGCGATGGTGGCGAGGTCGGTCGTCGCGTACATGAAGGCCCCGTCGCTCTTCCGCACGAGGAACGGCGCCTTGAAGCCCTCGTTGACGACGACGATCGCCCCGTCGCTCTCGCTGGCGAGCCCCTTCGCCTCGAGGTCGGCGACGACCCCCGCGAGCATCGGCTGGTAGAACGACTCCCCCAGCGTCTCGTCGAACTCGACCCCGAGCCGGTCGTACATCCGGTTCAACATGTCGAGGCAGACCGGCAGGAACCGGTCCCACAACTCCTGGTTTTCGGCGTCGCCTACGTGCAACTTCGCCGTCTCCTGCCGGGCGAGTTCGGCCGTGTTCGGATTGGCCTCGACGAGCGACTTGAACTCCGCGTCCGCGTCGCCGGCGGCGATCGTCTCGCGTATCGACTTCACGGCCGACTCCGCCGACTCGACGCTCTTCCGCAGCTTCTTGAGCTGCTTCTTCGCGGCCTTGTCGTCCGGCGCGGCGGCCGCCTCGGCTTCCGCGAGTGCGGCCCGTTCCCGCTCGACGACCGCTTCGAGTTCCGGGAGCTTCGCAACCGCCGCCTGATACCCCTCGATGCGGTTGACCAGCCGGTACAGCGACGCCAGCTCTTCGACGGTCGCCGCGTCGTCCTGACCACTGACTCCCGACCCCTGCCCCCTGAGATTCTTCCATCCGTAGATGATCATCCCGAACTGCGTGCCCCAGTCGCCGATGTGGTTGTCGCCGGTGACCTGGTGGCCGAGGAAGCGGAGGATGCGGACGAGGGCGTGGCCGATGACCGTGCTGCGGAGGTGGCCGACGTGCATCGGCTTCGCGACGTTGGGGGCCGAGAAGTCCACTACGACCTGCCGTGGCTCGGCCGCCGGTTCGACGCCGAGGCGGTCGTCGCCGACCAACTCGTTGACGCGGGCCGCGAGCCAGTCGTCGTTCAGCCGGACGTTGACGAACCCGGGCCCCGCGATCTCCGGCGGGTCGCACATCTCGCCGAGGTCGAGCCGTTCGACGATCTCGGCCGCCACGTCCCGCGGCGGCTTGCCGAGCTTCTTCGCCAGCGGCATGGCGGAGTTCGCCTGGAAGTCCCCGAACCTCGCGTCCTGGGCCGGCTTGACCATCTCGACGAACGGCCGAACGTCGCCTTCGACGAGCGGTTCGAGGGCGGCGGCGAAACGGGAGCGGATCTCGGCAAGCAGTTGCATCGGAGTCTCCGTGGGACGGACTTCCAGTCCGTCGAGATACCGCGTCGTCGGGCGGACTGGAAGTCCGTCCTACGTCACTCGGTGGTGGAGCCGGGTGGCTGCCAGTCGACGATCTTCGCGTCGGCCCACAGGCCCTCGAGGTCGTACGTCTCGCGGGTCTCGTCGGTGAAGACGTGGAGCACGACGTCGCCGTAGTCCTGCAGGATCCAGTTGCCGGTGTCGTACCCCTCGACGCCGATCCGCTTCGAGCCACGTTCCTTCATCGCGCGATCGACCTCCTCCGCCACCGCGTGCATCTGGCGGCGGGTGTTGCCGGAGCAGATCACGAAGAAGTCGAAGACGGGCGTCACCTCGGTCAGGTCGAGGATGCGGACGTCGCGTGCGCGGCACTCGTCGGCGACGCGTGCGCAGACCTCGGCCAGCTCGCGGCTGCGGCCGATCTGCTCGCTGCGGTCGCCCTGCGTGGCGGTCTCGGGGTTCGTCTCGGCAGTGATGGTCATCGCTCCGCTGGGTTTGCCGTCGTACGTGTGGTGGACTCAACTGCGCGGCCGCAGCCGCTTCTCCGTGCGCTCGATCAGCTCGGCGAGCGTGACCTGGAAGCCGGGCAGCACCTCGCCGCCGCCGACCGGGTCGTCCTCGCCGTGAACGGTGCACTCCTCTGGAGACGTGTAGGCCTCGATGGTTCGCCGTCGCGAGTCGATCTGCCAGACGAGACGCGTCCCGGCGGCGAAATAGTCGTCCCGTTTCCGTCGCATCTCGCCGGGCCGGTTGCCGACGCTGACGACCTCGACCGCGAGGTCGGGGAACAGCTCCGGGCAGGGGACGCCCGGAAGCTTGCCGTCGGGAAACTGCTCGGCCGCGACGAACGAGACGTCGGGGACTCGCGTCGTCCGTTCGGTCAGTTGCATCATGCCGTCGGCGCCGTTCACCAGGCCGCCGCCGAACTCGTCGAGAAAGTTGCCGATGAGCTGCGCGAGAGTCGCGGCGATCGTACCCTCCTCGAATCCCATGACCCCCTTCTCCACGATCGTGCCGTCGACGAGTTCGAAGTAGCCGGCTCGGGGACGGATCTCGTTCAACCGGACGACGTCCTCGACGGTCGCCGTCCCCGGCGGTGGCACAAGGCGGACTCGTCTCGCGTCCACGTCGCCGATCCTCTCCAGCAGGTCGGCGACGGTCGCGAATTCGGCGGTTTCGAGCGTGGTGGCCATGGGTGGTTCGCGGCGGGGGAAGGCCTCGACGCCTTCATTCTACGCCCGTCGTCAGAAGAGTTGCAGGGCGTACTGCACGACGAGGCCGGCGAACACGACCGAGACCATGCTCATCAGCTTGATGAGGATGTTCAGACTGGGGCCGGAGGTGTCCTTGAAGGGGTCGCCGACGGTGTCGCCGACGACGGTCGCCTTGTGGTTGTCGGTCCCCTTGCCGCCGTGCGCGCCGGACTCGATGTATTTCTTGGCGTTGTCCCAGGACCCGCCGGCGTTGGCCATGAAGATGGCGACCGCGAAGCCGCTCGTCAGGCCGCCCGCCAGCATCCCCATCACGCCCCCAACGCCGAGAATCAGCCCGACGACGATCGGCACCACGATCCCGAGCAGGGCCGGGACCACCATCTCGCGCTGGGCGGCCGCCGTGCTGATCGCCACGCAGCTCGCGTACTCCGGCTCGGCCTCTCCCTCCATGATGCCGGGGATCTCGCGGAACTGCCGGCGGACCTCCTCCACCATCTTGTTCGCCGCCCGGCCCACGGCCTTCATCGTCATCGCGCAGAACACGAACGCCAGCATGACCCCCATGAAGATGCCCACGAGAACCGATGGGTTCATGATCGTCATGTTGTAGAAGCGGACGAACTGCGGGACCGTCGCCACGTGGTTGAGCACGACGAGTTCTCTGTCCTGTAGGGCCTGCAGATCGACGGTCCGCGTCTTGCCGACGCTCTCCGGGTCGAGCAGATCGGCGAGGCCCTCGGCCTCGTTCTGTCGCTGCACGGCACGGGACGCGGGGAACACGAGGTAGGCGTCCAGGTCCGGCTCGTCGTCCTCGGTGACGTGCCCCTTCTCCCACACGGCGACGACGCCCGGCTTGACGACGTACGCCTGCGCGGCGTGCAGGTCCTCCGTCTCCTCGACCTTGGAGGCGACGATCTCCTTGTCGACCCAGCGGTCGAAGCCGATGCGGACCTCCTCGACGTAGGCAGCCATCAACGCCAACGCGGTGAGGGCGGCCGAGCCGATGGCGAACCCCTTGCCGGTGGCGGCCGTCGTGTTGCCCAGGCTGTCGAGCGCGTCGGTCCGCTCGCGGACCTGCGGGTCCAGGCCGCTCATCTCGGCGTTGCCGCCCGCGTTGTCGGCGATCGGCCCGTAGGCGTCGGTCGCCAGCGTGAGGCCCAGCGTGCTCAGCATGCCGACCGCGGCGATCGCCACGCCGTACAGGCCCATCGCGAACAGGCGGGCACTCGCGTAGTCGAACCCGGTGCACAGGCCGAACGCGAGCAGGATCGCGACGCTGACGGTCAGGATCGGCACCCAGACGCTGTACAGGCCCTCGGCGACGCCGTAGATGATCACGGTGGCGGGCCCGCCCGCCGACTGGTCGGCGATCCGCTTCGTCGGGGCGTACTCCTCGCTGGTGCAGTACTCCGTCCACTTGCCGATGACCCAGCCGGCCACCAGTCCCACGACGACGGAGCCCGCCACGCCGAACAAGGCGTTGCCGTACGGCAGCCCGGCGTCCTGCAGCGTCTGCACGTCCTCGGGACTCAGCTTCGTGGACGGAATGACGAGCAGCAGCCAGCAGATGAGCGCGGCCAGTCCGGCGATGGCGACGCTGCTGAGGTCGATGCCGCGGGCGAGGGCGGACAGCAGGTTCCGCTGCGAGGCGCCCTCCTCCGTGCGGACGAGGTAGATGCCGGCGATCGACAGCAGGATGCCCACGCCGGCGAGCACGATCGGCATCAGCAGCATGGCGTACTGCATCTGCGGCACGCCTTGGTACGCGGCCACGCCGAGCGCCGCCGAGGCGAGGATCGAGCCGCAGTAGGACTCGTACAGGTCGGCCCCCATGCCGGCGACGTCGCCCACGTTGTCGCCGACGTTGTCGGCGATGGTGGCCGGGTTCCGGGGGTCGTCCTCCGGGATGCCGGCCTCGACCTTGCCGACGAGGTCGGCCCCGACGTCCGCCGCCTTCGTGAAGATGCCCCCACCGACGCGGGCGAAGAGCGCCTGCGCCGAGGCCCCCATGCCGAAGCAGAGCATCGTCACGGTGATCTCGACGATGCCCATCCCGACGATCCAGTTCAGGAAGGCGAACCACAGGCAGATGTCGAGCAGCCCGAGACCGACGACGGTGAGACCCATCACCGCACCGCTGCGGAAGGCGACCTGCAGCCCCTGGTTGAGGGACGTCTTGCACGCCTCGGCCGTCCGGGAACTCGCCAACGTGGCGGTCCGCATTCCGAAGAAGCCCGCCAGGCCGGAGAAGAAGCCGCCGCTGACGAACGCGAACGGCACCCAGGCCGACTGCGCTTCGAGCAGGTACGCGACGATCGACAGCAGCACACACGTCACCGCGAAGAAGATGCCGACGATGCGGTACTGCTGCGTCAGGTAGGCCTTCGCTCCCTGACGGACGTGTTCGGCGATCCGCACCATGTTCTCGTCACCCTCGTTCTGGGCGACCATCCAGGTGAAGAACTGGTAGGCGAAGAACAGCGCGACGACCGAGCCGACGAGTCCGATCGCCCAGCCGACGGTGACCAACGTGTGGGCCGACTCGGTGTTCGACCACGTGACCTCGCGGGCTTCGGCGGGTGACGCGGAGACGGCGAGCAGGACGAACAGGAGAGCCGGGAACAGCTTGCCGAGCAGTTTCATGCGTGCGATCGACCGAGATGTGTGCTCGAGTGGGCCGCGAAGACGGGAGCGGCCGGGCGAGGTTTCCCCAAGTGTTCCTGCAGAAAGACGTTCCGGGAAATCGAGGGCCCTCGTCCGAGTTGCGGGCGAGTGTAGCCCTGCCCCGAAATCAACGCAATCTACGAAGATCGCGTCGAGTCGCCGCGTCACGCGTCCCTCGACGGGACGTACAGACCGCGCTCGGCGATGTACGCCTCCACGGCTCTCGGCACGACGAACCGAATGCTGGCATCGCGGGCGACGCGCTCGCGGACGTCGGTCGACGAGATCTCGAACGCGGGGATCTCGACGATCCGGATGCGGTCCGTCGCCGCCTCGCTGAGCTGCGTCCGGATCGGGTCGAGGTCCGGATCGGGCTGCTCGCCCCGGTTGACGGCCACCACCGTCGCCAGTTCGAGGATCCGCTCCGGCTCCCGCCACGTCGGCAGGTCCCGCAGCGAGTCGGCCCCCATCAGGAAGAACAGCTCCGCTCCCGGTTCCTCGGCGGCGAACTCGGCCAGCGTGTCCACCGTGTAGCTCTTGCCGTCGCGGCGCAACTCCCGCCGGTCGACCACGAACTCCGGCAACCCGGCCGTCGCGAACTCCAGCATCTCCGCCCGCTGCTCGCCCGGCGCGAGTGAACCCGTCGCCTTGTGCGGCGGGTCGGCGGCCGGGACGAAGCGGACCTCGTCCAGATCGCACGCCTCCCGGCAGCGGTCCGCCAGCACCAGATGTGCCAGGTGAACCGGGTCGAACGAGCCGCCGAAGATGCCGATGCGCGTCAAGAGTCGAGTGTCCCCCAGTCGATTTCCACACGGCCGAACGACCGACGTACGAGTCCTGCTTGCCCTCAGCCGTCCACCCGCCGGGCGACGTACTGCCGGTGTCTCGCCGCACTCTTCTCGACGACGAATCCCGGTCGCGCGGCGAACTCGGCGGCGACCCGCTCGGCCCGCTTCGCGTCGACCGGACCGTCGTGCACGTGCAGCAGGTAGCGGAACACGAGGGGGTCCGCCTGCGTCGTCACGAGCGACCCGTCCCGGCAGACCGACGCCCCCATCCAGCCGTCCTCCCGGACGTGCCACTTCGGCGGGAAGCCCGGCGCCCCGGGGTTCCGCGGAAGTGAGAAGTACGTGATCCCCTCGCGGCCGTCGCTCCCCGGCACGGGACCAGAGTAGTCCATCCACGCTGCCGCCCGGCCGAAGATCGCCGGCTCCTGCACGCGACCTGCCGAGTCTGTGATCACCCCGTCGCCGAAAAACGCGCTGACGTGCTTCGCCATCCGCACGGCCAGCAGCCCGAAGTTCGTCTGCTGCAGTTCGAGCATCTCGGACTTCGGCACCAGCGACGTCTGCAGCTCGAGGAACCAGTCGTCCCCCTCGCCCGGTCGCACGGCCGCGACGAGTTCCTGCTCGAGCAGTTCCGCCGGGTCGTGCCCGTCGTACCAGCGGAGCCGAGCCGCCATGATCGCCTCGTCGTCCCCGTCGACGTACGAAAGCCAGAACCGTTGCCGAATGCGGGCGTCGGTGCGGTCGCTCCAGAAGTCGACGCCGCTGACCTTGGCGTGGGCGAACCAGGCACCGCGATGGTGGTCGTGGTTGGCCGCCCCCGGGTGCCCCATGCGGACCAGGTTCGTCCCCGACGGCCCGACGACCGGGTGGAAGAAAGGCCGCGGCGCGTTCGTCCCGAAGTGCCACCGCGTCCGCTCGACGCCGTCGACCTCGAAGGCGACCCGGTCGTCCGGCAGCGGGACCAGTCGGCAGCGGGGATGTTCGTAGGGCACGCGTCGACTCCCTCTCGGGCGCTCTTCGGTCAGGTGTCGTACTCACCGTCCCACGGGGGGTAGAAAGCGAGCTCGTTCGGACGCAGCTCGGCGAGCACGTGCACCGCGTCCTCCTCTTCGTCCTCGTGGGTCGCGTCGAACAGCCCGAACTCGCGGCCGTCGATCTCGACCGAGAAGAGCTCGACGGCAACGTCCTCGTAGCGACGGCGGTCGAGTGCGTCGAGCCACTCCTGCAAACGGGCTCGGGCCTGCTCGACGACTCGGGGTTCACCGTCGGCCGTCGTTCCGAAGAACTCCGCGTCGGTCCCGGTGTGCCGCCCTTCCGCGTCGAAGCGATGGAGCACGGCGTACCAGCGTTTCTGCGACTCCCAGTCGTCGGACGACGACTCGGGAAGCGTCGCCACGACGAAGGCGAGAAACTGGTGGCCGTCGCCGTAGGTGCCGATCGTGTCCGTGTGCGACCCCTCCTCCCGGGCGATCGGCACGCGGTCCGGTATCTCGTCGTCCTGCAACGCGTAGATCTCGGTCTCGACCTCGTAACCCGCCGGGCAGCCGTGCAGCTCGCGGAACACGCCGTCCACGAGGTCGGCCCACGCCCCCGGTGAGTCCGCGTCCAGCGTGAACGTCGCGAACGTCGACGGCTGAAAGTCGTCGAGTTCCAAACGACTCGCGATCGACGGGACCGCAGCCCGCAGTCGCTCGAGCGGCTCTTCGTCCTCCCACGGCCACCACGAGTTGAGCACGCCCGGAATCACCTGCACCCACGGCGTCTCGGCACCCCGCAGTCGGAAGCTTGCGCACAACGTCTCGTCGGACTCGTCGCCGAGCACCTCGGCGAGCGCTTCCATGATTTTCGACTGCGTGTCCGCTCCCATGACGATCGTCCCTGGATTCCGGTCGTCGGCACACCCGGTAGATCGACGACCCGCTCGCAGGATCGACGGCGTGCGGCTCGTTGTCAACGGGTGCCGAACGCCGTGGAGGTCGCGAATCTCGGGCGACGAGGGCGGCCTGCATCTCCCGTCGCGCACCCGCCTCGAAGTGAGCGCTTGCACAACGGCCCCGTGCGGCGACAGAATCGAGTCTTGTGTTCGGCGTCCCACACCCAAGCCGACGCCTCGGCGTCGGCAACCCGGATCTCGACACTTCAACCGAACACGGAACACCGAAAACCGAAAACCTCCGCCCCACTCGCGGCGACGACTCGGCAGGCTCATGAACCGCCCCCACGTCTTCCTCCTCCTCGCGGCCCTCGTGCTCACCGGCTGCTTCGGCTCGAAGTACGAGTCGCAGTTGGAGGAGACCGGCCGCTGGTACGCCTACCTCGACAAGCTGAACGACCACCTCGGCGACCCGTGGAAGGACGGCAACTTCACCTACCTCCGCCCGCCGCAGGGCTTCACGCCCCAGTACGACCCGAACGCGGACACCGAGGAACCCGTCCCGCTCGTGCCGGACTTCGTCGAGAGCGACCTCGAGGGGCTGCGGGGCGTCTTCGTGAAGGACGTGCCGACCGCGGACGGCAAGAAGAAGGCCTACCTGTTCGCCGCCGACAACTACGAACTCTGGGTCACCCCCACGCGCAAGAGCCCGCACCCGGCCCTCGGCTTCGTCGAACGCTTCGGACGTTCGTTCCGTCGTCAGTTCGAGCCGGTCGACCTGACCTCGACCCGGGTCGTGATGCCGAAGAGCGGGTCGTTCGGAACGATCCGCCGGTTCGACGTCTCGCCGCCGACCGAGCTCGGCACCCCGATCGACGGGACGACGTACGACGCGATCCTCGCGGAGTACGACACGAACGACGTGCAGGGCGTCGTGGTCCTGCTGATGCCGGCCGACGCTACGAACCGGACCTCCCTGCAGACCGGGTTCGAAGTCGCCCTCGAGGCACTCGAGCTGCGTGACCGGGCCCCGAAGCCGGGGGTGAAGAAGGACGCCGGCAGCGGCTCGAACCGCGGCACGGGAGGCGGGGCGCCCGTCGGCAGCGGCGGCAGCGTCCCCGACTTCTGATCCGCCGGGACCGCTTCAGCCGGGTTGGGACGCGGCGACGATCTGCCAGAGAATCGTCGCCGTCCCCACGGTCGCGCAGTAGGCGGCGAACCAGTGCAGCTGGCCCCGCGCCACGACTCGCACCAGCATCCCCAACGACGCCCAGCCGACGACGAACGAGACGACCGCCCCGACGAGCAGCGGCGCGACCGGCGGCGCGGTGGCCGCGGACGACGTGACGACGTCCTTCACGCACAGCACGACCGCCCCGCTGATCGCCGGGATCGCGATCAGGAACGAGTACGTCGTCGCCGCGTTCCGGTCGAGCCCCACGCCGAGCCCGCCGGCGATCGTGCTGCCCGACCGCGAGACGCCCGGCATGATCGCCACCATCTGGAACAGTCCGACCGCGAACGCCTGCCAGGCGGTGACGTTCTCCAAACCGTCCCGTTCCTTGTCGAACGTCGTCGTCCACAACAGGAGCGCCGCCGTCACCAGCAGCCCGACCCCCGCGTACAGCGGCGTCTCGAACACACCTTCGATCTCGTTCTTCACCGTCAGCCCCAGCACGACCAGCGGGAGCGTCGAGAGCACGAGCAGTCCGCACATCCGCGGCCGCGTGAACAGTCGCAGCACGTCGCGACGGTAGTAGACCAGGATCGACAGCAACGTCCCGGCGTGCAGGGCGATGTTCATCTGCAGGTTCTCGTCGGGCTTCACGACCCGCCCGGTGAACTCGCGGAGGACCGCGCCGCCGATGACCAAGTGCCCCGAGGAGCTGATCGGCAGGAACTCCGCCACCCCCTGCAGGATGCCCAGCAGAATCGCCTCGAGGTACGTGGAGTCCATCGCCGTGCGGTCTCGGGGTCGCGTCGCCAGGTCGGCGCGTAGGATAGGTGGAACCCTCGCCCAGCCCTAGCCGGATTCCCGGCCGCTCTGGCTCCCACTCCCCCCGCACTCGATGGCCCGACGGTTGCGACGTTGCTGCGGGGGAGTGGGTCGGGGTGAGGGGGCCCGGTCGTCGCATCGCTCGTGTATGGGTTCACCGCCGGAAATCGGATGCACCATTCCGTCGTCGTCGATTGCAGCCGCCCCCGTCACCGTCGAGACTGACGGGTTCCCCGTGGAGCTCCCCGTGTCCTTCAACTCCCTCGAACCAGTTCGCGTCGTCGACAGCCACACCGGCGGCGAGCCGACTCGCGTCGTCGTCGACGGCCTGCCCGACCTCGGCACCGGCTCGCTCGCCGAGCGTCGCCGGCGGTTCGCCGAGGAGTTCGACGCGTACCGCTCGGCCGTCGTCAACGAGCCCCGCGGGTCGGACG
>JANQQW010000071.1 GCA_028284885.1 Planctomycetaceae bacterium
CGGCCGTCCTCGGCGATGCTGTCGAAGAAGGCGAACATGCGGTAGTAGTCGCGGTGCGAGACCGGGTCGAACTTGTGCGAGTGGCACTGGCTGCAGCCGAGCGTGAGGCCCAGCCAGACCGTGCCGGTCGTGTTCACGCGGTCGATGACGTAGTCGATCCGCGACTCCTCCGGGTGCCGGCCTCCCTCGCCGTTCGTCATGTGGTTCCGGTGGAAGCAGGTGGCGAGACGTTGCTCGGGGGTCGCGTCGGGCAGCAGGTCGCCGGCGAACTGTTCGACGGTGAACTCGTCGAACGGCTTGTTCTCGTTGAACGACTCGACGACCCAGTCCCGCCATGCCCAGTTCGTCCGGTCGGCGTCCTGCTGGTAGCCGTCGGTGTCGGAGTAGCGGGCCGCGTCGAGCCACCACATTGCCATCCGCTCGCCGAAGTGCGGCGAGGCGAGGTACCGGTCCACCAACGACTCCCACGCCTCGAGCGAGTCGTCGGCCAGGAACCGCTCGACCTCCTCGTCGGTCGGCGGCAGTCCGGTCAGGTCGAAGGAGAGCCGACGAACGAGCGCCCGCTTCGAGGCCCGCGGTGACAGCACGAGCCCCTCCTTCTCCAGTCGACGTTCGACGAACCGGTCGACCGGGTGTTCGCCCTCGGGGACCGGCGACTTCGTCGGCTTCACGAAGGCCCAGTGCCGTCCCCACTCGGCTCCTTCGGCGATCCACCGCCGGAGCACGTCGACCTCGCCCGGCGTGAGCGGCTTGCGGTGGGCGTCGGCGGGCGGCATGCGGACGTCCAGGTCGGCCGACGTGATCCGCGCGAGCAGCTCGCTCTTCCCCGGCGAGCCCGGCACGACGACCGCGTACTCGCCCCGGTCGGCGACGGCGTCCGCGCGAACGTCGAGCCGCAGATCCGCCTCGCGGTGCGCCTCGTCCGGCCCGTGGCAGTGGAAGCAGCGGTCCGAGAGGATCGGCAGCACGTCCCGCCCGAATCGCACGGGTTCCTCGGCGAGGACGACGCCGGCCGACGTCACCGCCAGCAGGACCGTAGTTTGCAGGGCTTTCATCGTCGACCTTCCGCACGGAGAACCACCAACCATACGACACATGATAGGCGCACGGGGCGGCGCACGTCTTGAACGAGCGTCGTAAGGTTTGTTACGTTTTGACCATGCGCTCGACCGCCGAACCCGACGACGTGCTCGACCGGTTCCTCGCGCGGGGGCCGCGGCTCGACTCGCTGTTCGAGCTGTTCGACCACCTGCCGCAGACGTACTTCTACGCGAAGGACGACGAGAGCCGGTTCGTGAAGGTGAGCCCTTTGTTCCTGGAGAACCACGGGCTCGCGGACGAGTCGCAGGCGTTGGGACGAACCGACCACGACTTTCACCCACCGCTGCTGGCCGAGGCGTACGTCGACGAGGACCGCCGGGTGATGCGGAGCCGGCGACCGTTGCCGGGGCAGGTGTGGCTGGTGCTGCATCGTCGACGGGTGCCGCGGTGGTACGTCTCGACGAAGACCCCGCTGTTCGGCGCGGACGACTCGGTCGTCGGCATCGCCGGGGCGATGTACCGCATCGAGGAGCCGGAGAGCCTGGCCCGGTACTTCCAGGAACTCGTCCCGGTGGTCCGACACATCGAGCAGCACTACGCGAAGCGGATCTCGATGAGTGAGATGGCCGCACTCGTGGGACTCTCGTCGACGCACTTCAACCGGCGGTTCCGAGAGCTGCTGCGGATGACGCCGAAGCGGTACCTGCAGTCGGTCCGCATCCAGGCGGCACGGACGCTGCTGACGACCACGTCGGCGTCGATCGCGGAGATCGCGACGGAGGTCGGCTTCGCGGACCAGAGCCACCTGACGCGCCGGTTCCGCGAGACGACCGGCATGACGCCCGCGCGGTATCGAGCCCGGTTCGTCCGCTGAGCGGTTGGGGCGGCGATGCGTTGGCCGGCTCAGTCAGCGACTTCGGCGTTTCGCGTTCCCCACAGGTCCAGCACCCTGGACAGGGCGGACAACGCGAGGGCGTGCCGGATCTCTCCGTCGCGGGCGGACCGGACGACTTCGGCGGCCGTCATCGAGACGACCTCGATTCGTTCGCCCCGACCGGGCCGCGGCTCGCCGAGCGGTCGGACGCCCTCGGCCAGCCAGTGGTGGCAGAGGTGGTCGTGGAAGGCGGGGTTCGGTTCGACCGCTCCGAGGTAGGACCACGTTCCGCCGCCGAAGCCGGTCTCCTCGCGAAGTTCTCGCTGAACCGCGGCGGCGTGGTCCTCGCCGGGATCGACCATGCCGCCGGGGGTCTCGAGCGTGGACGCAGCGATCCCGAAACGGAACTGCCTGACCATTACGAGCCGGCCGTCCTCCGTGACGGCCACGCAGTTCACCCAGTCGACCGACTCCAGCACGAGCCGCTCGAACACCTCGCCGCTGCCGGGGTGGCGAAGGCGGTCGAACCGCGAGCGGAACAGGATCAGGTCGTCCGCGTACCGCGAGTCGAGTCGTTCCCAGTCCAGGTCGTCAGCCACGTCTGCCTCCAACGAACGTTCGATGCGGTTCACTCGGGCGCCGGCCCGTCGGTCGAGCGGTTCGCCGTCACGAACCGGCGGACTGCGTTCGCCGAGTCCTGCCCGAACCGTTTCTGAAACCGCCGGACCAACGGGCGGGCCAGCCGCGCGAGTGGGTGCCGCAGCCGCGAGAAGGCGAGCACGTCGTACCAGACCGCGCCGTCGTCGTCCCGCTCGATGACGAAGCGTTCCTCCCCGGAGCCCGCGTGCGAGGGGAGCGTGCCGTAGGCGAAACCGAACCGCCGGCCGGGCTCGTCGACGACGTACACGATCCGACAGGCGTTGAGCGTCCACAGGCCGAAGACGCGTGCGACCACAGCGACCACCTCGCCCTCGCGAACGGGGACTCCCCTCGGAGCGACCTCCAGCCAACCGGTCCGGAACTGCTCCCACTCGCGAATCGCGAGACTCGCCGCCCGGAAGTCCTCGTCCCCCTCTCCGAGCCGAACCCGGGTGTGGTCGAGGACGTACCCGGGAGGTGGCGAGGAAGCGGTCGCTCCGACGGCGTCGTACGTGAGTTCCTCGTGCCTCTCCCCGTCGACCAGCCTCGCGACCCGTTCGACGGACGGCTTCCACGGCGACAACATGCCCACCTCGCTCGATGACCGGCTGGAGTGTAACTTGGCAGTCTTTCCGCGGGGGAGGTCGGGATGTCCAACACGAGCGAGGAGACCGGCGACACGGTCCTGCTGACGGGGGCCACCGGGTACGTCGGCGGGCGGTTGCTGCCTTTGCTCGAGGCCCGCGGCGGTCGCGTGCGATGCCTGGCCCGGAGCCCCGTGAAGCTCGAGTCCACGGTCGGCGAGCGAACCGAGGTCGTCGCCGGCGACGTGCTGGACCGCGAGTCGCTGGACAGGGGGCTCGCGGGCGTCGGGACGGCCTACTACCTGGTCCACCTGATGGCGTCGTCGGCCCGGTTCGAGGAGCAGGACCGGGTGGCGGCCGGGAACTTCGCGGCGGCTGCTCGGAACGCAGGCGTCCGGAGGATCGTCTACCTCGGCGGCCTCGGCGACGAATCCGACCCCAAGCTCTCCCCGCACCTGCGAAGCCGGCACGAGGTCGGTGAGATCATCCGCGACTCGGGCGTCGAGACGATCGAGTTCCGGGCGGGAATGGTGATCGGCGAGGGGAGCCTGTCGTACCAGTTGATGAAGTCGTTGACGGAGCGGCTGCCGGTGATGATCTGCCCCCGCTGGCTGGCGACGCCGACGCAGCCGATCGCCGTCGACGACGTGCTCGCCTACCTGCTGGCGGCGTTGGACCGGCCGGCCGGCGAGAGCCGCGTGTTCGAGATCGGGGCGGCCGACGTCGCGACCTACGGCGAGATGATCCGCGAGTACGCCCGGCTGCGGGGTCTGCGTCGGCTGCTGATCTCCGTACCGCTGCTCACGCCGTACCTGTCGAGCCTGTGGCTGGGCCTGGTCACCCCGGCCACCGCGGAGGTCGGTCGTCATCTCGTGGAGGGGCTCCGCAATCCGACGGTCGTCCGGGAGACGTCGGCCCGCGAGGCCTTCCCGGTCGAGCCGATGACGATTCGCGATGCGCTCGAACGCGTGCTGGAACAGGAGTCGGCCACCCGTTAGTCGGATTCGTCGGAGATGCAGTACAGGTTCTCGAACCCGCGAACGAAGACGTCGCCGTCCGAAAACGCCGGGGCCGAGCCGATGCGGTCGTCGAGCTGGTTGCGGGAGACGATCTCCAACTTCTCGTCGAAGACCACGACCTCTCCCTTCAGGCTGCAGACGTAGAACCGGCCGTCCGCGACGGCGAGGCTGCCCCACGTCTGGCCGGTCACGCGATCCCGGCCGTCGTCCCGCGCCAGCCCCGTGCGAGGGTCGAGCACCTCCGCGACGCCCCCCTCCGTGACGCGGACGAGTTTGTCGCCGACCACCACGGGCGACCCGATCTGCTGTGGTTGCCGGTCTCGACGCGTCCACGCGACGTGGGTGCGGGTCACGTCGCCGCGGCCGTTCGTCCGCACGCCGAGCATCGGGCCGTGGAAGCCGGACGGCAGCACGACGAGGTCGTTCCAGACCACGGGCGACGCGTAGGCGAGCTTGCCCGGCCCGCGGGCGAACCAGAGCCGTTCGCCCGTCTTCGGGTCGAGCGAGACGAGCTGCTCGGGGGCCGGGACGACGAGCTGGGTTCGCCCCTCGGCCTCGACGAGCACCGGCGTCGCCCACGACCCGACACAGTCGGACGGCTGCCGGTAGTCCGGCTTCCCGCCGGGCACGTCGAACCGCCAACGCTCCTCGCCCGTCCGCACGTCGACGGCGAGCACGAACTGCCGACGACCCGGCCCGCACCACAGCACGCAGAGGTCGTCGAAGAGAATCGGTGAGGACGCGTTGCCGAAGACGTGCTCCAGCGGGCCGAGATTGACCTTCCACAGCAGCTCGCCGGTGACGGAGACGCCGACGAGACCGGCGGAACCGAAGCTCGCGCAGACGACCCGGCCGTCGGTGACGGGCGTCGCAGAGCAGTACGGATTGCCTCGATGGGTCGACTCCTTGCCGGTGAACTCGACGCCCGTCCGCCACAGCCGCTTGCCGTCCGTTCGCCGGTACGCGTAGAGGCCGCGGAAGCGACCGTCGTCCTCGGCGGCCGTGACGAAGACGCGGTCGCCGTGGACGATCGGCGAGCTGTTGCTGCCCGAGGGCAGGGGGACCTTCCAGCGGACGCCCTCCTGCTCGGACCACTCGGTCGGGAACCGGCCCTCCGGGGCGATGCCGTTGCCGTTCGGCCCCCGCCATCCCGGCCAGTCGCCGGCATGGACGGTGGAGGTGACCAGCACCGTTGTCAGCAGCACTGCGGCTTTCATGCGCTTGCCTCTCTCTACGTCGGCAGTCGGACGGCTCGAAGCGTTCAGTCGGTCTCGGTCGCGAGGTCGTCGAGGAGGGCGGTCGCCGCGTCGCGGCCGCTCAGCATCGCGCCGTTGATCGACGCCGTGTGACGGTGGTCGCCGCAGACGTAGACGCCCGGTGCGAAACGGACCTCGCGGCTTCGCCCGTCCGGTCGCCCGGCCGGTTGGGCGGGGAGGGCGTGCGGGATGGTGTAGGTTGCAAGACACCGCCAGTCGTTCACGGCCTGGCCGAACCAGCCCCGGAGCTGCGACCGGACGGCGTCCTCGAGTTGCGCGACCGGTGCCGGCGGGGTTCCCACGACCGAGACACTGACGAGGGCCGCTCCCGCCGGGGCGTAGGAGGCGGCGACGTTGCTCGGCACGCAGCAGTTGTTGACCGGCCCGTCGCCGTCGCCGTTCAGCACGAGCATCGGGTCGTCGAGCGGTGCCTTCTCCGCGGCGAAGTACAGGCAAGTGGTCGATCGGGACGCGGTCACGTCCAGTGTCTCGCCGAGGAGTCGCCGGGCGGCCGGGGCCTCGGTGGCGACGACGACGGCGTCGAACGTCTCGCGGCGGCCGTTCGGCAGGACGATCGTGGAACCGTCGATTCCTTCGACCGGACTGCCGAACTCGACGGCGCCGTCCGGCAGCCCGCTGGCGAGTTGCCGCGGAATGGCCTGCATGCCCTCTTCCGGCAGCGAGGCGTCGCCGGTTGCGAACATGGAGAAGGTGAACTCGAAGAACCGACTCGACGTCTCGAGGCCCGGTTCGAGGAACACGCCGGCGAACCACGGCCGGAAGAACCGATCGACGAGGTCGTCCGAGAAGCCGAGGGTCTTGCGAAGGTGCGTGTCGGTCGGCTCGTCGTCCGCTGCCCAGAGGTCGGCCGCTTGCGTGGCGGTCACGTGACGCCTCAGACCGGCCAGCTTCCAACGGTCACGAAGCGTGCCGATGCCGTTGCAGAGCGTGCCGAGCACCTTCGACGGAGCACGCCACGGGTCGGCCATCGGCTGGAGCGCGTCGCCGGTCCGCACGAGAGCCCCGGGGGCGAACGGCTTCAGACGGAGGGCGTCGTAGTCGAGCACGCGACGGGCCTCCGGATAGGCCGTCTGCAGCACCTGGAAGCCGCGGTCGAGGCGGAATCCGTCGACCAAGTCGGTCCGCACCCGTCCGCCCACGTCGTCCGAGGCCTCGAAGACTCGCACTGCGGCCCCGGCCGAGTGGAGATGCCGGGCACACGAGAGTCCGGAGAGCCCGGCACCGAGGATGCCGACGCGGAAGCTGGAGTTCGAGGAATCGGGCATCGAGAGCACTCGACGGCACGGGATTACGGACAATGGTTGTGTGGGGACTCCAAATGTCCAAGAACTTGTGAGGAAAGCCGTTGCGCATCGTGGCGTTCGGCGGATAGTCCCGCGGAGAGGCAGGAGACTCGCACATCGAGGGCGATTTGCGCGCTAGAAACTCTACGATCGCCGTCATCGGCGCGACGGGTTACGTCGGCGGCCGGCTGGTTCCACGTCTTCTCGACGCGGGATTCGCCGTCCGCTGTCTGGCCCGTGAGCCGCGAAAACTCGACGCTCGGCCGTGGCGAGACGATCCGCGGGTCGAGGTCGTCGCCTGCGACCTCACGGACCAGCGGGAGGCGACCGACGCCCTGCGTGGCTGCTCGGCCGTGTACTATTTGATTGACGCCGTCCTCGGCGGGCACGGCGGGTCGGGGTCGCAGGACCGAGAACTCGCTCGGGCGACTGCTCGCGCGGCCGCCGAGGCCCGCGTGGAGCGGATCGTCTACCTAGGCACCCTCGGCGATCGCCGTGTCGGCCACGACGACTACGTCTGGTCGCGGCGTGACGTCGAGGAGGCACTCTCGTCGACGGGCGTCCCGCTGACGTCGCTGCGGGTCGCGCCGATCATCGGGTCCGGATCGGCTTCCTTCGAGGCACTTCGCTACCTCGTCGAGCGGCTACCCG
>JANQQW010000392.1 GCA_028284885.1 Planctomycetaceae bacterium
TCGAGTGCCGGCACCCGGACGAGGCACGCCGCCCGCCCGGCGACCGCCTGCAGCAGCGACTGCACGTCCCCCGTGCTCAGCGGACCGTGCTCGCCGTCGACGAAGAACCAGTCGAACCCGAGCAGGCTGACCGCCTCCGCCACGGCCGGCGAAGGCAGCGTCAGCATCGTCCCCAGCAGGCGGTCTCCGTCGGCGAGGCGTTGGCGGAAGTCGGCGGAGATCATGGCGAGGTCCCGGAAGGAGTCGGCGATGCGGACGGCATCGTAGACGAAGACGCGGGAGTTCGATGCGCAGAGGCGAGCGGCCGGTGTGAGCCGGCCGGTGACGCGTTCCCACTCGTTCGGTCGCGACCACCGGTGACGACGCGAAACCGGGGGGCTCACACCCCCCGCCCGCCGCGGTGCTCGACCGCCGACACGCGTCGGACTTGACGGCCGTTCGTTCCGGCTGATGATCAACGGTTCGTGTCACGAATCGAAGGTCCACGGCGGCGACGGCGATGCAGCGGGTGTTCGTAACGGGGTTGGGGGCGGTCACGCCGGTCGGGAACGACGTGCCGACGACTTGGGAGGCCCTCGTCGCAGGCCGGTCGGGCATTCGGCCGCTCACGCGAATCGAGACGGCGGACCTCGCGTGCGGCATCGGGGGCGAGGTGCCGGGCGAGTTGGACGAGCCGGCGTTCCTCGAGGTGAAGCAGTGGCGGCACCTCGACCGGGCGACGCGTTTCGCCGTCATCGGAGCGGGTGAGGCCCTCGCGGACGCCGGGTTGCCTCAGGCCGATCTCGGGCCGCGGGTCGCCGTTGTGCTGGGGGCCGGGCTCAGCGGGATGGAGACGCTGCAGATCCAGACCGAACGGCTGCTGGAGAAGGGGCCAGGGCGGGTCAGTCCGCACACCATTCCGGAGTTGATGCCGAACGCGACCGCCGGCAACGTCTGCCTCGCCTTCGGCGCCACCGGGGCGAGTTACGTGACCAGCTGTGCCTGTGCCTCGTCCGCTCAGGCGGTCGTCGACGCGTACGAGATGATCCGCCGCGGCACGGCCGACGTGGTGATCACCGGGGGCAGCGAGTCCTCGCTGACGCGACTCGGCATGGCGTCGTTCATCCGCATGAAGGCGATGGCGACCGGGTTCGACGAGACCCCCGAGAAGGCGTGTCGGCCGTTCGACGCGAACCGCCGCGGCCTCGTCATGTCCGAGGGCTCCGGCATCGTCGTGCTGGAGTCGGAGGAGAGCGTCGCCAGGCGGGGGGCGAAGCCGCGGGCCGAAGTCGTCGGCTACGGCGTCTCGACCGACGCGTACCACATCGTCGCCCCGAAACCGGACGGAACCGGCGCGGCCGCGGCCGTCACCCAGGCCCTCGGGATGGCGGGGCTCGACGCGGGCGACATCGCCGGCCGGACGTACGTGAACGCCCACGGCACCGGCACGCCGATGAACGACGCGATCGAGACGCGGGCCCTCAAGCTAGCGTTCGGCGAGTCGGCGAGCCGGCTGCGGGTCAGTTCGACGAAGAGCGTGACGGGCCACCTCATCGGCGCCGCCGGCGGCCTCGAACTCCTCGCCTGCACGCTCACCCTCCAGAACGGCCTCGTCCCGCCGACGATCAACCTCGACGACCCCGACCCCGACTGCGACCTCGACTACACCCCACACGAAGCGGTCACGGCGGACGTCGAGTACGCCGTCAGCAACAGCTTCGCCTTCGGCGGCCACAACGTCTGCCTGGCCGTTCGACGAGTCGGTGGATCGGGGGATTGAAACGCAGAGGTCGCGGAGACGCGGAGGGCCGCAGGGGTTCGAACTGCTGGAGAGTGGGACTGATCGATGAGGGCAGGCAGTCCGGCATTCGGTGTGAACTTCAGTGCGGGCGGATGGAGGCGAGAGGGGGCCGCTGGGGCGCTACTCAACGTCTCGGTCTCCGTCGAGGTCAGTTCTCTTCCGACGTACTCCCACCATGGGTCCGCAAACGACGCAACAGCCGTCGCCGACTCGGAGACGCTTACCGAGTTCACCATGTTCGGCATGACCAACGACCGGCTTCGTCGATCGCTACCCGAGGAGGGTGTCGATGAAGTTGTACGATGCAGCTTCAGGATCGACGGGGAGTACCCGGCGGTGCTGGACGAACTGTCTGGGACAGTCGATTTCGTGTTCATCGACGACGTCCGTACGGTGCAGTTCGATCCGGTCGCTGAGTTGAGTGCTCCCGAGAACGAGGCTGCACTTCAAGCGTTGCGGCTCATCAGAGTTGAAGCGACAGCTGACGTCACCACGTTCAGTTCCCGTCATCCCTTCGAGACTGTCTCTGCGTATCGACTGGTCGATTCGGCTGGACGCGTACTGAGCGACGGCATTGGCGAGGGCCGAAACAAGGACGTCTATTCCGTTCGACTCCCCGGGACGAACCCGTTCTCCGATGGGGTTCGAGCCGAGTTCGACCTGCCTCGCGAACGGCAACAGGTGTCCGTTCCCTTCTGGTTTGAGGCTTTCCCAATCCGCTTGCGCGAATAGGGTCGCAACGCGGACCGTACGTCTCGGCATTGAATCACCACGCCCCCCCCCACCGCAGGTTTCTGGCGCCGGGTGCCACGGTCCTCTAGCAAGTGTTCTTCGGCAACGGAGGCTTGCTCGCGAGAAGCTGCTCCGCGTTCCCGAGTCTCCTGATCGTCAAACACACAAGCCGCGAGCGTCCACAGTACTGGCGAGGAGCAGGTGGCGCACGGAGTGAGTCCGGTTCTGGAGACACTCGGTGTCACTGGCACCCGCACCTTTTCGCAACGCGGAGGCTTGGTTCCAGCACGGTGGTCGCCAAGGATGTCGGGGAGTTGTCGCTTTGTGCGAATTCGGAGAGTCCGGTGTTCTACCCACATGCTTTGGCCATGATTACGTGCCTCGTGCCGGCCCAAGTCGAGAAGGCGGGAGCAGCCAGCGGGGGGCGCGCGAGCGGTATCGTGTCGCCGACGAACCAGACGAGCGTACTGGAACTCGTCGCGGACCTCGGAGCAGAGTCGTACGAACGCCGGGAACGGGCGACACGGTTGCTCGTCGACAGGGGACAGGAAGCGTTCGAGGACCTACGGTCTGCCGCAGAGAGTGACGACCGCGAGGTTGCCCGACGAGCGAGCCGAGTCCTCCGTGCGGGATTCCTGAAGGGTCGGTTCGCGCAGCCGAGCGCCAACCAGGCGAGTTGGCGGAGGCTGACGGAGTTGCTCGAGGACAACCTGCGGACGCGAAGGCTCTTCGTCGAGATGCAGTCCGCCGCCCCGGAACTCCTAACGCTCGCCGAGACCGACCCCGAGCGCTGCCCGGCTTTCGTCGCGGAGTACCTCCGGCAGGACCCTCGGACCCGTCCCACGACGTCGTTGTTCGCCAAGGGGGCCGTCACGGCCGCGATCTTCGCGCTCAACTGCGAGACGGGCGAACCTGATCCGAAGACGAGTGCCGTGATCGCCGGGTACCTCGTCTCGAAGGCCCAAACGCTGTTCGCGAGAACGGACCCGAACGTGCGGCCCCTCCTTCAGAGATGGATTCTGCGGGCCGGTGAGAAAGCCGATGCCGGGCAGCAGTACGCGTTGTTCCGCCTCGTCACGTACTTCGAGTTGGGCAAGTGCAAAGACCTCGCACGGCGGATCGCGGTCAACAGACGTGGAGGCGGCCGGTCGTATCAGGCACAGGCCATGCTCTTTCTGGCCAAGTTCGGTGGGATCGAAGACGTGGACTTGCTCGAGAAGAACTTCGGGGACAAGGGGTACGTGGGCCAAACCCGGACTCCGAACGGCTCCGTCCGCCTGTGCCAACTCGGGGACGTGGCTCTCGCAGCGTGCGTCCTGCTCACGGAGCAAGAACTCACCGAGTACGGGTTCGAGGGTCTTGGAGACAGTGACCTCGGGCGGAACGACTACAGGCAGTACGGACAGTTCGGGTTCCGCACCGACGAGACTCGGCAGCAAGCCCGCCAGCGGTGGATGCAGTATCGGGGCCGAGCGGAGTAGCCGACGCCCAACTCGTCGCGACGGGTGCCGTCAGCCAGCCGTGCCCCCGTTGCTTCCCTTTGGTCTCCGCGAGCTCGGCGTTGAACCACCACGGCCTTGCCACGCTGGTTTCTGGCGATTGACGCGGGCGTTGTGGTCCAATCGAATGGAGGATCGACTGGTTTCCGCTGCACGCTCTGCCTCGAGAGTCTCATCATGACGACCCGCCTTGCGATCGCTCTTCTGCTTCTCCCGGCTCTCCCTGCCTTCGCGGCCGACGTGTTCGTCGAGGCCGAGGCGTTCGAGGAGCACGGAGGGTGGAAGTTGGACACGCAGTTCGTCGGCGAGATGGGGTCGCCGTACCTGCTGGCCCACGGGTTGGGGCGGCCGGTGGAGGACGCGACGACGACGGTCGAGTTCCCGGAGGTCGGGACGTACCGCGTGTTCGTGCGGACGAAGGACTGGGTGGCCCGGTGGAAGGCACCGGGGACGCCGGGTCGGTTCGAGGTGCTCGTCGACGGCAAGCCGCTCGGCGAGACGTTCGGGACGAAGGGGGCCGAGTGGTTCTGGCACGACGGCGGCACGGTCGAGATCACGAAGAAGTCGGTCTCGCTGGCCCTCAACGACCTGACCGGCTTCGACGGCCGGTGTGACGCGATCTGGTTCACCACCGGCGACGAGGCCCCGCCGAACGAGGGGGCGATTCTTCCGAACTGGCGGAAGCAGGCACTCGGGCTGCCGGAGGAGCCGATCGAGGAGAGCGGGTACGACCTGGTGGTGGTCGGCGGCGGGTACTCCGGCATGGGGGCAGCCCTCTCGGCGGCGCGAATGGGCTGCAAGGTCGCACTGATCCAGAACCGCGGCGTGCTCGGCGGGAACGGTTCGAGCGAGGTCCGCGTGTGGGCCATGGGCAACATCCGCCGCGGCAAGTACCCCCGCATCGGCGAGATCGTCGAGGAGTTCGCCGACAACGCCAAGAAGTCGCCCGGCACCTACGAGGAGTTCGGCGACGCGAAGAAGGAGAAGATCGTCCGCGACGAGCCCCGGATCGACCTGTTCCTGCACCACCACGCGTACAAGGTGGAGTCGACCGGGCCGACCAAGGAGGAGGAACGGAAGGCGGAGCTGGAAGGGAAGACGGCTAGCCGGACGATTCAGGCCGTGCACGCGTTCGACACCCGGACCGGGGCGATCAAGCGGTTCACCGGGACGCTGTTCTGCGACGCGACCGGTCACGGCACCATCGGCCACCTTGCCGAGGCCGACTGGGACATGACCGAGAAAGGCCGCATGGGCATGAGCAACATGTGGGCCTGGGCCGAGGGGGAGGAGCAGGTCGAGTTCCCAAGGACGCCATGGGCGCTCGACCTCGACATGCCGGACTTCCCGTACCCGCGGGACCACCACGGGCAGTGGTTCTGGGAGAGCGGGTTCGACAAGGACGCCATCGGCGACGCCGAGGGAATCCGGGACTGGAACCTGCGGGCCGTCTACGGGGCGTTCAACGCGATGAAGAACCGCGGCGGGGCCGCGAAGCACCGGACGGCGTACCTCACTTGGATCGCCTACATCGGCGGGCCGCGGGAGTCGCGAAGGCTGCTGGGGGACGTGATTCTCACCGAGGAGGACATCGTCACGAAGAAGGACTTCAAGGACGGCTGCGTCCCGAGCACGTGGTCGATCGACCTCCACTACCCCAAGAAGCAGTTCGCCAAGAAGTTCCCGGACAACCCGTTCATCTCGATCGCCGTGCACGACCGCCGGGTGGACCGGAACTACGGCTACCCGGTGCCGTACCGCTGCTTCTACTCGCGGAACGTGGACAACCTCTTCATGGCGGGCCGCTGCATCAGCGTCACGCACAAGGCGCTCGGCACGGTCCGCGTGATGAAGACGTGCGGCATGATGGGCGAGGTGGTCGGGAAGGCGGCCTACGTCTGCACCGACCGCGACTGCTCGCCCCGCGAGGTCTACGAGAACTACTGGGCCGAGATGGACGAGCTGCTCAAGTTGCCCGGCAAGGCCCGTCGGGTGGACATCGCGGACGCCAGCGTCGTCATCCCCGACGACGTCCCCGACCTGCCCCCCGGCTACGGGCCGCCGACCGGGCTCGACCCGAAGAAGCTCGCCGGCGTCGTCGTCGACGACCGGGACGCCAAGAAGACGGGCGGCTGGACCGAGGGGAACGGCCTGAAGGGGTACGTCGGCTACGGCTACCTGTACGCCGGGGCGAGGTCGAACGCGACCATCACTTTCGAGCTGAAGGCGGAGAAGCCGGGCAAGTACGAGGTGCGACTCGCCTACCAACCGCACGAGAACCGGGCCTCGAACGCCGCGGTCTTGCTGAAGTCGGGTGAGGTCGAGACGTCGGCGGAGATCGACATGCGGGCGAAGCCGCCCGTCGACGACGGCTTCGTCTCCGTCGGCACGTTCGACCTGTCGGCCGGCGAGACGGTCAGCGTCACGCTGTCGTCGAAGGGAGCGAACGGCTTCGTCCACGCAGACGCCGCACAGCTCGTTCCGACTTCGGCGGGCGCGAACGAGTAGAATGCCGGTGAACTCACTGGAGCCGACGACATGCCCTCCCCGTTCCCCGGTATGGATCCGTTCCTCGAGGATCCCGCCCTGTGGCCGGACTTCCACGACGCCCTCGCGGGGGAGATCCGGGCGGCGCTGAACGGTGCACTGCCGGACGACCTGTACGCCCAGCTGGGCGTTCGCGAGGAGGTCGGCATCGTCGACGAGGGGCGGATTCGACGGATCGTCCCGGACGTGGCCGTTCGCGGTCCGGAGCTCGAACGGGGTGCGGGAGCGGTCGCCGTTGCCGAACCGAGGGCCGACGTCGCCCCGTTCGTGGAGGTGCAGATCGGGAGCGACCCCCGCGAGGTGAACTTCGTCGAGATCCGCGACGCCCGTGGCGAACACGCGGTGATCACCGTCATCGAGATTCTCAGCCCGACGAACAAGCGGCCGGGGAAGGACCGCGACCTCTACTTGAGGAAACGGGAGGAGGTGATCGACAGCCGGACGTCGCTCGTCGAGATCGACCTGCTGCGAGACGGCGACCGCACGTTCTCCGGGTCGATGCTGCTCGCCCGCCTCGCCGACTTCGACGCCGACCCGGAGTACCTCGCGCTCGTGAACCGGGCGTGGCAACGCGTGCCGGACATGTCTCTGCAGTTGTTCCCGGCCTACCTGCGGCAGCCGCTGCCCGTGATCGCCGTCCCGCTTCGCGAGGGTGAGCCGGAGACGACGCTGGACCTGCAGTACGTGTTCCACCAGACGTACGACCGCGGCCCGTACCGCCGTGGGGCCGTCGACTACGACCGCGACCTGGGCTTGGACGACGACCTGCGAACGTGGACGCGGGAACGGGTGGACGGGTGGCGAAGACGGTGAACGACACGCGTTCGCCACGGCGACTTCGGGCACTTGCCGTTCACGTGGCCCGCGTCTCGGTCTTCGTGGCGATCGTGGTGGTCGTGCACCTCGCCCAACGGGAGCGTTCGGCCGCCGCGCGAGCGCGGGACGTCACGTTCTCCGTGTCGTTGGACGAGGTTCGCGAGGTGTTCGCGGCGGCGGACTCGCTCGGCGAGGTCGATCCGGACGACCGTACGCGAACGGTCCTCGACGCCGACGGCAACCGGATCGGCTACGTGCTGCAGACCTCGCCGGACGGCGACGACGCGATCGGGTTCTCCGGGCCGACGAACGTGCTCGTCGGCTTCTCGCCGCAGGACCGCGTCGTCGGTCTGCACGTGTTGCAGAGCGGGGACACCGAGGAGCACGTCGAACAGGTCGTCCGCGACGCCGCGTTCCTGCCCGGGTTCGTCGGACTCGCCTGGGAGGAGGCCGCTGCGGGCTCGCGGGAGGTCGACGCCGTCTCGGGGGCGACGCTGACGAGCCTCGCCATGCGGCAGGCGGTCGCGCGGCGGCTCGCCGGGGACCGACCGCTCGCCGTCTCCCTGAAGTTCCCGGAGCCGCCGACGCTCGCGACGACCCAGGAGATCTTCCCCGCAGCGGCCCGGCTCGAGGTCGATCCCGAGAACGCAGCGAACTGGCAGGTGCTCGACGACTCCGGCGAGCCCGTCGGCCGACTTCTGAGAACGGCGTTCGCCGCGGAGAACGTCATCGGCTACCAGGGACCGACGGAGGCGTACATCGGGCTCGACGAGACCGGCACCGTCGTCGGCTTCTCCCTCGGACGAAGCTACGACAACGAGCCGTACGTCGGCTACGTCCGCGACGAACCGTACTACCTCGACGTCCTGAAGGGTCGCACGCTCGCGGGAGTCGCCGAGGTCGATCTCGGGGAGGAGGGGATCGAGGGGGTCTCCGGGGCGACGATGACCAGCATGGCCGTCGCACGGGGGCTGGTGGCGACCGCGAAGGACGCCGCGGCCGAACCGGAGCTGGCGGCCCCGGATCACGAAGCCGAGCCGGCCTGGCGACCCACGACCCGAGACGTCGGCACGACGGTCGTCGTGGTGTTGGGAGTCGTCGTCGCCTTCACGTCGCTTCGTGGCGTCGGCTGGGTCCGGGTCGCGTTCCAACTGGTCGTCGTCGGGTACTTGGGACTGGTGAACGGCGACCTCGTCTCGCAGGCGTCGTTGGTCGGCTGGGCGAGGTACGGCGTCCCGTGGCGGACGTCCGCCGGCCTCGTCCTGCTGACCGCGGCCGCTCTCGTCCTGCCGGTCGTCACCAAGCGAAACGTCTACTGCAGCCACCTCTGCCCGCACGGGGCCGCTCAACAGTGGCTGCGGAGTCGTCTCCCGTGGCGGGTCCACCTCTCTCGGCGAGTCTCGTTCCTGCTGGAACTCCTGCCGGCGCTGCTGCTCGGCTGGGTCGTGCTCGTCGCGGTGACCGGGTGGTCCTACAGCCTCGTGGACGTCGAACCGTTCGATGCGTATCTGTTTCGAGTGGCGGGTTGGCCGACGATCGTGATCGCGGTCGTGGGGCTGGTCGCGTCGCTGTTCGTGCCGATGGCCTACTGCCGTTTCGGCTGCCCGACGGGGGCGCTGCTCGGCTTCCTGCGGCGGCACGCGCGCGGCGACCGGCTCGGCCTGCGGGACGCCTTCGCGGTCGCCTGCCTGTTACTCGCCGTCGGGCTGCTGCTGATCTGACGGGAACGATTCGCAACTCGTTGCGTCCCAAGGGCTGTCCGTCCGAATTGGACGTGGCGGGACGCGTCGATTTCGGTAAGAATGAGGCGTGGACCGCGAGGCCTCGGCGGGCAGGTTGCGCCGGGGGCCGATGCTGCGTCCTCGGAGACGAGGAGACCGGAACGTTCGCGTTCCACGAGACCATCGACAACAGGAGTTCGCCGTGGCCAGTGTCCTGCAGACGTCGCTGCCTCAAGGGGTTCGGTCACGGTTCGACCAACTTCGCCGTCGGCTCCGGTTGCTCGCCCTCACGCGTGGGCTGGGTGTTCTGCTGCTCGTCACGCTCGGCGTGCTGGCCGTCGTCTTCGGATGCGACCTCGCGTGGGAGATCTCCGGCTGGACGCGGGCCGGGTTGCTGCTGCTGGCCGTCGGAACCGTCGTCGCATCGACCTACTGGTTCGTCGTCCGCCCCTTCACCCGGCCCATCGACGAGGACGAGCTCGCGGCGATCGTCGAGTCGGAGAACCCGGACCTGGAGGAGCGGCTCGTCTCCGTCGTCCAGCTCGAGGACGCCGACCTGCCGGAGGAGCAGCGTGGTTCCCCGTTGATGCGGAGGCTGCTGCAGCGGCAGACGGAGAAGCGGGCGACGCGGGCCCGGTTCACGAGTCGGGCCTCGGTCTCCGAGGCGAAGCGGTGGGCCGGTGCCGGAACGGCGGCGCTCGCCGTGCTGCTTCTGCCGTTCCTGTTCGCGCCCCGGGCGTACGGGCTGCTCTGGACGCGGCTCGCCCAGCCGTTCGGCAACCACGCCCGCGTGACGAACCTGTTCTTCGAGGTCCAGGACGGTTCGCGAGTCGTCGCCCGCGGAGACGACGTCCGCATCGTCGCGGCCCCCAAGTGGCACACCGAGAACGGCGAGCGACCAGCCGCCGTCTGGATGAACTGGACCGACGAGAACGGCGAGACCGACTCCAAGCTGATGGACTGGGATCCGAAGGAGGAGGCGTTCGTCACCGTCCGGCCGCACGTCCTGCACGACTTCGACTACGACGTCTCCGGCAACGGCGCCCGCACGGAGCGGTTCACCGTCACCGCGGTCGATCGCCCGGAGATCGTGACGGCGACGCTGGACGTGAACCCGCCCGCCTACACCGGCCTCGTCGCGACCCGTCACGACGGCGTGATCGGCGAGATGGAGGCCTTCGAACGGAGCGGCCTGAAGTTCGAGTTGACCTTCGCCAACCCGGTGGAGACCGCGGAACTCGTCTGGCTGGACGCTCTGCCGAAGTCGAACGAGCCGGCAGACGGCCCGAAGGCGACGCCGGTCCCCCTCAGCGACGCGAACTTCCGTGAGCAGGTCGTCGAGGCGTCCCGCGAGAAGCTCGTCGTCGTCGAGTTCTGGGCACCCGGCAACGAGCCGAGCGAGGCGGTCGGAGCCGTTCTCGAGACGGCTCTGGGCCGCCACGCGGAGGAGGTCGTGCTCGGCCGCCTGAACGCCGACGACCAACGAGCCACCGTCGGCGACCTGGGCATTCAGGCCGTGCCGGCCGTGGTCGTCTTCGAGGACGGTCGGGCCGTGGACCGCTTCACCGGGGCCATGCCGGAGGAGGAGATTCGAGCGTGGCTGCAGCCGCACCTCCCGGCCGCTCCGCTCGCAACCGCCGAGACCTCGCCCGACCGCGTGTCGCTCGAACTCGACGAGAGCCGCACCAAGGGAATGCTCGCGATGGAGGCCCTGCGAGCGGGGCGGTTCGCCTTCGAGCTGACCGACCAGCACGGCTTGGAGAACCGGGACGAGCCGCGGCGGTCGCTGTTCGTGGTCCGGGACACGCCGCCCCAGCTCGCCGTCACCGGCGCGGGCAGCACGACCGAGGTCCGCCCGGACGACGTCGTCCGCTTCACGGCGAACGCGAAGGACGACGTGGGCGTCGGGGCGCTCGAACTGCACTTCGGCCCGCGGGGCGACGAGCCGGTGGTCGTGGCCGTCGACGTCGACCGCCTCGGAGTGAAGGAACTCGACCACGAGTTCACGATCGACGTGGCCGCCCTCGACCTCGAACCCGGCGCCGTGGTCCAGTACCGCGTGCGGACGGCCGACGAACGCCCGGTGCCGGCCCCGCACGAGGTCTGGTCGGCCCTGCGGACACTCGTCGTCAAGTCGGACGCCGCACCGCCGGCCGTCGCCCGCGTGGACCAGCGGGCCGAGGCGTTGCGGAGGGGGCTCGAGTCGATCCGCAAGCAGGTCGCGGCAGACCGCGACCGTGCCGACGAGCTTCAGAAGGAGGCGGCCGGCGACGCGCTCCAGCAACTGGCGTTCGACCGCGACGACGAGATTGCGCCGCTCGCCGAGTCCCAGGGGACGACGGCCGAGCGGATCGAGGCGCTCGCCCAGGAGTTCGAACAGCACCCGCTCTTCGCGAACGTCGCCGACGACGCCCAGCGAGTCGCCCGGGAGAGCCTGCCCGCCGTGGCGGAGACGCTGCAGCAGGCCGAGGACGAGCAGGTCGCCGAGAAGTCGGTCTCGCTGGGCGAGGCGCGGGACCGACTCGACGAGGCCGAGCAGGAGCTCGCCACACTCGCTCGCCGTTTCGAGGACCTCGCCGCGCTCGAGCGGGAACTGCTGGAGATCGAACGGCTCGCCGAGCAGGCCGACCGACTGGCCGACGACGCGGCCGACCTCGAGCAACTGGCCCTCGCCGACCCGCCGGAAGGGGAGACGCCCGACGAGCAGCTCGCCCGCATGGAGGCGATCGCCGAGCAGCAGGCCGAACTGGCGGAGCGTCGCGACGAACTCGCCGACCGGCTGCAGGAGTTGCTCCAGAACCGGGACGAGATCCTGAACGCGGCCCGCGAGGAAGGCGTCGACGAGTTGCGGGCGCTCTCCGAGAAGGCCCGCGAACTCGCAGAGCCGCAGGACCAACTGGCCGAGGCCCTCCGCAAGGAGAACGAGCGGAACCGGACCGAGGCAGCCGAGATCGCCGAGGCTCAGGAGCGGATCGCCCGTGAGTTGGAGAAACTGACGAAGGAGGGGGCCGAGGCCGAGGAGATCGCCGCCCTCCCGGTCGAGCCGATCGACCCCGAACTCGTCCGTGAGCTGCTCGACGCCTTGAAGAACGGCAACCTCGACGAGGCGGCCGAGAAGCAGGAACAGGCCGCCGAGGACTTCGAGGCCCTCGCCGAGGCGCTCCGGCGAAACGAGCAGCTCTCCGCCGACCCGGCCGAGGCGGCTCGCCAACTCGCGGACCGTCAGCGGGAGATCGCGGAGCGAATCGAGAACACGCCCGAGCCGGCCGAGGGAGACGAAGCCGCGGCGAACGCGGAACGGCGTCGCCAGGCCGCCGAGCAGGCCGCCGTCCAGACGGCCGCAGCACAACTGGAGGTCCCGCGAGACGCTCGCGACGAGCAGCAGAGCAGCGTGAACGAAGCGGCCGACGCCGTCGAGCACCTCCTCGACGACGATCCGGATCAGGCCGCCGAGGCGGCACGTCGGGCGGCCGAGAACCTCGAGCAGCTTGCCGAGGCGATCGGGACCGAGGAGGAGCGGCGGCAGGCCGCGGCCGAACAGCTTCAGCAGTTGCGAAAGCGTCAGGAGGCCCTCGCTGACAAGGCCGACGAGGCGACTCGCGAGGCCGATCCGGGCGACCGCGAGGCGGCACTCGAACGGCTGGCGAGCGAGCAGGAGACGCTGGCCCGCGAGTTGTCCGAGCTCGACGCTCCCGGAGCCGAGGCGGAACAGCGCGAGGCGGTCGGGCGGGCCGCCGCGGCCGTGACCGACCTCGAGGAGAACCGCCCGGCGGACGTGCCGGCGTCGCAGCAGGATCTCGAACAGGCGCTCGCCGACCTCGAGCGGGCGGCGAACGGCGAGTCGGCGGCCCGCGAGGCGGTCGCCGGGCTGCAGAAGGCCGAGGCCCAACTCGCCGGTGACGACGCCCGCGAAGCGCGTGCAGACGACGCCGGGGAACGGGAGCAGCAGGCAGACGCCCAAGAGGCGATCGCCGAGCAGATCGCGAATCTCGAGACGCCCGCCGCCGAGCCCCAGCGAGCCCGTGCCGAGGCTGCGGCCCGCGAGGCGGCCGACCAACTCGACAAGGGGACGCCCGAGCACGCCGACGCCGCCGTCGCCGACGCCGCCGAGGCACTCGAGCAACTCGAGCAGGCGTTGCCCGAACGGCAGCCGGCCGATCCGGGTGAGGCCGTCGAGCAACTCGCGAAGCAGCAGCGGGAAAACGCGTCCGAGGCAGGTGAGACCGCCGAGTCCGAGCGGGTTCCGAACGCCGACGAACGCGAGGAGGCAGCCGAGAACCTGGCCCGCGTCCGCGAGGAGACGGAGGGGCTCCGAGCCGGTTCCGACGCTCAGCAGCCGAAGCACGAGGCGGTCGAGACGCTGCGGAAGGCCGAGGAGGCCCAACGGGCGGCCGACGAACTCGCCCGCCGCGAGGAGCAGGACGCCGGCCAGCCGAACGCCCCGGCCAGCGACGAGCTCCAGCGGCTTCAGAAGGAGAACGCCGAGGCTCAGCAGGCGGCGGCCGACGCGCTCGAGCAGCTCCGCAAACGACTGCAGAACGAGGACGCCCGCGAGCAACTCGCCCGCGAACGCGAGGCCGAGCAGCAGGCCGCGGAGCAACTCGCCAAGGAGAACGACGCCCGTGAGGAGTCGCTCGACCGACTGGCGAAAGACGCTCGCGAGCTGGCCGACCAGCAGGCCGCACTTCGGGAGCGGACCGAGCAGCTCGCCAAGGAGAACGATCCGGCAGCACGCGAGACCGAACGGCAGGCGGTCGCCGAGGCCCAGGAGCAACTGAGCAAGCGAGCCGAAGAGCGACTCGAACAGGGCGAGGCACCGCTCGAGCGAGACGAGGCGGTCCGTGAGCTGGAGCAGGCGGCCGAGACGGCCGCCAACGAGAACGCCGCCCCGGAGGCGACGTCGGACCAGCAGCAACAGGCCGAGCAGGCCCTAGAACGACTCGCGAAACGGGCGGAGCAGCTGGCTCGCAACGAGCCCCCGGCGGGCACCCCCGAGGAACGGGCCGCCGCGCGGGAGCACGCGGCCGAACGAGCGGAGCAACTCGCCCGCGAGCAACGCGAACTGCGCGACCAGGTTCGCCGCGAGCAGGGCCAACAGGTGGCGGAGGCGAACCCGATGGGCGGCCAGCCGATGGGGGGACAACCCATGCCGGGCGAAGGGCAGCCGATGCCGGGCGAGGGCCAACCGATGCCCGGTCAGGGGCAGCCGATGCCGGGGCAAGGACCGGGTGAGACGCAGCGAGCCCAGCAGCAGTTGGCTCGCGAGGCCGCGGAGCAGGCCGTCGAGACGGCCCGACAACTCGGTCCGGAGTCCGAGACGGCCCAGCAGGCGGCCGACTTCGCCCGCTCAGCGGCGGACGCCGCACGGCAGGCGGGGCAGGGCCAACTAGAGCAGGCCGCCGAAGCCGCACAGCAGGCCGCCGAACAGGGAGAGCAGGCGGCGCGACAGATCGCCGATGCGCAGGGTGGCAACGAACCGGGAACGCCGGGTGAACAGGCCGGCGACCTCGCGGACCGGCAGCAACAGCTCGCCGACCAGCTCGCCCAGCAGGCTCAGTCGGCCGCTCAGCGAAACGCCGCTCGGCAAGCGGCTCTCGAGCGGCAGGCCGAGCAGGCCGCGCGACTGGCCCAGCAACTCGACCAGGCGGCCCAGAACCTGAACGAGCAACCGGTCAACCTGCCGCAGCAGGCACAGCAGGCCCAACAAGCCCGCGAAGAGGTCGCCCGGGCACAGCAGGCGATCGAACAGGCGAACGCCGAGTCGCAGCGAGGCAACTCGGAGAACGCGGCGACCGCGGCTCAACAAGCGGCCGACGCCCTCCGCCGCGCCGCCGAGGCGGCTCAACCGGCCGGAGCCCAACCTCCGTCACCAGTCCCGGGCGCGACGGCCGAACAACTCGCCGAGGCGGCCCGCCAGCTCGAGCAGGCCCGCCAGCAACTCGCCCAAGGCCAGCCGATGGGCGGGCAACCAATGGGAGGCCAGCCCATGCCGGGACAAGGTCAACCGATGCCCGGTCAAGGCCAGCCCATGCCGGGACAAGGACAACCCGAACAGGGACAACCCATGCCCGGCCAAGGTCAGCCGATGCCGGGGCAGGGCCAACCGGGACAAGGTCAGCCAATGCCCGGTCAGGGCCAACCAGGCGAAGGGCAACCCGGTCAGGGGCAGCCTGGACAAGGCCAGCCCGGCCAAGGACAACCGGGACAAGGACAACCAGGGCAGGGGCAGCCGGCTCCGAGCTCGTTGGCCGAGGCGGCGCGTAGCCTCGCCGAGGCCGCTCGCGCGCTCGCCGAGGCCTCCGGACAACTGCAGCCCGGACAGGGGCAGCCAGGACAAGGGCAACCGGGGCAGCCCGGACAAGGACAGCCTCAGCCGGGTCTACCGGGGCAGGGGCAGCCGGGGCAAGGGCAGCAGGTCGCCGGTCAGCCCGGCCAAGGGCAGCCGGGCGGCCAACCGATGGGGGGCGGCAACGGCAACGGAGCCTCGGCCGGACTCGCCCCCGATCAACTCGAGGCGGAGCTGCGGCAGCTGGCCGGCCGGGACTGGGGCAAGCTGCCCGGACATCTCCGGACGGAGATCCTCGACGCGGCTCGACGCCGTCCGCACGGCGAGTACGCCAAGCTGATCAAGCTGTACTTCAAGGAGATCGCCAAGGCGGGTGCCGAGACGACTCCGGCGGGAGGTGGAGAATGAGACGCCCGTTCGTCGTCCGACTCGCCGTCCTCGCGGCCGTCGCGTCCGTGATTCTCGTGAGCCCCGCCCGTGCGGACGACCGCACGGTCCAGCAGAAGCGTGCGGACGCCGCCGTCACGTCGGCCCTGCGGCGACTCGCCTCCCTACAGGCTCCGTCCGGCGCCTGGGAACTGCAGGTCCAACAGCAGAGGTTCTTCGGGCAACGGGGCGGCGGCAACGAATCGACCGCGGCCACGTCGCTCGCCGTGATGGCGTTCCTCGCCGCCGGACACGTGCCGGGCGAGGGCCCCTACGGAAGCCGGATCGAACACGCGGTTCGCTGGGTCGTCGACCAACAGCACGACAACGGGCTGCTGCTGAACGGGAACGGTCGCACGCACGGGGCGATGTACGAGCACGGCATCGCCACGCTGATGCTGGCCGAGGTGATCGGCATGCTGAACGACGCGGACGGCAAACGGGTCCGCACCGCTCTGGAGAAGGCAATCGAGCGGATTCTGTTGGGGCAGCTCGTCGACAAACAGGCCCGCCACGAGGGGGGCTGGCGGTACAACTGGAACAGCACGGACAGCGACCTGAGCGTGACCGGCTGGCAGTTGCTCGCGCTCCGCGCGGCCAAGGACGTCGGCTGCGACGTGCCGGCCGAGAACATCGACATGGCGATCGACTACGTCAAGCGGTGCTCGGTGCGGAGCGGCGGGTTCGGCTACCAGCCCGGTCAGGGCTCCACGGCCACGCGGGCCGGCACGGGCATCCTCTGCCTGGAGGTCTGCGGAGACCACGAGGCCCGGGAGTCGGTCGCCGCCGCGGAGTACATGAAGAACCACCCGCTCCGGGCGAACGACACCTGGTTCTACTACGGGGCGTACTACTGCACCGTCGGGACGTTCAAGCTGGGGGGCGAACACTGGGAGCGGACCCGCGACCACGTCATCGACACGCTCCTCGCCATGCAGAACAACGACGGCAGCTGGTCGGCCCGCGGCGGCGAGTCCCGCGGCGGCATCGTCTACGCGACGAGCCTGTCCGTCCTCGCCCTGACGGTCGACTACCAGTACCTGCCGATCTACCAACGGTGACGGTGGCGCACGAGCACGGCCGTCTGGTATTCTGAACTTGTCGCGACGGGGAACGGTCGTGACGCCCCGCCGCGACTCGTCCCGGGTCGGTTCGCCTCCACCTCTTTCGGTTGCCCTCGTGAACGGACTGGGCCTCGTCGTCCGCAGCCTGCGTCACTACTGGCGCACGAACCTCGCCGTGCTGCTGGGGGTGGTCGCCGGCACGGCCGTCATCGGCGGAGCGTTCGTCGTCGGGGACAGCGTCCGCGACAGCCTCGCCGAAATGAGCCTGCAACGGCTCGGCGGCGTCGACCACGCACTTCACGGCGTGCGGTTCTTCCGCGAGGAACTCGCCGAGGAGATCGGGAAGGCCGACGGCTTCGACGAGCGGTTCGAGCGAGTCGCCCCGTTGATCGTGGTCACGGGCAGCTTCGTCCACGAGGCCGAGTCGGGCAGCCGACGGGTCAGCCAGGTCACCGTCTACGGCGTGGACGAACGGGCCTGGGGACTGCTCGACCACGCCGACGCGGCCGTGCCCCGGGAGGACGAACGACGGCGGAGCACCGACCCGAACTACCGGTCGCCGGTCGTCCTGAACGGCCGGGTGGCGGGATCGGACGGCCTCGGCGTCTCGACCGGCGACGACGTCTCCTTGATCCTCGAGATCCCCGAGACGATTCCCGGCGAGTCGTTGTTCGGGAAGACGCAGGGCGCGACGACGCGGCTGGAGCTCTCGGTCTCCGACGTGCTGCCGCCCGAGGTGCCCGCCAGCCGGTTGTCGCTGCAGCCGGCGCAGCAGCTGCCGTTGGTCGCCTTCGTCGGGCTCGACCGCCTTCAGCGGGCGCTCGAGATCAACGCCGTCGAGTCGCGCACGGGCGAGGTCGAGTCCCCGGCGCGGGTTAACGCCTTGTTCGTCCGGGCACGGGACGAGTCCGACCGCGCCGGGCCGACGGCCGAAGAGGCGTCGGCCCGGCTCGGCGAGTACGTCCAGTCCGCGTGGGCACCCGCGGATCTCGACCTGCACGTCCGGCCGTACCCGTCGTCGGGCTACGTCGCCGTGGAGAGCGACGCGATGATCCTCGACGACGCGACGGCCCGGGCGGCCGAGTCGGTCGCGGAGTCGGACGGACGGGCGTTCTCGACGGTGCTCGTGTACCTCGCCAACCAGTTCGACCGCGGCCGAGACGAGGAACCGTACTCGCGGTACGGCGTCGTCGCCGGGATCGACCTCGCCGCCGAGCCTCCGTTCGGGCCGTACGCGTTCACCGGCGACCCGCCGAGCGTTCCGTTGAAGGCCGACCAGATCGTCGTGAACGACTGGCTGGCGACGGACCTCGAACTGTCCGTCGGGGACCGCCTGAACCTCTCGTACCAGCCGGTCGGCGCGTACGGCGACGAACCGCCCGACTACGCGGACTTCGAGGTCGTCGGCGTGATGCCGCTGGAGGACGCAGACGGCGAACCAACGCGGGCGGCGGACGCGGGCGTGGTTCCGGTCGTGCCGGGCATCACGGACGTCGAGACGTACGACGACTGGAACGAGCCGTACTGGATGGAGAAGGAGAACAAGGAGGTCACGCCGCGCGACGACGAGTACTGGGACCGGTTCCGGGCGACCCCGAAGGCGTTCGTCTCGCTGGAGCGGGCGCGGGAGCTGTGGCGGAGTCGGTACGGCGGGCAGACGTCGGTCCGCATCGCGACGAAGCCGGGCGAGACGGTCAACCGGGCCGCCGAGGAGGTGGAGGAGCTACTGCTGGCGACGCTGGAGCCGGCCGAGGTCGGTTTCGGGTTCCTGCCGGTGAAGCGGATCGGCGTGCTCGCCGCGGCCGGCACGACGAGCTTCAGCGGGCTGTTCATCGGGTTCAGCTTCTTCCTCATCGCCGCGGCGACGATCCTGATCGTGCTGCTGTTCCGGCTGGGGATCGAACGACGCGTTCGCGAGATCGGCCTGCTGGAGGCAGTCGGCTGCTCGCCGGCGTCGGTCCGTCGGTTGTTCCTCGTCGAGGGGCTGGTCGTCGTGGTCGTGGGGGCGTTGATCGGTTCGGCGGCCGCGGTGGGGTACGCGTGGGTGATGGTGTACGGGTTGAAGACGTGGTGGTCCGGGGCGATCGGGACGCGGTTCCTGTTCGTCTCGGTGCACCCGGGCAGCCTCGCGATCGGGTTCGCGATCTCGGTCACCGTCACGGCCGGCGCGATCTGGTGGTCGTTCCGCGGGCTCAGCGGGTTGTCGGCCCGGTCCCTGCTCGCGGGCAACATGGAGACCTCGGGAACCGCGACCGCCCTCACTGGACCTCGGTGGGGTGTGAAGGTCGGTCGGTCGGCGGGGCTCGTCGCCCTGCTGGTCACCGTCGGGCTGCTCAGCGGGTTCGTCTCGGACGACGTCGAGGCGTTCGGCGGGTTCTCGTGGCGAATCGTCGGGTTCTTCCTCGTCGGCACGCTGCTGTTGGTCTCCAGCCTGTCGGAGTTCGCGGCCCTGCTGCGGTCGCAGCGTGGCACGGCGGTGAAGGGAAGCGGACCGGCGGGCGTCGCCCGGCTCGGCGAGCGGAACGCGTCGCGGCACCGGCAGCGGAGCGTGTTCACCACGGGCCTCATCGCCTCGGCGACGTTCGTCATCGTCGCGGTGGCGGCCGGTCGACAGAACCTGGCGACGACGAAGCCGGACGTGAACTCGGGGAACGGCGGCTTCCTGCTCGTCGCCGAGACCGACCGCGGCGTGCAGTTCGACCTGAACACGCCGGAGGGACGCGCGGCGGTCGGCTTCGAGGGGCTCTCCGAGGACCAGGAGAAGCTGCTCGAAGACGTGCTCGTTGCGCCGTTCCGGATGAAGCCGGGGCAGGACGCGAGCTGCCTGAACCTGTACCAGTCGCGGCTGCCGACCATGCTGGGGGCCACGCCGGCGACGATCGACCGCGGCGGTTTCGCCTTCGCCGACACGGGGGGCGAGAACCCGTGGACGTTGCTGGACGAGCCGCTGCCCGACGAGGACGGCGTGCCGGTCTACCCCGTGCTGGGCGACATGAACACGCTCCAGTACAGCCTGCACGTCGGGATCGGCCAGACGGTCGACGTGCCGACCGACGAGGAGCCGGAGTACAAGCTGAAGGTGATGGGGCAGTTCGGCGGGAGCGTCTTCCAAGGCGTGCTGGTGCTGTCCGAGGAGAACTTCGAACGGCTGTACCCGGAGCAGGCCGGCTACCGGTACTTTCTCGTCGGCGGCAAGGAGCGCGACGGGTCGCTGGTGCCGGAGTCGCGGGCGGAGGAGCTCTCGTCGCTGCTGGAGACGGAGCTGCTGACGTACGGGTTCGACGCGGAGCCGATCGGCCGCCGGCTGAACGCGTTCCTCGCCGTGCAGAACACCTACTTGGAGACGTTCCGCACGCTGGGGGGACTGGGACTGCTGCTGGGGACGCTCGGGCTGGCGACGGTGATGCTGCGGAACGTCGTCGAACGGCGGTCCGAACTCGCGCTGCTGCGGGCGGTCGGCTTCGACGACCCGTCCGTCGCGTGGATGGTGCTGGTGGAGAACGCCTACCTGCTGACGTGGGGGCTGGTCGCGGGTACGGTTTCCGCGCTGGTGGCCATGCTCCCGCAGTTGCGCAGCACGAGTGCCGACGTCCCCTGGGGAGGCGTGCTCGCGTTGCTGGGAGTGGTGTTCTTGGTGGGCATGCTGGCCGCGCTCTGGGCCGTGCGGGCCGCCGTCCGAACGCCGATCGTCGGCACGTTGCGGGCCGAGTGACGCGAGGAAGTCGAGGAGACACGGGACACGATGTCGAACGCAGACCCCGACCAGTCCGACCGAGGAGACGACGCCCGCTCCCCGTGGGTGGCCGTCTTCCGTGGACGGTTGCCGCTCGAGACCGAGACCTCGTGGTACCTGCTGTTGAGCGTGCTGGACGTGCTCTTCACGTACATCCTGCTCACGCGCCGGGGCGAGGGGGGGATGCGGTTCTACGAGTCCAACCCGGTGGCGCGGATGGTACTCGGCCTGTACGGCGTGAAGGGCATCATCGTCTTCAAGTTCGTGCTGGTGGCGGTGGTCTGCTTCATCGCGCAGCTGGTCGCCACGCGCCGTCCGCGGACGGCGAAGTACCTGATGTGGTTCGCGATGGCTGCGGTGGGCGGCGTGGTCGCCTACAGTGCGTACCTGCTGTCGCTGGCGTTCCTGGGGTGACACCGAGGCGTCCCCCGGTCGGCGACAGCTCGACGCCACCGACCCCGGAGGAGACGATGCCGGCCAGTCCGCCCCGCGAGACCCTGCGTGCCCACGGCCAGGAGCAGGTGCTCCGCTTCTGGGACGAACTCGACGAGGAGGCCCGCGCGGCACTCGTCGCGGATCTCGAGGCCGTCGACTTCGACCAGCTCGCCGAACTCCGCGGCGGAGACCGCTCCGAGAAGGTCGACGCCTCGAAGGCCGTCCCGCCGGCCGGACTCGTCACCACGCCGCGAACGGACGAACAACGGGACGAGTGGGCCCGGGCGCGGACGACCGGCGAGGAACTGCTCGCGGGGGGCAAGGTCGGAGTCGTGCTGGTCGCCGGCGGACAGGGAACGCGACTGGGCTACGACGCCCCGAAGGGAACGTTCCCCGTCGGCCCGTTGAGCGGTGCGTCGCTGTACGAGGTGTTCGCGAAGCAGTTGCTGGCTCGTTCGAGGCGGGCCGGCCGGTCCGTCCCGTGGTTCGTGATGACGAGCCACGCCACGCACGCCCCGACGGTCGCCTTCTTCGAGGAACACGGGCACTTCGGACTCGACCCGGCCGACGTCCACTTCTTCCAGCAGGGGACCATGCCCGCCTGCGACGCCGAGACCGGCGACCTGCTGCTCGCCGAGAAGCACCGGCTCGCAACCAGTCCGGACGGGCACGGCGGCGTGCTCACGGCTCTCGAGCGAGCCGGCCTGTTGTCGCTCTGCCGTGACCGGGGCATCGAGCGGCTGTTCTACCACCAGGTGGACAACCCGCTCTGCCGGGTCTGCGACCCCCTCTTCCTGGGACTGCACGCACTCCGGGACTCCGAGCTCTCGACGAAGGTCGTGCCGAAGCGGTCGCCGGAGGAGAAGATGGGAGTCGTCGTCGACGTGGACGGCGTGACGCGGATCATCGAGTACAGCGACCTGCCGGACGACGTGGCCCGACGGACGAACGAGGCGGGCGAACTCGACGTGCGGGCCGGCAACATCGCCGTGCACGTGTTCGACGTGGCGTTCGTCGAGCGGCTGCTCGAGGGGGGCGGGGCGTCCCTTCCGTTCCACGTCGCGAACAAGAAGGTGCCGCACCTCGGCGAGTCGGGGAACCCGGTCGAGCCGGAGACGCCGAACGCCCACAAGTACGAACGGTTCGTGTTCGACGCGTTGCCGCACGCGCGGAACGCGCTCGTTCTGGAGATCGACCGACGCGACGAGTTCGCCCCGGTGAAGAACGCGCTCGGCAGCGACTCCCCCGCGACGTCGCTCGTCGCGTCGACCGCTCGCTCCCGCGACTGGATCGTGGCCGCCGGTGCCAGCGTTCCGGACAACGTGCCGATCGAGATCGACCCGCTGTTCGCCCTCGACGCAGACGACGTCGCGGAGAAGGTCGCAAGCGGGACGACGTTCGACGGGCCGGTGCTGCTGACCGAGTGACTCCGTCCGGTTCCGACTCAGGCCGGGACCGGGACGGTGTCGAGGATGCGGCGAATCGCGTCGACGGCCCGGTCACGCTGTCCCTCGCGGACGAGGCCGCGGCAGATGACGCGGTGGGCGAGCGTCGGGATGGCGAGTCGCTTCACGTCGTCGGGGACGACGTAGTCGCGTTGCTCGACGAGGGCGAGGGCCTGCGCGGCCCGGTACAGCGTGAGGGCGCCGCGCGTGCTCACGCCGAGGTCGAGCGACTCGTCCTCGCGGGTCGCCGTCACCAGGTCGAGCAGGTAGTCGTTGACCGAGTGCTCGACGCGGACGTCGCGGACCTTCTGCTGCAGTCCCAGCACCTGGTCGCCGTCGAGGACCGGTTCCAGGTCGTCGACCGGCTCGCCGCCGCGGTGGCTGACGAGCACCTCCCGTTCGGCCTCGCGGTCCGGGTAGCCGATCGAGGTGCGGATCATGAAGCGGTCGAGCTGGTTCTCCGGCAGGGGGTAGGTCCCCTCGAACTCGAACGGGTTCTGCGTGGCGACGACGAAGAACGGACGGTCGAGTGCGTGGGTCTCGCCCTCGACGGAGACCTGCCCTTCGCTCATCGCCTCGAGCAGGGCCGACTGGGTCCGCGGAGTCGTTCGGTTGATCTCGTCGGCGAGCAGCACGTTCGTGAAGATCGGTCCGGGCCGGAACTCGAACTCGCCGACGTTCGGCCGGTAGACGCTGGCCCCGAGGACGTCGGTCGGCAGCATGTCTGGCGTGCACTGCAACCGGGTGAAGCGGCAGTCGATGCTGCGGGCGAGCGCTTTCGCGAGCGAGGTCTTCCCGACGCCCGGGGCGTCCTCGACGAGTAGGTGCCCGCCTGCGAGCAGCGTGACGACCGCGTGACGGATTGGCTCCGACTTGCCGTGCACGACGGAGGCGATGTTCGCCTCCAGCGTCTCGATGAGGCTGATCGTTGCCGCCGTGGTCACTGGTTTCTCCCGGTTCGTCGTCTCGTCGCGAACTCCGGATTATACGGAGAGGACGGGCAGCCGGGCACGAATTGGCGTGAACATTCCGCAAAGGTGAAGCCGAGACCCTTCACTGTTTCTTCGTGTTGCCTTCGCCTAAACTGCACCTCACATAGGTCTTCTCCGAGCTATATTTGGAGTTGGTGCGGATACACGGCAACGCTCCGCGGATCGGAGTGCGTTGCCCTCAAGTGGCGCCTTGGACGGAGGTTCGGCGTCGTGTTCGAAACATCGGAGAAAGGGTCCACCCGATGCGAAGGAACGCCTACAAGCCAGGTGACTGGGTCGTCTACCGGAAGACGAAACACAGCACTGCGCCCGGACCCCGCGCCCACGCCGTGAGTCCCTCCGAGAGCGGGGACACCTACAGCTACGTCGTCGACAAGTACTGGGTCGTCACCGACGTCGCTCCGGACGGCGAGGTCGTTCTCTGCACGCGGCGTGGCAAGGAACGGCACGTCAACGCCAGCGACCGGAATCTCCGACGCGCCACCTGGTGGGAGCGGCTGCGGTTCAACGAGCGGTTTCGAGCGGTCGAGCAGACCGTCGAAGAAGTCGCCGACTGAATCGTTTCAGTCCCCGTCCGGCGACTCTCCGGACCGGTCCAGCACCCGCTTCAGTTCGCGGACCCGTCCAGCCGGGACGTCGTCCGGCTCGTTCTCCAGCAACCAGTCGACGTCGTCGTGCGCCTCCTCGATGCGGGCCGTGTTGTACCGGAGGACGGCACGCAGGAACCGGTGGCCGCCCGACTCCGGGTCGATCGCGACGAGCGTGTCCACGTAGTCGAGCATCCGTTCCGGGTCCTCGTCCCGCCGGGCGAGGCCGAGCAGGTTCTGCACCATCCGCTGGGTGATCTCCCGCTTCGACCACGTTCGCAGGTGGTCCTCCTCGAACTCGAGGCCGGCCGTCCGCTCGACGAGTTCGACCGCTTCCGCCTTCGACAGTCGTCGTCCGTCGTCGAAGACGTCGATCAGCTGCGTCTCCCCCTTCTCCGGCTCGAACCGCACGACGAAGTGCCCCGGCAGTCCGACGCCGACGACGGGGAGGTCGAGCCGTCGGGCGAGTTCGAGGTAGAGCACGGCGAGCGTGACCGGCAGCCCCTCGCGGTCGTCGAGCACCTCGTTCAGGTAGCTGTTCGAGGCGCTGTAGTAGTTCGTGCGGCTGCCGTGGAAGCCGAGCTGCTCGAACAGCGTCGCGTCGAGCGCGGCGAGTCGTTCCGCGGGTGACGCCTCGTCGGCCCACTCTCTCCGGACGCGTGAGGCGATCCCGTCGACCTGTTCCAGGTACGCGTCGACGTCGACCTCCTCGTTGTCCATGTGAGCCAGCAGCAGGGCGACGCGCAGCAGGTCGGTCTCGTCGTCCCGCTTCGCGAGTTCGCGGACCAGTTCCCTCCGCTGTCGTGCGAGGTGCGCGCTGCGGGCGAGCTGGCAAAGCCGTTCGGCCTGCTGCTCGAGACGACGGGCACGCTCGCGGAGATGGACGCTGGCAGACGGCGGGGAGCCGGCGACCTCCTCCACGAGCGCGTTCGACGGCGGGCGGCGAACGGGGACGTCGGCGACGAGGGCGTCGAGCGCGGCGGCGACCTCGGGACTCGGGCGGTCCGACGGCACCTCCCGGGCGACGACGAACCGGCGGAACTCCGCCGACGTGTCCCGGAACTTCGCGAGCCCGACCTTCCCCTCGACGTACACCCGGTCGCGGATCTCGACGACCTGCTCGTCGTTGACGAACCCGAGAATCCGGTCCTTCTCCACGCGCAGCTTCAACCGGTTCCACTCCTCGGGTCGGTAGTGGGTCGTGCGGACCTGTTCGAGCACGTTCCACTGGAAGACGTCCGGCCCGTCGAACCGGCTGAAGCGGATCGCCCCGCTGGACGGGTAGAAGCCGTAGTGCCTGTCCCCGCCGTCGGCGTGCAGCACGAGCCCGGCGGCCCCCTCCTCGTCCCCGAGCCTGACGCTGACGGCCACCTCGAACGGCACCTTCGGCGGGGACGGCTCGAACAGGCACAGCGACCGTCCGCCGAATCCGTCGCCGCGGCCGGAGACGCCGATCCGCCCGGCCCGTTGTCGCCAGTTCGCCCCGAACAGCGTGGTCCACTTCTCCGGGTCGAGCCGGCCGATCGTCAGCCAGCGTTCCATGGGGACCGGGTTCGGCTCGTCGAGCAGCGGCCGGAGCGCGTCGATCTCGACGGCGAAGCCGAGGTTCCGGGTGACGAGCGACTTCAACGTGACGACGCCGAGCACCGACCCGGTGGCATCGACGACCGGTCCGCCGCTGTTTCCCTGCTCGATCGGCACGGCGATCTGCAGCATCGGCTTCCCGTCGACCTCGCGGCGGGCCGAGACGACCCCCTCGACGACGCTCCCAGTGAGGCCACGGGGGTTGCCGACGACGGCGATGCGGCGGCCCGGCTTCACCGCCGCCGACTTGCCGAGCGGCAGCGCGGGCAGGTCCTTCGCCTCGATCCGCAGCACGGCGAGGTCGTGCGACCGCTGCGTCGCGTGAACGGAGACGACGTCGAACTTCCGGCCGTCCGCGAACTCGACCCGGATGGGTCTCGCCTCGCCGATGACGTGGAGGTTCGTCGCGATCAACCCGTCCGCGTCGACGACGAAGCCGGTCCCCAGTCCCTGCCGCTTGCCGTCGCGTCCCGTGAAGGTGATCTCGACGACGGAGGGCCGGACCTTCTCGACGAGGGATTCGACGTCGAACGCGACCGGCTCGTCGGCAACGGCCGGGGCGGCGAGAAGCAGGAGCAGCGGCAGGAGACGGTGGAGTCGCATGGCGAGACGGCCTCTTGGGAGCGGTGCCGTTCCATCGTAAGCGGCAAGCGACTCGACCCGCACGCGTGACCCGGGTTGGGGCGCCTCCGAAATCGGGTGACGACGTCGAGAACGGTGAGCCGAGTCTGCGCTGGCTCCCTCTCCCCCAGAGGCAACGAACTGCACGCGGGTTGCCGCGAGCGGAGCATCTCTTTCTCGGCCAACATGCTGAGGAGACCGGACACAATCCGTTGCCCGAGGGGAGAGAGGTTCATCGGCGGGTCGCGTGCCGATGTAGAACACGTCCAGACTGCGGCCCCCTCTCCCCCCAAGGGGGCGAGGGGACCGGGGACTCCCGTTGCCGATCGACACCGAATCACGCAGAAGGAGGGTTGGTGTCCACGCGGTCCGTGGTTCATCGCGTGCCGTCTCCGTCAGCTTGCTCGGTCGATCTCGTCGAGCGTCGTCAGCAGGCGATCGACCTCGGCCGACGTGTTGTAGTGCAGCAGCCCGACTCGCAGGACGCCGTGCGGTTCGAGGCCGACCGCCTCGGTGAGCGGCAGCGCGTAACTGTGGCCCGACCAGGCGAAGATTCCCCGTTCGGCGAGGCCGCGGGCGAGTTCGAGCGGGGCGACCCGGTCGTGCGTGACGGAGACCGTCGGCACCCGTTCGTCGAGTCGTTCGAGCGCCGTGATGCCGTGCACCGCGAACTCGGGCCGGTCGGCGAGCCCCGTGAGGAGGCGTTCGGCCAAGAGGCGTTCGTGTTCGACGACCGCGTCGAAGGCCGCGTCGAGTGCGGCGGGGCGAGGGAGGTCGGGTTCGTTCGCACACCGGCGGCCGAGGTCGGCGAGGTACTCGACGGCGGCGAGCGTGCCGGCGATCCCCTCGTGGTTCTGCGTCCCCGTCATCCACCGGCCGGGCAGCGTGTCCGGCGAGGGACGCAGTTTGTACGGCTGCCGTTCCTCGAGCAAGTCCCGCCGGCCCCACAGCACGCCGACGTGCGGGCCGAAGAACTTGTAGGCCGAGCAGGCGAGGAAGTCGCAGCCGAGGGCCGACACGTCGATGCGGGCGTGCGGGGCGTAGTGGACGGCGTCGACGAACGTCAGCGCCCCCACCTCGCGGGCCGCCGCGGCGATGCGGGCCACCGGGTTGACCGAGCCGACGAGGTTCGAAGCCAACCCGACGGCGACCAGCTTCGTCCGGTCGTTGAGGTGAGCGAGCAGCGAGTCGACGTCCAGCGTGCAGTCGGCCGGGTCCACGTCGGCGAACCGGACGACGGCGCCGGCGTCGCGAGCGGCGAGGACCCAGGGGGTGACGTTCGCGTCGTGGTCGAGCCGGCTGAGGACGACCTCGTCGCCGTTCTTCCACGTGCGACCGAGGGCGCGGGAGAGGGCGAGCGTCTGCGTCGTCATGTTCGCGCCGAAGGCGATCTCGTCCGGGTCGTCGGCCCCGAGGAGGTCGGCGACCGCTCGGTGGGCCTCGTCGAGGATCGCGTCGCTCTCGACGCTCGTCGCGAACGTGCCCGCGTGGTTGGCGTTCGTCTCCAACATCATCCGCGAGACGGCGTCGACAACGGTCGAGGGAACCTGGCTGCCGGCCGGGCCGTCGAGGTAGACGGCCGGTCGCCCGTCGTGTTCGCGTGCGAGTGCGGGGAATCGGGACCGGACCTCGTCGACCGGGAAGCGGGTCGTCATGCGGAGGTTGCTCCTGCTGTGGGGCCGCCGTACCGTGTCGGCCGTCCGACGTACTCGTACCGCGTCCACACGAACATGATCCGCGGCTACTTCAAGTCACTCTACCGACGGGCGGTCGACGAGGCCTACCAAGCGGCCTACACGGCCATCGGGGACGCCCTCGCCTCCGGAGGAACCTGCTTGGACTGCGGTGCCCACGAAGGGCAGAAGTTCAAGACGCTGGAGTCCCGGTTCGGGACGAAACCCGAGGAGTACCGAGGAGTCGAGTGGCACGCCGACTCGGTTCTCGTCGCCCGCGCGAACAACCTCGACGTCGTCGAAGGCGATCTCAACCGGGGCATCGACTTCCCCGACGAGAGCTTCCGGTGCCTGTTCGCCCTCTCGGTCCTGGAGCATCTGCTCAACCCGTGCCGATTCCTGCGGGAGACCAAGCGTTGCCTGGAGCCGGGCGGGACGCTGGTGCTGGTCACGCCGAACATCAGCACCTACTTCACGGCCGTGTTGATCCTGCTCGGCCGGATGCCGTCGAGCGGCCCCCACCCGGACTCGGAGTCGCTGGTGGCGGCGGAAGAGGTCCTGCGCGTTCAGCACGAGTCGCTGAAGATGGACTCCGAGGCCGACACGCCGGTGCACCGGCACCTCGTCGTGTTCAGCTACGTCGTCCTCAAGAAGTACCTGAAGATGCTCGGGTTCGAGGACGTGCGGGGACGCGCATTCGGCCTGTACCCCTTTCCGAACTTCGTACAGCCGGTACTCGAGCGGATCGACCCGTACCACTGCCACCAGATGGTCTTCACGGCCCGCAAACCGGGCGACTCAGGTCGCTGAACCTCACGGGCGACTGCGACCGGACGACTTGATCCGTTCGAGTTCGGCGGTCAGCCGTTCGACGACCTCGGGGTACTGGTCGTACACGTTCTTCGTCTCACCGAGGTCCTTGTCGAGGCGGTAGAGCTGCCCTTTGGGGTCGCCCGGGCCGGGCTTCACGAACGAGGGCTTGGTGAAGCCGCCCGAGCCGAGGCCGTCGATCAGCTTCCACGGCCCCATCCGCACGGAGTACAGCCGGCCGGACTTCACGACGAGCGACAGCCGGACCGGCTCGTTCTCGTCCCTGTCGCCGAGCAGGACGGGCAGCATGTCGAAGCTGTCCGGTCCGGCCTCGCGGGGGAGTTCGGCCTCCACGACGGCGGCGAAGGTCGCGAGGAGGTCAGTGAAGCTGAGCATCTGCTTCGAGGTCGAGCCGGCCTTCACGCGGCCGGGCCAGCGGACGACGAACGGCATGCGGTGGCCCCCCTCCCAGGCGTCGGCCTTCATGCCGCGGAGGCCACCCGACGAGTCGTGCCCGAACCGCTCGTCGTCGCTCTCGTACCAGCACGGCCCGTTGTCCGAGGTGAAGATCACCAGCGTCTCGTCGGCGACGCCCGCCTCGTCGAGCTTCTTCAGCACGCGGCCGACCATCGCGTCGACCATGACGGCGAAGTCGCCGTACAGGCCGGCCTTGCTGCGGCCGACGAACTCCTCGTCCGGCAGCCAGGGCGTGTGCGGGGCGGGGTAGGCGAGGTACAGGAAGAACGGCTTCGGTTCCTTCACCAGCCGGTCGATCTCGTCGACCGCCTCCTCGGTGAAGCGGGGCAGCACGTCCTTCAGCGCGAGGTTCGGGGCGATCCCGCCGGCCCGCCAGAAGGCGCCTTGGATGGGCGACCAGCCCTTCGTGTTGTTCGCCGCGATCCTGTTCGTCGGCGGCTGCACGGCCATGCGGTCACGGATGTAGAAGTAGGGCGGGATGTCGGTCGAGGCGCGGATGCCGAAGTACCGCTGGAAGCCCCGGTCGACCGGCCCGCCGGGCAGCGGCTTGTCGTAGCCGTTCTCGGCGAAGCCGAGGTGCCACTTGCCGACCATCGAGGTCTGGTAGCCGTTGTCCCTGAGCAGTGACGCGATCGTCATCCTGCCCTCGTCGATGACCGGCTGGCGGCTCCATACGCCGACGTTCGTGCGGAACGGGGCCCGGCCGGTCATCAAGCCGTACCGCGAGACGTGGCAGAGCGGACCGGAGGCGTGGGCGTCCGTGAACCGCATCCCCTCGCGGGCCAACCGGTCGACGTTCGGCGTGGGAATCTTCGACTCCGGGTTGTAGCACCCAGGGTCGCCGTACCCCATGTCGTCGACCATCACGAGCAGGATGTTCGGCGGCTTCGCGGCGACGGCGGTCGCGGTAGCCGTGGCGAGAACGAGGAGGGCGGCAAGCAGTCGGGCGGAGCGCATCGTCGAGGGGCCTCGGTCTGGGGGCTCGCCGAGCACGTCACGGCCGAACGGACCGCTCGCCGACGAGGGACGACCAGTCGATTGTCGGTCCGCCGGAGTCGGGTCGCAACCCGGGTGACCACGGCAGGTGGCCCAGCACGCGAACGTCGCCGTACCGTTCGATCTCGCGGGCGTTCGACTCGGCTGCACTCGCCTCGGCCCGCAGGTCGGACGGCTGGACGGGCGAGTTCAGCAGCACGCCCACGACCTCGAGCCCCCGCGAACGGGCCGCCTCGACGGTGAGCAGCGTGTGGTTGATCGTGCCGAGACCGGCTCGGGCGACGACGAGCAGCGGGTACCCGACCTGGACGGCGAAGTCGGCGATCAGGCCGTCGGACCAGAGGGGGCAGTGCAGCCCGCCGACCCCCTCGACGAGCAGCCGGTCGACGCGGTCGGTCCACCAGTCGAGACCGTCGAGCAGGAGCGCCGGATCGACTTCGCGGTTCTCGTGAGCGGCGGCCACCGGAGGGGCGAGCGGCGCGCGGAAGCACTGCGGGCTGATTCGCTCACGTGGAAACGACCCGCCGGTCGCCGCGTGGAGCACTTCGAGATCCGGCCACGTCGGACCGCCGGGTCCGTCTTCGGCGCCACTGCACGCCGGCTTGTACGCGCCGACGCGAACCCCGGTCGCCCGCAGTTGCCTCGCGGCCAGTGCGGTGACGTACGTCTTGCCGACGTCGGTGTCGGTGCCG
>JANQQW010000398.1 GCA_028284885.1 Planctomycetaceae bacterium
GTCGACCCGGTTCACACGGCCCGCCACCGACGCGACGACCGGGGTGCCCCGACGCCCCACAGCGTCGGAAGATCGACCACTTCCTCTCCCTGACGCCCCCGGACGTGCCGCTGCACGTCCTCGTCCACGGGTACGGCCCGCCCGACGACTTCGCACGCCGACTCCGCCTCGCCGTCGAGAACAACGCCGCCGGCGTCTGGGTCAACCGCTACGGATACCTCGGCGAGGCGAAGCTGGACGCGATCGCCGCCGTCGGAACTTCCTGACGGGCGTCTCGGTCAGTCCCCCGCGACCGGCGCGGGTGCCGTCCAGCTCCCTTCGAGCACCTGCCAGCACGGCTGGTAGAGGCGGACGACGTAGCTCCAGCCGGGCGTGACGGGGAGGTAGTTCGGGTGGGACGGGTCGCCGCCCATGTGAATCGTGACGCTGCCATCGTCGTTCTTCTTCGCCGTGGTGCTGTTGAACGAGTAGGCGTCGAGGTCGTTCGGCTCGAAGAAGCCGTCCTTGTCGTAGACGGTGACGGACCAGAACCCGTCGATCGGCACGTCCTCGGGCAGGGTCAGGGTGTAGGGCGTCTTGCCGTCGTTCTTCTCCGGGACGACACCGACGTACTTCGCCCCCTGCGGCGGGTTGCCACCCCAGCCGTAGGCGGCCGCCAGCAGGTGCATCACCGGATCGACGCGTCCCCGCTTCCCGAACCCGTCCGAGAAGTCGCTGAGCTTCGAACCCAGCACGTTGATCGCGTCCCGGGTGGCGAGGAACGACTCCTCGTCCCAGTCCGGCACCTCCAGTCCGCCCCGCGAGTCCTGTTCGACGCGGAGCTCGTCCTGCAGGGCGTGTGCGGCCTTCATGTCGGCCGGGTCGTTCGGGTCGGCGAAGGTCCTGAAGATCGCGAGAGCGTACCGCGTTCCCACGTTGTCGCGCGTGAGCGTCACGGACCCACCTCCGTGCTTCAGGACGGGCATGTAGTGGTCCTCGCTGACGACGAGCAGCGACTGGAACCGGTCGGGCGACTCCGGCTTCACGATCGTCGCCGGCGAGTTCAGGTCGAGCACGACGAACGAGTAGAGCGTGTCGCGGTTGCCGCGGATCGTCGTCTGGTTCTCGACGGAGTAGGGTTCCCGGAAGTGCGCGAGCTTGCCGATGCCGCCGGCCTTCGCCGCGTACCCCTTGAACTGCGCGTGACTCTCCGCCTGCACGTAGTTGAGGACGTTGACCTGCTTCTCGCCTGCGCAGAGGAGGCCGAACGAGGAGGCCGAGAGGAACAGGGTGAAGAGTACGGATCGGCGTGCCATGGGGATCTCTCGGGTGACTGAGGCTGAAAGGACCTCCCAGCATCCACCGGCGGCGGCTGTCCCGCAAGCGGCGAGTCGTCACCAGCAGGTGTACCCGCCGTCGATGACGAAGGCGGCCCCGGTCACGTAGCGGGCGGCGTCGCTCGCGAGGTAGACGGCCAGCGGGCCGAGGTCCTCCGGTTCGCCGTAGTCGCCGGCCGGGACGTTCGCGCGGAACGTCTCGACCACCTCGGGCCGTTCGCGGGCCCAGCGCTGGTTCGCCTCCGTCATGAAGCCGCCGGGGCAGATCGCGTTGACGGTCACGCCGTGCGGGGCCCAGTCGACGGCGACCGCCCGCGTGAACCCCAAGAGGGCGGTCTTCGCCGTCTCGTAGTGCCGACCGCCGCCGATCTGGCCGGCGACGAACGCGTTGACCGAGGCGACGTTCACCACCCGCCCGCCCCGGCCGCTCGCCTTCATCGCCCCGCCGATCGTCCGCGTGCAGACGAACACGCTCGTGAGGTTGAGGTCCATCAGCCGTTGCCAGTCCTCCAGCGAGCACTCCTCGACCGGCGTCGCCTCGCGACGGCCACCGACGTTGTTCACCAGCACGTCGACCGGCCCGTGCTCGTCGAGCACCCTTTGACAGATCGCCTCGCACTCCCCGGGGACGGCGACGTCGCCGACGACCGGCACCGCCTCGCGACCGAACGCGCGAACGTCGTCGGGCGTCCGCTCGAGACTCGCGACGTCTCGCCCGACGAGCACGACGTCGGCCCCGGCGTCCGCCAGCGCGAGCACCATCTCCCGCCCCAGCCCGCGGCTCCCCCCCGTCACGAACGCCCGCTTCCCGTCGAGCCGAAACCGGTCCAGTACGCTCATGTCCTCGGTTCACTCCGCTCGCGTTCCGCCGTCGTCCTGACGGCCGAACGCGGCTGCCTTCACGAGCTGCGCGGCTCGGACTTCGTGTCCGCGTGATCCACTGCCTGCTCCGGCTCTCGACCCTCGACCCTCGACTCTCGACCAACCTTCCGGCAGACGTGGAACGACATCGTCGAGACGTCGAACGCCTCCTCGACGTACCACGGGGCGGGCAGCTCGAACTCCGAGTTCTTCGGCGTCCTCAGCACGAGCACGGCGTCCTCGACGGTCACGTCCGGACGGGCGAGCCGTTCGACGGCTGCGTGGAACGGCGTCCCGGGCCGGAGGTCGGCGACCATCACGTACGGCGGGTCGAGGAACACCACGTCGTACGGGTACAGGTGCTCGACGTGCTTCGGCCGGAACGAACACCGCAGCACGTCGGCTCGCCAGCACATCGTCTCGTCGGACACGCCGAGCGCCTCGACGTTCTCCTCGAGCAACCCGTGGGCGACCCGGTCCCGTTCCACGAAGACGACCGACGACGCTCCGCGGCTGAGCGCCTCCAGCCCGATCGTCCCGGTCCCGGCGAACACGTCGGCCACCTTCTCGCCGTCGAACTCGCCCAGCCGTTGGAAGAAGACCTCCTTCGCCCGGTCGGTGATGGGCCGCGTGACGAGGCCGGGGTTCGTGCGCAGTTTGCGACGTTTCAGCCGCCCGCCGACGATCCGCATGTCCCCCTCGTCTCCCCTGGCACGCGACCGCCGTCAACCGGCGGACGCCTCGAACGCGGCCCGTAACAGGGCGCGGAACGACTTCGACTCGACGTCCTCGACGCGGGTGAGCCGCACGTGTCTCATGGTATCGGTGGTCCCCTGCAGCAGCGAGTCCGGGTCGGGCAGGCCGGCTCCCTGCCAGAACCCGAGGTGCAGGTGCGTCGGGAAGCTCTTCAGGTAGCAGACGCGGCCGGCCGGCGTCTTGAAGACCGGGAGCCCCCAGTCGAGCGACTCCGTCACGTCGGGCCGTTTGGCGATCTCCTCGCGAACGGCCGCGGCGATCCTGCGCTGCCGCTCGGGCATCCGGTCGAGGTGCGGATCGATCGGCAGGTCGGACGAGCGGGCCGAACCGCCTCGCCGGGTGGAACGCTTCTTCGCCACGGCTCGCCTCGTCGTCGGAGCACTCGCCCCTCGATTCGACCGCGAGCGGGCTCGGCGTGCAACGAAATGTTCCGCGAAGTCCGCGTCAAGGAACGCCGACGACGGCGTGGGCCGCGGCGTGCTCGTCGAGCGCCTCGAGGAAGCCCTCCGGGAAACGGAGTCGGCCCGAGCGGGCCCGCTTCAGAAAGCCCCGCGTCGCCCGCAGCGACAACGGCTTCGTCGGGAACCGCAGGAACCGCTCCAGCGGGACCCGTCTCGTGGCGACTGGACGGGTCGAGCTCGCGACCGCGTGACGTCGGCGTCCGTCGAACCAAGCGGCGTCGGGCCACTTTCCGCCGTTCAAGCGCTCCGTCTCCGCCGACCAGTCGGCCGGAGTCGCCAGTCGCCCGCCCAGCCACTCGGCGACCGGCACCGTCACGGCGTTCCCGATCATCCGCCAGCGGAACGACGCCCGCGCGACGGCCTCGGCCGGCTCCGTCCACCCGGCCGGGAAGCCCTGCAGCCGCTCGGCGTCCCGCACGTTCGGCGTGCCGACGTGGCCGTCCGGGAACAGGATCGCCGGCGGGGAGGGGATGCCGATCGTCGAGCCCCCCTTGAGCGGCGGCACGCCGTCGGCGGTCAGCCCGGCCGCGTACGTCCCCTCGGTCCAGTAGAAGCCGGTCGGTCGGTCGATGGTCGGCGGGACCGGGCGACGCGTTCCGGCCTCGTCGGCGAAGAGCACGCCGCCGGGGTCGTGGTTGCGGGACGCGACGAAGTAGACCCGGTGTCGCCGCTGCGGGACGCCGAAGCCGAGGGAGTCGACGAGCCGGTACGCCCAGCGGTAGCCGAGCCGCTCGAACTCGCCGACGACCGCCGCCATCGCCGCCCCCTTCGCGAGGTGCAGCATGAACCGGACGTTCTCGACGACCACCCACTCGACCGGCGTTCGCTCCAGCAACCGGAACACCTCGCCGACGAGCGACGACTTGTCCCCGGCGAGCCCCGCCTTGCCGCCGACCGAGCTGAGGTCCTGGCAGGGGAATCCGGCCGTGAGCACGTCGACGTCGTCCGGCAGTTCCGCGACCGACCGCACGTCGTCGACGAGACGGGCCTCCGGGAACCGCTCGCCCAGCACGGCCCGGGCCCCTTCGTCGATCTCGCACAGCAGCGACGCCTCGTGCCCGGCACGCTGGAATCCGAGTTCGATGCCGCCGATGCCGGCGAACAGGCCCGCGACGCGCATCAGTCGGTCTCCCCGAGCAGCAACTCGCGGACGACGGCGTAGCCGACCTTCGGCGGGACGGCGTTGCCGATCACGCGGGCCAGTGTCGTGCGGCGGCGGCAGTGGGTGAAGTCGAAGAAGTCCGGGAAGAACTGCAGCCGAGCCGCCTCGTGGGCCGTCAACGTCCGCGGTCGCGACGGGTGCACGTAGCGGCCCATGCAGGTCGAGTAGAAGCCGCTCGTGACCGTCTGCGCCGGCTCGTCCCACCGCAGCCGGCCGTAGACGCTGCGGTACGAGTGCGGCTTGTCGCGATGACAGGCGGGCCGCTGCTCGTCGGGCAGGTCGAACAGGTCGTGCTCGTGGAGGTACGCGATGCGACGGCGGTTGTCGGCGGAGGGGGTCGAGGGCGTGTCGAACGGGACGTCCGCTAAGACGTCGACGAGGTCGGCGATCGCCCACCTGAGGTCCCGTGGCTCTCCACAGTACTGGTCGTGCAGCGCGTCGAAGTCGAGCGGACTTCCGGACGAGCCGACGACGAGCAGTCGGCGACGACGCTGGGGAACACCGAGCCGAACGGCGTCGACCAGACCGACGGACATCGTGTACCCGAGTCGTTCGAGTGCCTCGACGGTCGCCTGTACGACCCCACCGCGGTCGTGAGCAGCCCCCGCGACGTTCTCCACGACGACGTGCCGCGGCCGCAGCACGCGGGCGGCCCGGGCCATCGTCCCGTACAAGCCGTTCTTCGGGTCGTCCCGGCGACTGTAGTTGTTGAGGTCCGAGTGCCCCTGACAAGGCGGCCCGCCGAGCAGCACGTCGATCTCGCCGACGTCCTGACGCAGCCGTCGTTCACGGGCGGACAGCCGGGCGTCGAAACAGGGATCGAAGACCTCGGCCAGATCGGCGGCCTCGGCGTGCGGTCCGAAGTTCGCCGCGTGACAGCCGATCGCGGACGCGTCGAAGTCGACGGCCCACGCCGACTCGGCAGCCAGCCCGAGAGACCGGGCCGCCTCGCAGGCCCCGAGCGTCAAACCGCCGACGCCGCTGAAGAGATCGACGACTCGGATCAACCGCTCACCGACGGTCCAGTCGGGTGGGTCGGAACGACGGAGGTACGCGAACTCGTCTCCGTCGATCTCGGTCGTCGCAGCGAGTGTCGCTTGGGCGTCCATGCCGGCTCCGTCGAAGGCAGAGCACGGACTCTACGGCTGCGGATCTGCCGCGTCCACCGGAACCGCTCACGCAGCGAGCGCGAACGGCCCCGGTGGTCGGCGGATCCAGCTCGACGTCAGTTGCTCGACGCGACCAGCCGCGTTGCCAGAATGACGGCGACGGTCGTGACGGCCAAGACGTAGAGCGTTGCTGGGATGATCATCGACTCCAACTCCGGTAGGTGCGACAGGGGAGGGGTTTGAGGCAGGTCCGACGCTGCAGAGCGTCGGATGGTCAAACCTACGACACGATCGCCCCACCGACTGCCCCACTTCTTGGCCGTCGTTTGCTTGATTTCCTCAAAGCATGGGGCGGAAATCGTGCGCACGAGCCCGCTGACAGGCGTCCGTCGGGCCGATGCCGTGCCGCTCCGAACCGCGTCCACCCGGCTCGGCCGACTGTGCGGCTACGGTGTCGCCCAGGTACGGAGCAGGATGTCGTCGACGACGGCGCCCTTCGGCTGCGACTTGATCGCGTCGAGGACGCGGGTGACGGTGTCGTCGTCGCTGGGGAGGTCGAGCCGGCCGAGTTCGTGGGCGACGGCGCGGCGGCCGCTGTGGCGGCCCAGCACCAGGTGGATGCCGTCGGCCCCCACCTTCTCCGGACGGAACGGCAGGTAGGTGTCGGGGTTCTTGAGCAAGCCGTCCTGGTGGATGCCGGCCTCGGTGGCGAAGACGTTACGGCCGGCGACCGGCTTGTTCGGCGGCAGCGGGATGCCGGTCAACTCGCTGACGAGTTCGCAGAGCGGGGCGAGCTTGGAGACGTCGAGCTTGAACGGGCGGCCGTACTGGTCCTCGTTCATGGCGAGGGCGATGGCGACCTCCTCCAGCGACGCGTTGCCGGCCCGCTCGCCGATGCCGTTGACCGTGCACTGGACGACGTTCGCCCCCTCGGCGATGCCGGCGAGCGTGTTGGCGACCGCGCACCCGTAGTCGTTGTGGGTGTGCACGGCGAGGAGCGCCTTCTCGACGCTGGGCGTGCCGTCCTGGATGGCGCGGACGTAGTCGCGGGTCTTCTCCGGCGTGAGCACGCCGACGGTGTCCGGGAAGCCGATCGTCGTGGCGCCGCAGGCGATGGCGAGCTCGTAGCACTCGCAGAGGAAGTCCTTCTCCGTGCGGCTGGCGTCCTCGGGACTGAAGGCGACGATGGGGAACTTCTCGCCGGCGTAGCCGACGGTCTCCTCGATGATGCCGAGGATCTCGGCCTTCGTCTTGTTCAGCTTGTGCTCTCGGTGGAGCGGGCTGGTGCCGAGGAACAGGCTGACGCCCCGCTTGTGGACGGGCTGCCCGGCGAGAGCCCGGTCGGCGGCGTCGACGTCCCCCTTCACCGTGCGGCAGAGGGCGGTCAGCACGGGCTTCTTCACCTTGCCGACCATCATCTGGATCGCCTCGACGTCCTTCTCGGACGAGGCGGGGAAGCCGGCGTCGATGGAGTGGATGCCGGCTTCCTCGAGGGCGAGGGCGATGCGGACCTTGTCCTCCGGCTCCAGCGTCGCGCCCGGCATCTGCTCGCCGTCGCGGAGCGTGGTGTCGCTGAACAGAACCGCGCGGGAACGGCGGTGGTGGGCGATGACCGACCGCTTCACCGCGTCGCCCACCTTCTGCTTCAGCTGCGTGAACAGGCCCATCAGTTCCCCTCGACGAGCTTCCCGACGGCGACCTTCAGCTCCTCGATGGCGGCCGTCCGGCTGACGATCTTACCGGTGCGGTCGACGAGGAACATGGTCGGCAGGGCGATCACGCCGTACGACGCCGCGGGTGGGCTGTCGAGCCCCCCCTCCTCGAAGATCGTCGGCCAACGGACGCCGTTCCGTTCGAGGAACGGCTGCACCTGGTCGCGGAGGACGTCGACGTTCACGCCGACGATCTGGAAGCCCTTCGCCGCGTACTGCTGCTCGAGCGCCTTGAGCTGTGGCAGCTCCTGCTCGAACGGCTGCGACCAGGTCGCCCAGAAGACGACGAGGACCACCTTGCCCTTCAGCTGGGAGACGTCGACCGTGCCGCCGCGAAGGTCGGTGCCGCGGAGGGCGATCGGCTGGCCGACGCTGTCGATGCGGCGGAGGGCCCCGGCGGCGCGTTGGCCGGTGGGGGTCTTGGCGTGCTTGGTCGCGACGGTGCCGTACCACTTCTTCGCGTCGTCGACCTCACCCGCGAACTCGAGCGTGTTGGCGAGCTGGAACAGGGCCTCGGGCGCGTCGTCGGAGCTCGGGTAGGACTCGCCGAACGACTTCAGCTGTTCGAGCCACCACTCCTGCACCTCGCCCCGCTGAGCCGTCCCGGCGGACTGCATGCGGGTGCTGTAGTCGGCGAGCAGACGCCGGTAGGTGACGTAGGGGACGAGCGGCGACTTCGGCTGGGCCTTCACCAGTTGCGACTCCAGCCCCTGCAGCTTGACGAGTCCGTCCGGGTAAGCGCCGGTCTGCACGGCGGCGGAGAGGCCGTCGACCATCTGCCGCCAGAACTGCTCCCGCTCCTCCGGCGTGGCGGAGGCGGTGACCAGCTGTTCGAGCAGCGCGGCCCGTCGCTTGTTGTAGTCGAGCAGCGCCTCGCGACCGGCCGTCAGCGACGGGGCGGAGTCGTCGAGTTCACGGAGCTTCTCGAGCAGCTTCAGCACGTTCTCGCTGAGGTTCGGGACGTCGGTCGGGCCGGAGGGACCGCCGGAGATGGTCGGCTGCATCAGGGCTCCGCCCGCGGCGATCTGGACGGAGTCCCCCTCGAGCGGCTGCGGGATCTGCGTCAGCTTCCAGGTGTCGCCCACGCGGACGATCTCGCCGAGCTGGACGAGGCTGGACTGCTCGCCGGTCTGCAGGATCGTCATGGCGTTCGCGTAGACCCAGAGGTCCTGGTTCGACTTGCCGGAGTCGGCCGGGACGATGCTGGGCGTGGCGGCGTCGAACCGCAGCCACTGCGAGCTGCGGTCGATCGTCGTCGACTTCGCGAGGTTCTCGCGGAACTTGCGACCGGCCCCGGCGAGCGTGGTGGCGATCTCGCGGGCCGTTCCGGGGGACAGCCCCAGCTTGCGGGCGTCCGCGTCGGTCAGCAGCACGGCTTCCAGAACCTTGTCGTCGCCCGTCTGCAGGGCCCGGACGACCTCGAAGCTGACCTCGTGGGCCGAGATGATCTTCCAGCGGTCGATCTTCCCGTCCTGGTTCTCGTCGATGCCCCACCGCGTGCCGCCGGTGTTCAGCCAGCGGGACTGGTCGACCTTGTTGTCGGCGTTGGTGTCGATGTCGCGGTAGACCTCGAGGCCGTGGAGGTAGTACCGCCACTGGTCGACCACGTTGTCGGCGTCGCTGTCGATGAACCGGCGGAGCGTCTGCCCCTGCGGCCCGTACACGACCCAGCCGGAGGTCGTCTTGGTCCGTTCGACCTCGACCTTGCACTTGGGGATTTCGTCCGCCGTGGGGTTCTCGATCTCCACGTACTTCTGCATCGGCTTGAAGCTGAGGGCGAGCTTCGGGTCCGGGGCGTCGGCGGCGCGGGCGAGCGGAGCCGCGGCGAGGACCGCGAGCAGAACGAGGGCGGGGCGGGGGAACGACTTCGGAACGGGCATCCGCGAGGCTCCGTGCAGGCGGGGTCGAGTGGCCGTAGGGTCCCACGCGGCGGGGATTTGCGTGCGACGGCATCCAGTCGGAGCGCGGCTTCACCGACGGCGGCAAGCCACGTTCGGTGAAGTCTAGGCAAACGCCGAAAACGGGTCACGGGCAGTTTTCGTGGTGAGCCAGCTCGATGTTCCGCCGCCGTCGTGGCGGCCAAACATCGGCCGTCTCACGTAACGCGCAGCGATTCGCCTTCGTGGCGAATCGCTACGCGTGGGGCGTCGGCTCACGAATCGAACGCCCCACGTTCGGCGTCCATGCGGAGCGAGTCGGCACGAAGCCGACAAGCGCAGCGTCACGCGAGCCGGCCGGCGGCGGTCGTCACGAAGACGACGGGCCGCCGAGCCGGATCACCACGAACAGCAGCCGGATCACAGCGAACCAGCGGCGAGTCGCAGGGGCGGCGTGGCGGGGAGCTTCGTGCCGTTGCTTCGGGAACCCGGCGGGGGCGTCCGCTGGCGGGCGCGGAGGCCGGGGTCGAGCCGTAGCGGCCAGGACTTCCACGTCGGCTGCGACCAGACGACGAATCGCGTCGTCGGGTCGTCGCCCAGTTCGCCGGGGAAGTCGTGCGTCGAGAACGGGAGCTTCGCCAGCCGCAGCGACGTACGGGTCCGCACAGGTCGCTCGCGGACGTCGAGCATCAGGACGTCCCACTCGATCCGGTGGGCGGCGAGGTGCACGAGGGCGGCCGTCGTCGCCGTTGCCGGGTGGTCTCCCGCAGCGGCGAGCGGCGCGCCGTCCGGTGCCCCGGCGAACCGGAGGATGCGGGCCGGCCGATGCCACGTCGGATGCGACTCCAGCACGAACGGGACGAGCCCGACGCGCTTCAGCTCGAACGAGACCGAGAGCACGAACGGCGTGGTCCCCGCCATTCCCGCGAGGGCCTCCTCGACCTCGCCGCGCGGAACGGCGAGCGTGTCGAAGTCGGCGGATCGAATGTGGCGAGCGACGTCGAGCACGTGGGCACTCCGGGAAACGAGTCGGGCACTCCACGAAGTGCACGACTCGATCCATCACGCCACGAACGGGCGACGACCGCAAGGGATCCGGTCGCAACGCTCCGTCAGTTCACACCTTGAGCGGCGAGGTGTGGGCAGCGGTGACAGCCTGCCGTCGCGGTGCGACGTTGCGTTCGTGCAACGTCTGCTGCCGATCGACCACACCCGCCTCAGCGTGGCGGCCGGCCGAACGGCGGCGGGAACGGCGGGCGACCACCCCCCGGTGGGCCCCCCGGCGGCCTGCCGCCCGGGCCTTGGCGAAGAAAGCTCGCGTCGGGCGTCCCCTTCAGCAGCCTGGGGACGTACGGGAAGGCGGTCGTCAGGTGGTAGTGGTAGACGCCGTCGGGGTACTCGGGCGTGGGGCCGAAGCGGCCGTTGCACTCGTCGAGGTCGCCGAGGTCCTTCACGTACTCGTGGTCGGCGACGAACGTGCCGTCGTACCGGCCGCCGGGGCCGCCGGGCCGGGTGCCGCGGCGGACGCGGTAGCTCGGCTTCAGCTCCTTCACGCCGCTCTTCGGGTCCTGCGGATCGACGTAGCCCTTCGACGAGTAGACCGGGAAGCCGTCGGCCGCGTACCCGAGCAGTAACATACGGTCCCGGTCGCCGCCGAGCTGCTTGACGAGTTCGACGGGCAGGCCGTGATAGTGGTACGCCCCGGTCGGCTGGACGTGGCCGTTGGAGAGGTCGATGCCGAGCTGCTTGCCCTTCATCGGCTCGTACTGCCAACGTCGGTCGCCGCGGTAGAACTCGGCTGCACCGGGGTCGAAGGGAATGCCGTTCACCGCGACGCCGAACGGATGCAGGCCCAGCTGCGTCGGCTGCTCGGCGAACTTCGGCTCGACGGGGACCTGGTATTCGTGCGGACTCGCCGCGATGCGGTTCGGGTTGCCCCGGCTCGGGAACCGGCCGGTGCGGTGGTTCGGGACGCCGTTCGTCAGGATGAACCGGTCCTTGCCGAGCACGACGACCTCGGTCTCCGGCTCCGGAAGGGGTGTCGGCCGGCCGAACTGCCCAAATCCGACGGCCCCGACCAAGCCGACCACGAGCAGGCCGGCGATCCAGCGAGACGAACGAAGCACGGGCGGACTCCACGAGAGACGGGGGTGTTCGTGGGATACGGGATCCACCGGACTTCGTCCACCGCCGTCGCGGGTGTTGCCGCGTGAATCCCGGAGTCGACCGTCGCGAGTCGGCGAGCGCCTCACCCCGACCCTCTCCCCGAGGAGAGGGAGCCAGTGCGGGCGACCGTCCACCGACTTCGGGCGGTCGGTTGGCGTTCTAGCTTCTGCTTCAGCCGCCGGAAGCCCTTGAGGTAACGCTCGTAGTCCTCGCCCTTCCGCGCGAAGAACTCCTCGACGTCCGGGTGCGGCAGGATGAGGAACCGCTCGTCCTCGAGGCCGCGGACCACGGCCTCGGCGACGTCGTCCGGCGTGACGGCCGTGACGGCGAGGAACTGGTGGACCGGGTCCTCCTCGTCGAGGAACTCGGTCGCGACGCCCATCGGGCAGACGCAACTGCTGCGGACGCCGTCGGCGTGGTGCTGGACCGACAGCCACTCGGCGAGGGCGACGGCCGCGTGCTTGGTTGCGGAGTAGGGGGCGGAGCCGATCTCCGTGAGCAGCCCGGCCGCCGAGGCGACGTTCACGAGGTAGCCCGAACCGCGGGCCAGCATGTGCGGCAGCACGGCCCGGGACGCGTAGACGTGGGCCATCACGTGGACGTCCCAGCAGGCCTGCCAGTCGTCGTCGGGGACCTCGACGCCTCCCTTGGCCGTGACACCGGCGTTCGAGACGAACACGTTGACCTGCTCGAACTCGTCGATCGCCACGTCGACGAGGTTGCGGACGTCGGCCTCGTCCGAGACGTCGCACGCGACCGCAATTCCGCCGATCGCGTCCGACACCTCTCGGGCGCACACGAGTTCGCGGTCGGAGACCACGACGTTCGCCCCTTCGTCCGCGAACCGCGCGCAGAGCGTGCGGCCGATCCCGCCGGCCGCGCCCGTCACCACGACGACCTTGTCCCGAACGTCCATGTCCCCCTCCACTCGACCAAGCCCGCCGCCGGAGTCTCTACTTCTTCGCGATCGGCCGCAACGTCACATTCCGGAACCAGACCTCGTTCCCCTCGTTCTGCAGCAGGATGCGGCCGGCGGCCGGCGTCAGGTCCTCGACCGCGTTGACGGTCGTCCCGTTCACCTTGACCGTCACGCGGTTGCCGTCGCAGACCGCCTCGACCTTGGTCCACTCGCCGAGCGGGCTCGCCACGTCGTTCTCGCCGCGGTTGTCCAGCGTCTCCTTGAAGAACGGCTGGTGGTCCTTCCACCAGAACTGCCGGCCGTTGTACCTCGTCGGCTTGCCGTCCGGGTCCCAGCGGGTCCGCTTGTCCTCCGCTATGCGAACCCTCGACGTGAACGTCGACTCGGCGACCGGCTTGCCGTCCGGGTGCCTGCCCCGGATGAGGATGAAGTCCCCCTCGCACCCCTGGGCGAGCTGCACCTCGAGCGACGTCATCCAGACGCCGCTCGCCGCGCCGTCGGGGCCGACGCCGTGCAGCAGCAGGCCGGAGTTCCGCACGACGCCGCTGCCGTCGGTCTTCTCGCCCCACTTGAACTCCAGCGAGAGGTGGTAGTCGCGGTACGCCTTCGTCGTCGCGAGGTACCCGGCCCCGTCGCCGGAGACCCGGATCGCCCCGTCCTTCACGGAGTAGACGCCGTGCGGGTCCTTCCGCCCGGTCGCCTTCTGGTAGGTGTACCAGCCGGTGAGATCACGACCGTTGAAGAGAGAGGTCTCCTTCGTCGGCCGAACCGGCTCGGCGGCCCGGGCGAACGACGATCCGGCGAGGCCGAGAAGGAAGAGGACGGAAGTGAAGGGCGGAACGAGTCGACGGGGCACGGTGGGACTCCCCAAGAGCGGTGGACCGCCGGCGATTGTCACCCGATCCGGCCGCCGACGCCAACGAATCCGGGATCCCCCGGCGGTCCCGTCGCGTATACTCTCCCGTCACGAACACCACCGACGACAACCGGAGCGATTCCGATGCGAGTTCGAAGCCACAACCCCGCGTTGGCGGGCGACGCGTTCCGCGACGCGGTCGGCTGGCAGGACCAGTCGGCGACGATGACCGTCGAGGGGACCTGCGTGAAGACGGGCATCCTGCTCGTCCTCGCCTTCCTGTCGGCCGCCATCTCCTGGCGGCTGCTGATGAACGGCGACCAGCTCGCCATGCCGCTCCTGATCGGCGGCGGCATCGTCGCGCTGATCACCTGCTTCGTCACCTGCTTCAAACCGCAGTGGGCGGGCGTCACGGGGCCGGTCTACGCCATCGCGAAGGGGCTCACCCTCGGCGGGGTCTCCGCCCTGTACAACAACGTCATCGGCTACCAGGGGATCGTCTTCCAGGCGGCGTGCCTCACGTTCGGCACCATGTTCGGCATGCTGATCGCCTACCAGTCCGGCTGGATTCGCGTGACGGAGAAGTTCAAGGCCGGCCTGATGATGGCCATCTTCGCCGTCTTCTTCGTGTACGTCGTCAACATCGTGATGGGCTTCTTCGGAGCGAAGATCCCCTACCTGCACGAGGCGAACCCGATCGGGATCGGCATCTCGGCCGTCATCGTCGTGATCGCGTCGCTCACGTTGCTGCTCGACTTCGACTTCATCGACCGCGGCTCCCAGATGGGGGCCCCGAAGTACATGGAGTGGTACGGCGCCTTCGGCCTGATGGTCACGCTCGCGTGGCTGTACATCGAGATGCTGCGGCTGCTGTACCTGATCTACGCCGCGACCCGCGACTGACCCGAGCGAGCGACGCTCGCAAGCGTCCCGGTCCGACAAGACCCGAGGCCCGCGTCGAGAAGACGCGGGCCTCGTCGGATCTCGGGTTGTCCGCCGTGCGACTCAGACTTCCTTCGAGTCGATCCAGCTCATCATGCGGCGGAGGTCGAGGCCGACCTGCTCGATGAGGTGGTTGCGGTCCCGGCGTCGCATCGCCTGGAAGGTCGGCGTGTTCGCCTTGTTCTCGAGGATCCACTCCTTGGCGAACTCGCCGTCCTGGATCTCGGCGAGGATCTTCTTCATCTCGGCCTTGGTCTCGTCGGTGCAGATGCGGGGGCCGCGGGTGTAGTCGCCGAACTCGGCCGTGTTGGAGACCGAGTACCGCATGTAGTTGAGGCCGCCCTGGTAGAAGAGGTCGACGATCAGCTTCAGCTCGTGCATGCACTCGAAGTAGGCCATCTCGGGCTGGTAGCCGGCCTCGACGAGGGTCTCAAAGGCGGCCTTCACGAGGGCGGACACGCCGCCGCAGAGGACGACCTGCTCGCCGAAGAGATCCGTCTCGGTCTCCTCGGCGAAGGTGGTCTCGATGACGCCGCCGCGGGTGCCGCCGATGCCCTTGGCGTAGGCGAGGGCGAGCTGGCGGCTGGTGTCACTGGACCCCTCGGTCAGCGCGATCAGCGAGGGGACGCCGCCCCCCTTGACGTACTCGCTGCGGACGAGGTGGCCGGGGCCCTTGGGGGCGACGAGGGCCGCGTCCACGCCCTCGGGCGGCTGCACCTGGCCGAAGTGGATGTTGAAGCCGTGCGAGCACATCAGCAGATTGCCGGGGGAGAGCCGGTCGCGGACCTGGGCCCGGTAGACGTCTCCCTGCACCTCGTCGGGCAGCAGCATGTTGACGAGGTCACCCGCCGCGGCCGCCTCGTCGGCCGGCATCGGGTCGAAGCCGTGCTCGACGGCGAGGTCGTAGTTCGGCGACCCCTTCCGCTGGCCGACGACGACGTTCAGGCCGCTGTCCTTCAGGTTCTGCGCCTGGGCGTGCCCCTGGCTGCCATAGCCGATGACGGCAATGGTCTTGTCCTTGAGCAGCGAGAGATCGGCGTCGTCGTCGTAGAAGATCTTGGCGGGCATGGCAGGGGAGCTTTCGGCGCTCAGCGGTCAGCGATCAGTTTGAAGACCGACGTTGTCCCAGTGGCTGACGGCTGACCGCTGATCGCTGACAGCACTCGGCACTCGGTCGATGTGGATTCCAGATGCGGCTCAGAGCGCCCGTGCCGGCTCGACCGCCGGCTGCTGCGTCGCGGCGGCGTCGGCGGTGATCGCCTCGCTGCGGAGCAGGGCGACGCGGCCCGTGCGGACGAGTTCGAGGATGCCGAAGGGGCGCATCACGTCGATGAAGGCGTCGATCTTCGACTCCTGCCCGGAGAGCTCGATCATCACGTGCTCGTGGCTCACGTCGACGATCTTCCCGCGGAAGATCTCGGTGAGTTCCTTGATCTCGGTCCGCTTGCCCGCCTCCTTCGTGCCGACCTTGATCAGCATCAGGTCCCGTTCCACGAAGTCGAGGCCGGAGAAGTCGAGCACGCGGACGACCGTGACGATCTTCTCGAGCTGCTTGCGGACCTGGTCGAGGACGCGGGCGTCGCCGTGGACGACGAACGTGATCCGCGAGAACTCGGGGTCCTCGGTCGCACCGACGGCGAGGCTGTCGATGTTGAAGGCGCGGGAGGCGAGCATGCCCGAGATGTGGGCCAGCACGCCGGGCTGGTTGACGACGAGGGCGGACAGCACGTGCCGCATGGGACGGACCTTCCTGTAGAGCATCCGAGCTTGGAGCGAGCGGGGCTCGCGGGGAGTCGCCGGACACGCTCCAAGTCCTGTTGGAGCGGTTCTCCCGACGACGCAGAATCGTTCTCGACCGCGGCTGCGGACACACGCGGCACCCGCGGGTTCGCGGAGGTCGTGAACGGCAACCGAGCCCAACAGTCTAACCCGCCCCCGGACCAGTCACAATCGTTCGCCTCACGCCGACTCCAGATCCTCGCACAACGGCACACTCGGGTTCGGATCGGCCAGGACGTCGGCCAGCGTCGATCGCCGGAACGCCTCCTCGACCTCCGCGAGCGCGTTGTCCAGCCGGCGGTGCAGGGCGCACAGCTTCACGCCGTGGGCCTTCAGCCCCAGCGGGCAAGCCGCGATCCGCTGCAACGGCTCGACGGCGTTCACGACGTCGAGAATCGTGAGCTCACGCGGTTCCGGGACGAGCGACATGCCGCCCCCCGCCCCCCGTCGCGACTGGACCACGCCGTTCTGCACCAGGCCCTGCAGCACCTTGGAGAGGTACGCCGGCGGAACCTTGGTCGCCTCGGCCACCTGCCCCGTCGTCCGGGGTTCGCCCTCCTTCGCCAGGTAGACCACGGCGCGAAGGGCGTACTCGACGGTCTGCGAGAGCATTTCGGTTCCCGTGAAGAACTTGGACGTTGACATCCAATTTAGCCGACGATAGCCTGCAGGGGAACTGGACAACAACGTCCAATTCAATCCGCCTCGCCAGAAAGGAGACCTGCTGTGCAGACCATCGACGAGCCCCGCCTCGAAACCGACCTCGCCTACCGCTTCGAGTACCTCGCGGGATTCACGGGCTTCGGCGAGGAGGACGTCGCCGCCGTGCACGGGGCCGCCCCGGCACTCGCCCCGCTGGTCCCCACGCTCGTCGACGCCGTCTACGACAAGCTCTTCTCCTACGACGCCACCAAGCGGCACTTCGTCCCGCGGCAGTCCGGCTACGAAGGCGACGTCCCCGAGAGCCTCGAAGCGCTCACGCTGGACCACGAGATGATCCAGTTCCGCAAGCAGCACCTCGGCCGGTACCTCGAACGACTCGTCACCAAGCCGTACGACGGCGACATGGTGAAGTACCTCGACCTCGTCGGGAAGATCCACACCCCCAAGGCCGGAAGCGACGAGCTCGACGTGCCGCTCGTCCAGATGAACGCCCTGATGGGCTTCGTCTCCGACGCCCTCGTCGCGACCGTCCTCGGCCTCGGACTCGACGCCGACACGCAGTCCAAGACGCTGCGGGCCTTCAACAAGCTGCTCTGGATCCAGAACGACCTCATCACCCGGCACTACCAGGCGTAGGTCCCCGTGGAACGCGAGCCGATGACGTCACGACTCCTCCCAACCACTCTCGCGACGACTCTCGTCCTGCTCGCCGCGGCCGCCGGCCGGGCGAACGACCTCGAGGGGAACCCGATCCGCTACAGCGAGACCGCCCCGGACAACGTCGTCAGTCGGCTTCAGCAGAAGATCGACGCGGGGGAGATCGAACTCGACTGGGACGAGGAGTTCGGGTACCTGCCTTCCCTTCTCGAGTCGCTGGACGTGCCGCGGTCGTCGCAGGCGTTGGTCTTCTCGAAGACGAGTCTGCAGCGGAGTCGCATCTCGCCGAGGCGGCCACGGGCGCTGTACTTCAACGACGACGTCTACGTCGGCTACTGCCAGAACGGCGACGTCGTCGAACTCTCGGCGGCGGACACGAAGGTCGGCACCGCCTTCTACACGCTCGCCCAGACGGACGTCGCCCGCCCGCGGATCGAACGTCGGATCGACGGGTGCCTCATCTGCCACGCCTCCTCGCACACGGGCAACGTCCCCGGACACGTCGTCCGGTCCGTCTTCCCGGACGCCGGGGGCTTCCCGAAGCTTGCGTCGGGAACCTACCGCATCGACCACACCAGCCCGTTCGAACGCCGCTGGGGAGGCTGGTACGTGACGGGGACGCACGGCGACCAGAAGCACCTCGGCAACCACGTCTACAAGTCGAGCCTGCCCCGCGACGAGCCGAACGACGGGCTCAACCTGACCGACCTCTCCGGCCGGTTCTCGACCGCGAAGTACCTCACCCCGCACAGCGACATCGTCTCCCTGCTCGTGCTCGAACACCAGACGACGGTCCACAACGCCCTCGTGAAGGCCGGCTTCGCGACCCGCGAGGCCCTGTGGTACGAGAAGTCCCTCGACGAGGCACTCGGCGACTCTCCCGACGAGCTCCGCGAGAGCACCCGCGGACGCATCGAGAACGCCGGCGAGAAGCTCCTCCGGTGCCTGCTCCTCTGCGGCGAGGCCCCGTTGACCGCACGGGTGAAGGGGACGTCGAAGTTCGCCGAGGAGTACGCGGCCCGGGGGCCGTTCGACCGCGAGGGCCGTTCGCTCCGCACCCTCGACCTGCAGACCCGACTGTTCCGCTACCCCTGCAGCCCGCTCGTCGGCTCGGAGGCGTTCGACGAACTCCCGGACGTCGTCCGTGACCACGTCCTCAGGCGGATGCACGACGTGCTGACCGGCAAAGACCAGAGCGAGGAGTTCGACCACCTCACACCGGAGACGCGTCGCGAGATCCTCGAGATTCTCGTGGCGACGAAGCCGAGTCTCCCGGCGACCTGGCGACGCTAGACCCGATCCGGGCTGTGTGTAGCGACTCGAACGACGTTTGGTCGTGAGATCCTCGATCAACGACCGCCACACGTTCGCGAGATGCGCTCTAGGGTCACTCGTCCGTCTCGCCCGTCCGCCGGACTTCGAACTGGTACTCGCCGACTCGCTTCGCGACGGGGACGCCGGGGCCGTTGTTCGAGACGTAGACCAGCTCGCCGACCGCCTCGTACTCGTCGTGCTTCGCGAGCCACCGGTC
>JANQQW010000001.1 GCA_028284885.1 Planctomycetaceae bacterium
CGTCCCCCTTGCCGTCGGGATTGAAGGGGGCGTAGTTGGAGCCGAGGGAGCCGGGGGCCGAGCCCTTCACCACGCGGGGCTTCTCATGCCGACGTACTGCCTGCTCAACTCCGAGGAGGTCGACAGCCAGTTCCGGAAGGAGAAGCCCCGCGTGGTGAAGGGCTCGGCCCCCGGCTCCCTCGGCTCCAACTACGCCCCCTTCAATCCCGACGGCAAGGGGGACGCCGCCGCGAACATGACGATGCGGCTCGAGGAGCACCGACTCGGCGACCGCCGTGCTCTGCTGCGTCAGCTCGACACGTTCAAGTCACGGGTCGACACCGTCGACGGCATCGAGACGATTCGCCGGCAGGCGTTCGACCTCTTGCTCGGCTCGGCCGCCGAGGCGTTCGACCTGACCAAGGAGGACCAGCGAACCCGCGACCGGTACGACACGAGCGGCATGCGGGTCGGCTGCAAGCGGGCGTTCCGGCCCTCGCAGCTCGGCCGGCACTTCCTGACGGCCCGTCGTCTGGTCGAGGCCGGCTGCGGGTTCGTCACGATTCACTCCGCCGGCTGGGACATGCACGCCGACAACAACAACCAGGGCGTCGCGACCGCCATGCCGATGATGTCCGCCCCGATCGACAAGGCCCTCTCGGCCTTCGTGGACGACCTTCGCGACCGCGGCATGCTGGACGACGTGCTGATCGTCGTCACGGGCGACTTCGGCCGCACCCCGAAGATCAACAAGAACGGCGGCCGCGACCACTGGGCCAACCTCGGCACGCTCGCCTTCGCCGGCGGCGGCCTGCGGAACGGCCAGGTCGTCGGCCGCTCGGCGAGGAACAACGACGTCCCGGCCACCGACCCCGTCGATGCCGGCCGGATGATGTCGACGATCTTCCACACCCTCTTCGACGTCGGCGTTCTCCGAGTCACCCGCGGGGTCCCCCGCGACCTGCTCGCCACCGTCGAACGAAACGAACCGATTCACGAGCTGTTCTAGCACGCTGCACTCGCACGGGAGTCCGCCATGTTCCGCATCTTCACCAACGGTCGCACGTCGAACTGCGAGGGGACCTGCCGGCGGGAGTTCCTGCAGATCGGAACGTGCGGCATCGGCGGGGTCACGCTCTCCGGCCTGCTGGCCGCCCGGGCCGACGCCGCCGGCAGCCCGGTCGTCCGGGACAAGGCGGTCGTCGTCCTCAACCTGCAGGGCGGACCGACGCACATCGAGACGTTCGACCCGAAGATGACGGCCCCGCAGGAGTACCGCGCCATGTTCGGCGAGGTGCAGACCAGCCTGCCGGGCGTCACCTTCGGCAGCCACTTCGAGCAGCTCGCCAAGCTCGCCGACCGCATGGCCGTCGTCCGCTCCTTCCGGCACGGGAACGGCAGCCACGCGTCGGCCGCGCAGCTCGTGATGGCAGGCGGCAACCCGACCGGCGCGAACATGGGCAGCGTCTACAGCCGCATCGCCGGACTGACGAACCCGCGGACCGGCATCCCGAACTGCACCGTCGTCGTCCCGGGGGCCACGGGCGACGCCTACAAGAAGCTCGGCGGGAGCCCCAGCCGAGTCACCAACGTCGGCACGCTGCCGCAGACCTACAAGCCGTTCGACCCGTCCGCCGGCAGCGACATCCTCGAGAACATGGAGCTCCGGCTCGACGAGAGGCGGCTCGACGACCGCCGCAGCCTGCTCGGCGGGTTGAACCGGCTCCGCCGCGACGCCGAACAGTCGGCCGTGCTCGACGGCCTCGACCGCTTCCAGACGCAGGCGTTCGACGTCATCACCGGTGGCATCCGCGACGCCTTCGACCTCTCGAAGGAGGACCCGGCTCTCGTGGCCCGGTACGACACGTCGGCCTTCAAGATTCCGAAGTGGCTGCAGAAGAAGAAGTCGAACGTGCCGGCCCAGTCGCCGGTGGCACTCGGCAAGCAGATGCTGCTCGCCCGTCGGCTCGTCGAGGGAGGTTGCGGGTTCGTCACGGTCACGTCGAACGGCTGGGACATGCACGGCAACGCCTTCGGCATCGACGACGGCATGCCGCTGCTGGGCGGGGCGGTCGACAAGGCGGTTTCGGCGTTCCTCGAGGACGTCGAGCAGCGCGGACTTTCGGAGAAGATCCTGCTCGTCGTCACGGGCGAGTTCGGCCGGACGCCGCGGATCAACAAGAAGGGGGGCCGCGACCACTGGGGCAACCTCTGCACGCTGGCCCTCGCCGGCGGCGGACTCGAGATGGGGCAGGTCGTCGGCAAGTCGAACCGCACCGCCAGCGTACCGGCGACCGATCCGGTCACCACGCAGCACCTGCTCGGCACGGTGATGGGAACCCTGTTCGACCTGGGCGAACTCCGGTTGCAGTCCGGCGTGCCGACCGAGATCGCCCGAGCGCTCAACGCGGCGACGCCCATTCCGGGTCTGGTCTGATCGCCGAGTTCGAGTCGGCGCTTGCCGTTCGGACCTCGTCACGGTTCAATCGAATCGTCCGAGTCGAACGGAGAACGGTCATGTCGCGCGTCGCCCTCATCTTGGCTCTCGCCCTCTCAGTCTCTCCCGCCTTCGCCCAAAGCGGGTACCGCTACCACGCCGGCGGCTACGGGGCCGCTCCGGGCTACTCGGCCGGCGGCTACGAGTACCGGTCGTACCAGTACCAGTCGTACGGTGCCCCGACCACCCGGTACGTCGGCCGGTCGGGCGGCGGGTTCTACCCGAGCCGCACCGCCCAGTACCACTATGCCGGCCCGCGAATCACCACGGGGCAAGGCTTCGGCGGTCCGTACTACCGTGGATTCCGTTCGACGGCCTACCGCGGGTGGGGCTACACGCGGACCGGCGACGGTGCTGGTGTTCCGCGGTACTACGGCCGGTAGGTCCTACGACGGTTGCATTGCCAGGGGCGGTGGTTACACTGGCCCATTCGCCGCTGCCGCGGTCTCGATCGGTGTGCGTCTGGATCGGACACCGTCTGCTCGATTGAACGCACGAGGTTTGGGAGTAGCCGATGGGCTCGTATCACGGCCCCAAGGGACGTATCAACCGTCGTCTGAACGCGATGGTCTTCGAGGACAACGGTGCCGCCAAGTCGCTGGAGAACCGCCCCACGCCACCCGGCATGCACCAGCGGCGGCGGAAGATCTCGAACTACGGTGTGGCTCTCGCCGAGAAGCAGAAGATCAAGTACTACTACGGGTTGCGGGAACGGCAGCTCCGTCGGTACTTCGACAAGGCCCGCCGCACCAAGGGCAACACGGGCGAGCAACTGCTCGTTCTCTGCGAACGCCGACTCGACAACGTCATCCGGCGTGCGGGCTTCTGCGTGACGCGTCCGCAGGCCCGGCAGGGGGTCGCCCACGGGCACTTCCAGCTGAACGGCGGCAAGGTCGACGTCCCCTCGATCATCGTCAAACCGGGCGACGTCGTCACTCTCCGGAACCGACCGAACCTGAAGAAGATGTACCGCGAGGTGGTCGACGGGTCGGCCCAGCCGCAGTGCGACTTCGTGAACTTCGACTCGGACAACCTCTCGGCCATCGTGACGGCCGTCCCGACGTACGAGGACGTCAGCCTGCCGGTCGACGTCGGTGCCGTCGTCGCCTTCCTCTCGCGCTGACGCGAGGCGAGGATTCCGCGTGATACACGACGCTCCCCCGAGAACGGCGGGAGCGTCTTTCGTGCGCTGTCCGAGAGTTCGGGGTCCCTGTTCTCGTTCCGTTGTGGCGGCCGCCGGGCCGGTTTATCCTGACGGCTTGAGCGCTCGCGAGAGGGACGAACATGCCAAACCGTTACAAGTGCGTGCTCCTGTTCGGGGCACCGGGGGCAGGCAAGGGAACACAGGGACGAGTCCTCGGCACGATTCCGGGCTTCTTCCACCTCGCCTGCGGCGACGTCTTCCGCTCGCTCGACATCGGCTCCGAGGCGGGCCGCCTCGCGGCCGAGTACATCGGCCGCGGCGACCTCGTGCCCGACGACCTGACGCTGAAGATCTGGCACAAGGGACTGATGGGCCGGGTCGCGGTCTCCGACTACAAGCCCCGCGAGGACCTGCTCGTCCTGGACGGCATCCCCCGGAACCGTGACCAGGCGGTGCTGCTCGAGGAGTACGTCGACGTGCTCGCTCTCGTGCACCTCGTCTGCAACGACGAGGCGGCCGCCATTCTCCGCATGCGACGCCGGGCGATCCGCGAGAACCGGATCGACGACGCGAACGAACAGGTCATCCGGCACAGGTTCGAGGTCTACCACAGCGTCACCCAGCCGGTGCTCGACCACTACGACCCGAGCCTCGTGCACGACGTGGACGCGATGGGATCGCCGGCCGAGGTGCTGCGGCGGACGCTCGACCACATCATCCCCATCCAGAACGCCTTGTTCCATGCGGACAGCGAGACGGAGTGATCCGTCCGGCCCGGCTCCGCGTTGACCCGACGACACCGTCGTCCGTGGAACCGAGAGGCCGGTCGTGATCATCCCGCTCAACACCGACGCCCCGGTCTACCACTGGCCCGTCGTCACGGTTCTGGTGATCGTCGTCAACTGCGTGCTGCACGCCGTCGTCCCGCTGGAGCCGCTCGAGGAGAACCCGCTGCTCCTCGAGTTCGGGCATGGCCTTCACCCGCACGAGTGGGTGGCGAGCGCCTTCCTGCACTTCGACGTCGGGCATCTGATCGGCAACATGATCTTCCTCTGGGTCTTCGGGCTCGTCGTCGAGGGGAAGCTCGGCTGGTGGCGGTTCGCGAGCGTCTACCTCGGCATCGCCGTCGTGCACGGCTTCGTCGAACAGCTGCTCATGCTGGGCCACTCGGGGCTGCCGATCGGCTCGGGCGGGGCGTCGGGCGTCGTCTACGGCCTGATGGCGATGTCGTTCGTCTGGGCTCCGCGAAACGAGGTCACCTGCATCATCCCGATCCCGTTCGTCTGGTACTTCAGCCGGAAGTTCGTGTTCGAGGTGTCGATCCAGTGGCTGTGTGGCTTCTTCGTCGTGATGCAGATTCTGTACTGGTGGACCGTGTCGGACTTCGGGATGTCGAGCGAGTTCGCGCACCTGCTGGGAGCCGCGCTCGGCGGGGGGCTTGCCGTCTTCATGCTGAAGAAGGGCTGGGTCGACTGTGAGAACTGGGACATATTCGCCGTCACCAGCAAGACCCACGGAACGTTGGCCGCCTACGAGCCGTACCGCTACCGCGACGCGCCGACGGCGGACCCCACGCCCGAGTTCGCGGACGAACCGGACGAGGCCGAGTCGCCGGCGAGGAAGTCGCTGCGTCGGCTGCGGCGGCGAATCGAACGGGGCGAGTCCGCTGCGGCCCTCACCGAGTACGAGAGCTGGCAGCGGACAGCGCTCGGCAAACGGATTCCGGACGAGGTCCTCGTCGACCTCGTCCGGCTGCTGGTCGCCGACCGGCTCGACGAGGACGTGGAGTGGATCGTCGAGGACTACTTCGAGGGACCACGGAAGTCGGCGGTCGTCGTGCTGCGGCTCGCCGAGGCCGTCGCCTCCTCCGGCCGCTCGCACGCCGTGCTGGACGAGTTGCTCGACCGCCTCGAACGGTCACGGTCGAAGCTCCCCGAGGCGGGAGTCGAGCGACTCGACGAACTCACCGGGCGGAGGCGGTCGGCGAGGTCGGGCGGTCGGACTCGGCAGAAGGGAGGCAATGCGAGAACGAAGCCGCGGGAGGAGACGAGTTCCTCGGAGCGGAGGCAGATCACGGTCGAGGCGGACGAGGAGTGGCCGTTCGACTGACGGTCGGCGACCGCGTCGGTGTCGTCGGGACACTCCGTGTTCCGAACCTCCGGCGACGCCGTTGTCGTGTGCGGACGACCGGCGGGACGGCCCGATGGCGGGACGTGGTCGAGCATCGGACGGTTCTCGAGCGAGTTTCTTCAAGGGTTCGGACCACGGAGTGGTCCGACGACGCTCGACGGAGCGGGACGTCCCCATCAGCCCCGACCCTCTCCCTCGCAGCGAAGTCGAAACCGCTGGGCCACCCGGTGCTGGGGAGAGGGGGCCAGACAGACGGCTCCGAGTTCGCCACCAGAATCCGGATGCACCCGTCGTCGGCCTGACAGCGTGGACAGGCCCGCCCGCCCGCCTATGATTCACGTTCGAGATCGCGTTTCGGGATTCGAGGGCAGAATGGCGTCTTGCGAGCAGGGCTACCTGTGCGAGGTCTGCGGCGAGGAGGTCGCCGAGATCGTCGAGAGCGAACTCTACCTGCGGTACGTCATCGGCGAGGTGACCGCGGCCGAGCTCTCCGGGGCGGCCGAACGACACCTCCGCTGCAGCCCGACGCTGAGCCAATTCATCGTGGACCCCGACTTCGAGCCGGTCGTCTGCGAGGGACCGTTCGACAAGCGGACCCTCGACCCGGACTACGTGGCCGAGAGGGAGAGACTCGTCACCCGTGGTTGGCGACGGCTGCGAGAGGTGGCCGGGACCGGGCTGTCGATCGCCGAGTACCCGCTCGCCAAGGCGGAGGCGACGACGTGAACTGGCCGAACTCCGAGCGGACGGTCGAGCTGTTGGCGAATGCCCGCGGTGGCGACGCGGACGCGGTGAACGACCTGATGGAGCGGCACCGCGAGTCGCTGCGGGGCATGGTCCGGGCCCGCATCGACCGCGCCCTCGCCCAACGCGTCGATGCGAGCGACGTCGTGCAGGACGTGCTGTTCGAGGCCCACCGCCGTCTCGAGGACTACCTCGCCGACCCGAAGCTGCCGTTCCACGTCTGGCTGCGGCAGCTGACGAAGGACCGCATCGTCGACATGCACCGCCGGCACCGCGGCGCGCAGCGGCGGAGCGTCGACCGGGAGCAGCCGATCGTCGCGCAGTTCGCGGACCGCTCCTCGATGGACCTCGCCGGCGCCCTGAAGGACGACGAGCTCACGCCGGCCGCCAAGGCGATCCGGAACGAACTCGAACGCCGGTTCCTCGTCGCGTTGGACGAACTCTCCGAGGACGACCGGGAGGTCGTGCTGCTGCGACACGTCGAGCACCTGGGCAATTCCGAGGTCGCCGAGCTGCTGCAGATCTCCCCGCCCGCGGCCGGCATGCGGTACGTGCGGGCGCTCCGGCGGCTGCGGGCCGTGCTCGGCGAGCACCCGTCGCTCGACGGCTGAACGTCGAGCGTGGATCGTCACGCATGAAGCCGTATACTCGGAAGCGGTGGACTTTCGTCCGTTCCGTCGTCGCTCCCATCTCGAAGGTCCGATGTCCGACAGCCTCGCCGGGAAGTTCCTCGTGGCCGGCAAGCATCTTCGCGACCCCAACTTCTACAAGTCGGTCGTGTTGATGGTCGAGCACGGTCCGCAGGGGGCGATGGGACTGGTGGTCAACCGGCCCACGCCGGTCCCGCTCGCCGAGGCGCTCGCGGACCACTTCGACGTGGGGGAACGGGACGATCTCGTCTACTACGGCGGGCCGGTCGAGCCGTCGGCGCTGTTCGTGGTGCACAACTCGGACGCCCACCACGGGGACGAGCACGCGGTGGTGCCGGGCGTCTACGTCGGCAGCAGTGCCGAGGTGTTCGAGCGGGTCGTCGAAGCGGCGACCGCGGGCGGGGCCGACCTGTCGTTCCGCGTCTTCTCCGGCTGCGCCGGCTGGGGTCCGGGGCAGTTGGAGGGCGAGCTGGCCCGCGGAGACTGGTACCTCGTGCCCGCCTCGTCGGAGGAGACGTTTCTCGCCGACCCGTACGAACTCTGGGAGTCCGCCCGCAGCCGGGCGTCCGAGCCGTTCGGAAGCCTCCCCGAGCCGACGGACCACCCCGACTGGAACTAGACCCGATCCGGGCAATGTGTAGCGACTCGAACGACGTTTGGTCGTGAAATCCTCGATCAACGACCGCCACACGTTCATGAGATGCGCTCTAGCGGGCAGAGGCCCCGGACGGCTGGCTCCCGCCACGCGCGAAACCAGTCACCAGTCGATCCGAGACCACGTCTTCACTTCTTCGGCGAGAAACTGGTCGTACTCATGTAGACCCGCTCGACCTTCTTGACGAGCGGGCCGTCCACCTTGCTGGCCTTGTACGCCTTCTGCCAGTCGGGGTCCTTGCGGAAGCCGGCCCAGGACTTCTCGGCCGCCGCCTTGCTGTCGTGCGCGAGCAGGTAGACGAGCGTGTCCTCGGAGCCCTCGGGGGTCCAGTACATCACGTTCGTCATGCCGTGCTTCTCGAAGATCTTCATCGTGTGGTCGCGGAAGCGGGCGTGCAGCGCCTCGAGCTTGCCCGGGTGTGTGGTGTAGGTCCGCAGTTCGTAGACCTTCCCCTCCTCGGCCCGAAGCGAGCTGGGCAGGGCGAAGACCGTCAGCAGGGCGAGGCAGCAGAGCAGACGTTGCATGGCGTGTTCTCTCGAAGTGGTTGGTCCGAATCTCACAGCTCTCGACGCTCGTCCCCGTTCAGCCCGACTGGTCCGCGGTCTCGGCGGGGGCCTCCGCGGGCGTGGCCGCGTGCGACTCGCCCGGCTTCTTGCCGTGCCCCGGACCGCCGTGCGGCGTGAACGAGGCGACCATCACGACCCCCACCACCACCAGCAGCATGCCGACCCACAGCAGCGGGTTCGCGCTGGAGAGGGACTTCGACTGCAGGACCGAGACGAGGGCCGTGATCGAGACCGCGCCGCCGAAGACGATCGGCATCACGAGCTCCGGTTTCGGTTTCCCCTCGAAGCTCAGCATCGCCGAGGTCAGGCTGAGCGCCCCGAGTGCCCCGAGCGTGCCGGCGAGGAAGCCCCAGGTCGTGGCGGCCGACTCCTCGCCGCCGAAGAACGAGTAGTTGTCCCCCTTCACCTGCATGCCGAGCGCCCCGCCGCCGCAGGCGATGACGAGGTACGCCACGCCGATGAAGACGTACGGCTTGAACGGGCTCCACCGCGCGGGCTTCTCGGTGTCGCGGGCGTTCGCGACGGTCGGCCCGTACATGCCCCAGCAGACGGCGGTTCCGATGGCGAAGATGATCGGCAGCGTGTACTTCACGGAGAGTCCCTCGAAGGTGAGGCCCGACCCACGGCGACCCGCAGGCCCGGCAAAGCGGGAAGGCGTCGCGACGTTCGCGTGCTCGAATCGTAGCCGCTCGCAAGCACGTTGCCATCCCTCGCGGCGTCCGGGGCCCATCCGAGATCCGGCGGTGATCCCCCCAAGGAGCGAAGCGACGCCCAGGCCCCCTCTCCCCCGCTGTCGGCGTCGTCCGCAGAAACGGCGAGATTGCGGGGGAGAGGGGGCCAAAGGAACGGCTCCGATTTCACCACCGGACCAGACGCCCCACGCGCGACACGCGGAACAGCAACCACCCCGCCCTGATCGAAGTCCGCTCCAACGTCAACGGCCACCGCGAACTCCCACGAGGTGTCCGGCTGCCCCGTCCCGATCGTGGAGAACGGGAGTCGATCCCGAAGACGGACCCGGCGGCTGGCAACGAATCGACGCACGAGGCTCCTTTCTGCTTCAGAGAAAGCAACGGGTTGCGCCACAGCGAGTACGAGGTCGACACGCGATTGCCGGTGGTCAACGATCGACACCCTCGGCATGATGAGAAGTTCACTACCCCTTCCCCGCCATCGCCTGCCGCTTACTGCATGTCGGACTCGGCCCCACAACCCGACGATGCTCCGCTGTCGGAGGAGGAGATCGCCACCCTGCCGCGCGCTGGGCAGATTGCCTTGGCAGCGCGGTGTGCGTTGCGGGTTGCACCGGCTCTGCGGCTAGCCGTTGATGTATGGAAGAGCCGCGGTGGGGACGAGGAAGCATCGAAGCACCTGCGTGCCGTGGATGGGGCGATCTGGGTGGCGATCGGCACAATCGTGTCAATCGACGTCGCTCCGAAATCCGATTACGGTCGCGTCTCCAACGCTGCCGCCTTCGCCGCCGACGCCGCCCGCGACGCCGCCCGCGATGCCTACACCTACGCAGCCGATGTCAGCG
>JANQQW010000006.1 GCA_028284885.1 Planctomycetaceae bacterium
ATCGGTCGTGCTCGGCGGTTCGGTGGGCGTCGTGTTCGGCGGATCGGGGCGCGCGGCGACCTCGACCGGCGGCTCGGTCGTCGGTTCGGGCGAGGTGACGCCGGGCGGCGAAGACTGGCCGGGATCGACGGCCGCGAGACTCGTCGTGGTGGTCGCGAGGGCCGCGATCTCCGCGGCGGTCTCCGTCTTCATCGTCTCCAGGTCGCGGAGCGCGATCGTCGAGAGCGGCCGCTTGTCGTACGGCGCCGGTTTGGCGGCCTCGATCGCTTCGAGCTGTTTCGCGAAGGCCGCCTCGAGTTCACTTCGCGCGGCCGCGTAGTCCTTCGCCGCGGCCAGCGTGACGGGGTTCGTGGGGACGTCGGTCGTGTCCTGGCCGAACGCGGCCAACTCGGCGTGGATCGCCGCCTTCACGTCCGATTCCACCGTCTTCATCGACGCGGTCATGCTCGTCTTCAGCGTCTTGACGAGCTCGGTGACGTCGGAGTGGTGCCGGCCGCGGACGTCACGGATCTCCTGCTCCCAGCCCTGAATCTCGGAGACTCGCTGCTGGTGCTCGGCCAACTCCGCCTGAGACGGCCCGCCGCGGGGCGAGTTGGAATCGTCACCACCGCCGCCGCAACCGACGGCGAGTGCGAGCAGGCCGCAGAAGGCGAAGTGAACCGGGACGCAAAACCGCGAAAACGAACCATCGACACGAACGTGCATCGGCGAACCTCCAAGAACCGGAGTGGACGCCTGCGAGCGTACACGGCCAACGGCCGCGCATCAATCCGTTGGTTCGGCCGTCGTGGTCGGGTCGGGCCGCCGGTCGTTCAGTCGAACTCGTAGCCCAGGAAGAACGTGATGCGGCCGTCGTCCAGTTCGCGGATGTTCGTCACGTGGACGGGCCAGCCGCCGACGAGCTTGGACTCGCTGCTGGGGGTCGTGTAGGGCGTGAACGCGTCGTTCGACTTGCTGGGGAACGGGACGAGGTCCCGGTTCGACCCCGGTCCGGCCGGCCCGGCGATCCCGTGCGACTCCTCGAGGACCGGTCGGCCGTTCACGACGCGCCACACGAGCAACCCGCTGGCCGGGAGGCTCTTGTCGAACCCCTCGCGGCGGCGGTTCTCGAGCAGCAGGTACTCGCTGCCGTCCGGCCGGACCAGCACCTTGTAGCACTCGTTCGACGATCCGATGACTGGGGCGAGAACGAGCTTCTGTTTCACGCGGGGATCGACGACGACGGGGTCGAGCCAGCCGAGTTGCTCCTTGCACCAGGCGCTGAAGTGCTGCGGCCTTCCGTAGCCGGCCTGGTTCGACATCGCACACCAGACGCTGACCCCCTCGGAGCCCGGGCGTTCCGGCTTGGCGTACAGGTCCGGCAGGCCGATCATGTGGCCGAACTCGTGGCAGATGACGCTGATGCTCGACATCTGCCGCCCGCCTTCCTGCACGATGAAGTAGGGCCACGACTTCCGGCCCTTGCGGAACTGCGACCGGTGCGGCCAGTACAGCCCGCCCCGCGACGTGCGGAAACGGCCGCCGGCGTACAGGAAGAAGATGCCGTCGTAGCCGTCGAGGGCGTCCTCGCCGTCCCGTTCGAGCAGGAGGTCGACGGCCTCGCCGAGCAGTCGCGACTTGGGGACGTCGCTCCCGGCGTAGTCCTCGCGGTTCTTGGAGACCTCGACCCAGTCGAAGACCTTGCCGGTCAACTCGAAACGTGCGTTGGAGACCTCGTCGAAGTAGTCGCGGGCACTGCCGAACACGATCTGGCCGGTCGCGCTCACGCGGGTGTACTCGTCCTCGCTGAACAACGACCGGGTCCAGTCCTCGATCCTCACCTCGGCGTTGTGCTTCACGTCCGGGTACTCGACCGGCACGACGGCCAGGTTGTACTCGGTCCTGGGCTCACGGGGACGGGGCGTTCGACCACGCGTGGGAAGGCGGCCGAGGACGAGTGTGACCTCGTTCTCCTCCTCCTTGCGGAGGAACTTCACGAGGAGTTCGTCGCCTGGCTTCGTCCGGCCGAGGAAACGGACGAGTTGCTCGGTCGTCGTGGGGGTCTCGTCGGCGACTCCGACGATGACGTCACCGACCTCGAGTTCCGCCTCGTCGGCGGCCGAACCGTTCGTGACGGTGCGGACCAGCAGGCCCTTCGGTTCCGACGACGGGGCGACCTGAACGCCCATGAAGCCGCGCGGTGCACGGGCGGATCCGCGGGTCACCGGGCGGCTCGTGGCGGCGAACTCGACTTCGACCGTGACCGTCTCACCGTCCCTGCGATACTCGACCTCGACCGTCTCCCCGGCCGCCGTTCCGCGAATTCGCTCGCGAAGCAACTCCAACGCGGAGGCGTTCGATCCGCCGAGCGACACGAGGACGTCCCCCGGTTCGAGCCCCGCCTTCGCCGCAGGAGACGTCGACGCCACGTCCTCGACGATGACGTTCCCGTCCTCGTCGGCGGCGAGGGAGACCCCGAGGTATCCTGGTTGCCGCGGACGTTCGGACGCGACGACGGCCCCGCGGTCGATCTTCGCGGTGACGGCCTGTTCGACCGTCGCGAACCCCTCGAGCGGCTCGTACTTCGGCTTCTCCTCGACCGGCTCCGTTACCTCGGGCTGCTCCGCCTTTGGCGGCCCCGGTTCGGGCGACTCGACGTCCGGCTTCTTCTCAGGCGACTCCACCGGCTTCTCAGCCGCTGGAACCTCCGGTTTCGTCTCGTCGTCGGCCAGCGAGAACGGCCCGGCGAGAGCGAGCGGCACGGTCAGCAGAATGGTCCACACGAATCGCAGCATCGACGGCTCCTTGAGAGGTTCCCCCCAGAGCGACGTTCGGCCGCGTCGGATCCAACAGGCGATCCCGCGCTTCGGCGGTCGTCGAGGACATCGGCCTTCAGGCTGGCGAGAGGGTCGTGTGGCGAGCTCCGACTCGACGGGCCGACGTCGCCCCCGGAGAGACGTCGGCGAGGATCGAAACCGAATCACGACCTCGACTCCGCGAACCGCAGACGATCGCCGTGGGAAATCTCGGCTTCTCACGGCGAGCAGCTCGAAAGAACGGGGACCATCGAGTGAAATGGGGCCCCGGCCGATTCGCGGCTGACCTTGGTCTTCAGCAGTTTCGCAACGCCCACTCCATGCTGAACGCGGCCCTCGTCACCGTTGCCGTCGCGTTCGCCGCGTACTTGGCTCTCTCCAAACGGCTTGGAGCGTCCGAGGAGTGGCAGGCGACGGTCACCCCGCTCGCCTCGATCATGGGGAGCGGATTCCTCGTCTGCGCGCCACTGCTGGCCGGGACGGTCGGCGTCCTCGCCCTACCGTGCATGGCTCTGCTGCTGGCGCTCGCCTACGCCGTCGGCGGGGCGATCCGCTTCAACATCCGGCACTTCGAGCCGATCGAGAACGACCGCGGCCTCGCCCAGTACCTCGCCGGGCTGTCCCGCATCGTGCTCGCCGGGGCCTACTTCATCTCCGTCACCTACTACCTGCAGCTGCTTGCCGCGTTCGTACTGAACGGATTCGGTCTCGAGAGCGAGCTCCTCGCCAACGTCATCACCACCGGCCTGCTGCTCGTCATCGGCGGAATCGGCATCTGGCGGGGCCTTGGACAACTGGAAGCGGTCGAGAAGTACGCCGTCAGCCTGAACCTCGGCACGATCGCGGCCCTGCTGACGGCACTGGTCTTCCACAACGTGCGGCTGCTCGCCTCCCAACAGTGGGCGTGGCCGGCCGTCTCGTCGGCGATCGACCTCCACGACGTCCGCGTCCTCCTCGGTCTGCTGATCGTGGTCCAGGGATTCGAGACGTCCCGGTACCTTGGTGACCAGCACCCGGCCGAGCTGCGGATCAAGACGATGCGAGCGGCACAGGGGTTGTCAACGGTCGTCTACCTCGTCTTCATCGGCCTCGCGACCGTGCTGTTCCAAGCCGGCCTGGGGTCGGACGTGACGGCCATCACCACGATGGTCCGCCCGGTTGCGACGGTGCTCCCGGTGCTCATTGCGGTCGCGGCCGTCGGTAGCCAGTTCAGCGCGGCGGTGGCCGACAACTCGGGCGCGGGAGGGCTCATCGAGGAGATCACGAACCGCCGCCTCCCCGTTCGCGCCGCCTACCTGCTGATCACGCTGGTCACGATCGCCCTCACCTGGGAGACGAACGTGAACGCCATCATCGCATACGCGTCGCGGGCCTTCGCCCTCTACTACTTCCTGCAGTGCACCGTTGCCGCCGTCGTGGCCGTGAAGTCGTCCGGCGCCCTCCGGGCTGGTTGGTACACCGTCCTCGCGCTGACCTGCCTGCTCGTCTTCGCGGTCGGCGTGCCGTCCGGGTGACGGAGCCAGCACGTCCCTGTCGGTTCGCGTCCTGTATTGCTAAGCTCCATGGTTCACGGAGAGGCGACCGTCACGTCGATGCGCTACGGAATCCCTCCACACTCGTCTGGAAGGACACGCAGCGATGGCGGAAGGCACGATCAAGAAGCTGACGGACAAGGGTTTCGGATTCATCGACATCGGCGGTGGACAGGACATGTTCTTCCACATGTCCAACCTCGAAGGCGTCGCGTTCGACGACCTGCAGGAAGGACAGTCGGTGACGTTCACCGAGGGTCGTGGCCCCAAGGGCCCGCGAGCCGAGAACGTCCGCCCCGCGTGACGCGCTGAATCGAGTTATCGGAACGAAGCCGGTGCCACCCTGTGGCATCGGCTTTCTCGTTGAACCGCCCCTCCCCTTGCCCCCCACCCCTTGGAGTTCCCATCGCCAAGAACCGCAACTCGGCCAACAAGCGCCAGCACGAGTCGAAGAAACGACTGAAGGCACAGGAGAAGCGTGCCAAACGACGCAAGAGGAAGGAGGGAGACGAAGGCTCGAGCGAGCCGGACGCCCCACTCTCCCTGGTCGAGCAGGCTCGTCTGGCGAACGGAGGATGACATCGCCGAGTGCCGCCCGCGAATTCGTCTTTACGCGGGACACCCGCTGAACAGTACGGCTTCCAGATTGCGTCCCTCGTCGCGCTGGGACTCAGCTTCCTCGGCCTCGTGTCGGGCTCGCTCGGAAACGCCTGAGCCATCCGAGGCGTAGGGTGCTCAGCCGTATCCAACCGCAAAGCCGAATCACTGTACGCTTGGTTCCAGCGTTCAGTCCGCGCTCGCGGAACGCGCGACCAACGGGAACCGCGCGACGGTCCAGACCCCGAGCGAGTAGCGAACGCCCCGACGCTGCGGCCTGACGGCGACGGTGTGACCGACTTCCCGGCCCCGCGCGGCGACCCCGCCCCAAACCCGCTACGATGGGCGGCCGTCCACCACAACGTGCCGCCGCACCCTCGCGCGGCGGTAGAAGCGGAGCTTCCAAGTGAGTCAACCGCCGCTCGATGCCGAAGGCGATCTGAGGAAGATCGTCGGTGACGGTCGTGCTGTCATGGTGGCCGGGACCGGCATCTCGATCGGTGCCAGTCGGGATCCCGAGACTGGCGCGTCGCATCCCCAGGCTTCCTGGACCGGGTTGCTGGAGAGCGGCCTGGCGTGGCTCGAGAAGCACGACCATTTGAAGCCCAGGAAGGTCGCTGCCCTGCGGACGCTGATCGCCGAGGATGCTGAGACACACGACTTCATCTCGACGGCGCAGCACGTCGTCCGGTCGATGGGTGGAGTGGGCTCCGTGCACTACGAGCGCTGGCTGAGGGAGACGGTCGGCACAATCGAGGCGCACGACAACTCCGCACTGGACGCACTCGAGGCCCTGCGGTTGAACGGAAACTTGCTGGCCACCACCAACTACGACGGGCTCCTGCTGGGCACAGCAGGAGTGCATCGACCAGTCACGTGGAGGGATCCCGGCGAGTTCGTCAGGGTGGTGCGAGAGCGCGAGACCAACAAGGTTCTCTACCTCCACGGGTACTGGCGGGACCCGGAGTCGGTCATCCTCGACTGGACTTCGTACGAACAGATCGTTCGAGACACGGAGTACCGGGACGACCTCGCCTCCGTCTGGAAGACGACGACCTGGGTCTACGTCGGATGTGGAGCGAACGGTCTCAGCGATCCGGACTTCGGACTCCTCCTGGAGAGTCACGGTAGACGGGCCCGGAACGCGGACCTGTGGGACTACTGCCTCGTCCGCAGCAGTGAACGCGAGGAGTTCGAGGCGCGGTTCAAGAAGCTCGGGATCAACGTCTGTGCCGTGTCGTTCGGCGAGGAGCACTCCGATCTGCCGGCGTTCCTGCAGTCGCTGTTGCCACAGAAGGTCGAGGAGCAGACGGCTCCCGCGGTGCCGCCGGCTTCGGTGCCGAACGATCCGGACTTTGTGCCGGCCCCGCCGGACTTCTACGCGGAGCCGGACTACATCGGGTCACACCGGTTCGTGGGGCGGGTCCGCGAACTGGAGGAGTTGGACGACTGGGCCCGACCCGCCGACCCGACGAACCTGTTGTTGTTCGAGGCGATCGGCGGCAACGGCAAGAGCATGCTGACGTGGGAGTGGACGACGAAACGAGCCACGCGGGTCCGCGACGACTGGGCCGGGCGGTTCTGGTACTCGTTCTACGAACGAGGCGCGGTCATGGCGGACTTCTGCCAACGCGCCCTCGCCTACATGACGGGCCGACCGCTGAAGGAGCTCCGCAAGAAGAGAACGGCCGAACTACGCGAGCCGCTGTTGGCGGAACTCCACGCCAATCCGTGGCTGCTGGTTCTCGACGGCCTCGAACGGGTCCTCGTCGCCTATCACCGCATCGACGCAGCCGAGATGCGGGACGAGGACGCCGACAACCCGACCGACCAGATCGCCAACCGCGACCCGATCGATGCGATCCGCGAGGAGGACAACGATCTCCTCCGCGCCCTCGCCGCGGCGGCGCCGTCCAAGATCCTCGTCAGTTCCCGGCTCACGCCCCGCGTGCTGCTGAACTCGTCCGGTCAGCCGGTCAACGGGGCCAAACGTTACACGCTACCCGGCCTTCGCCCGGGGGACGCCGAACAGCTGCTGCGATCCTGTGGGATCGACGGGGACAGCGAGGCGATCCAGAAGTACCTCGCGGCCAACTGTGACAATCACCCCCTCGTCATCGGCGCCCTCGCCGGGCTGATCAACAAGCCGGGCCCGACCCGCAGCGACTTCGACGCGTGGGCCTCACACCCCGACGGCGGCATGAGTCTCGACCTCGCCGATCTGAACCTCATGCAGCGTCGAAACCACATCATCGAGGCCGCCTACCGGGCCGTTTCGGCCGAGGGCCAGGAATTGCTCTCGACGTTGGCCTTCATCTCCGATGCCGTCGACTACGAGACCCTGGCAGCGTTCGACCCGCACGATCCGCCGGATGCGAGCAAGCTGGCGGTGCTTGTCGAAGAGTTGGAGGAGCGGGGCCTGCTGCAATATGACGGCCGAGAACGTCGACACGATCTCCACCCCGTTGTGCGAGCGGTGGCAGCCCGTGGGTTCGACGGTGAAGACAAGGACCGACTCGGGCAGCTCGTAGTCGACCACTTCTCATCACGTTCACACAGTCCGTACGACGAAGCCGAGTCCTTGGAGGATGTTCGGCCCGGGTTGAGCGTCGTGTCCACGCTGCTAAGGCTCGGGCACTTTCAGCAGGCCTGCGACGCGTATCGTGGGGGCCTTTCTGATGCTCTGCTTTTCAACCTCGAGGCCCATTCGGAGGTCTTGGCACTCTTGGAGCAGTTCTTCGGTGAGGGATGGGGAACGCTTCCAAGAGATGTGCACGACGTCAGCGCGGCCTACTTGGCGAATTCCGCCGGCATCGCCTTGTCAGGTTCTGGCAACAGCGAAAGTGCTGCGCTCGCCTATGCGGCCTCGCTGAAGTTGAGAATCGACTCACAGGATTGGCATTCCACACCGACCAATCTCCACAACGTCTCAGTGGCGCTTGTGTCGTCGAATCGCCTAGCCGCTGCCCTTAGAAGTCTTGACCTAGCGCTGCAGTTGTCCGACGCGAACGGCTACCGCGAGGGAGTCTTCGTGGGCAGACTGCACTTGTTCTCGCTCCAGTCACAGGTCGGACTGGTGGACGAAGCATGGAGGTTGTGGGAGCAGTTAGATGCGATGGGCCGGGAGTGGTCCCGGAGAGTTTATCGAGCGGGATGGGCCGAGTTGGAACTCGCGGTTGCTGAGTATCGGCAGGGCAATTTTGACGAGGAGTTGTTCGACAATGCGGAACGACTTGCAGCCGATGGCAGGAGCCGATCAGTTGTACGGGGCACTTACGGCTTCCGCGGTGATTGGTACCTAGACAACTCGCATTGGAAACAGGCTGCCAGCGGTTACTCCGAGGCCGTCCGAATGGCTAGGGAGCGGAGTCTCACGGACTCAGCATCCGAGACCGGTCTTGCCTTGGCGAAGTGGTATCTCGGAGAGCTGGTCGAGCCCCGGGCTGTCGCTGAACGGCTGGCGATGCTTCGCCGACCAAGTCATCGCCGACTCGCCCGACTCTGGCTGGCGATTGGCGAAGGCGATCAGGCACGGCACCACGCGCTGGCCGCCTACAAGTGGGCATGGGCGGATGGGGAGCCGTACGTGCATCGGTTTGAGCTCACGAAGACGACGGAGTTGTTGGAGGAGATGGGGGTCCCGATTCCGGAGCTTCCGCCGTACGACCCGGCGAAAGACGAGCCGTTTCCGTGGGAGGCGGACGTGCGGGCGGCGATTGAGCGGTTGCGGGCCGAGAAGGAGGCTCGCGAGCGCGAGGAGGGGGACGCAGACGACGAGGACGAGTGACGGACCACGGCTTGCCGCTCGGACCGAAGCCGTCATCGTGGGGCAACCGGATCGCTCTCTACGAAGGAGGTGAGAGCGATGACGGTTCGTGGCTGTGAGGCAGTGTACCCTGCCGGTGTTCTCGGACGCCGTGTGTCGTCGTTGGTGCCTAGCCCACCGTTCGCGAAACGGCCTTCGGCAGCAACATCTGCATCATGGCCATCATCTCGAACACCTGGTTTGCGAAGTCGAGGGTTCAGGCAGGGCGGGTACGCTGCAGCGGAACGGCCGGTTGGTGCTTCCGTGAATGCAGCTCCTCCACGAACGCCGAGAAGCCCGACCACCTTGCGGCGGCCGGGCTTCGGGCTTCTGTCGCGGTTCAGGGCAGAACCGCGTCTCGTTGCAGCGTCACGGGTGTCACTTCTGGCAGCGGGCGGCGGCCTCGGCCATCTCGGCGACCTTCTGGCCCCGAGCCGCCTTCACGGCCGCCTCCATCTGCGGGTCGCCCGGTCGGCCGGTCCGGCCGGCGGGCACGTCGCCCTCGACCAGCACGTCCGGGGTGACCCCCTCGCCCGCCATCCGTCGCCCGTTCGGCGAGTAGAAGTAGGCGGTCGTCAGCTTCAGGTTGCCGCTCACGGTGTCCAGCGGGAAGTGCGTCTGCACGGTTCCCTTGCCGTAGGACTTCATGCCGACCACGAGGCCCCGGGCGTTGTCCTGGACGGCCGCCGCGAAAATCTCGCTGGCCGACGCCGAGTTCTCGTCGACGAGGACCACCAGCGGCATGCTCCAGGTGCGGTCGAACTTGGCCGACTCGCGGGTGTTGTCCTGCAGGTTCCGGCCCCGGGTGGAGACGATGTCGCCACAGGGGAGGAACTTGTCGGACAGCTCGATCGCCGTCGTCAGCAGGCCGCCCGGGTTGCCCCGCACGTCCACGATCAGCGACTCCATCCCGTCGTTGTAGAGGCTCCACAGGGCCTCGTCCATTTCCTCCGAGGACTTGGCCGTGAACTTGTCCAGCCGGATGTAGCCCACCTTGTTGGCGGAGTCGACCATGCGAGACTCGCTCACACTGTGAATCTCCACCCGGGCCCGGACCAGGCCGAGGATGCCGTGCCGGCCGTCCCGGTCGATGCCGACCAGCACTCGCGACCCGGCCGGACCGGCGATGGCGTCCACCGCGACGTTGATGTTCGCCCCGGCCATCTTCTTGCCGTTGACGCTGATGATGACGTCGCCGGCCTGCAGACCACCCTTCTCCGCCGGGCCGCCGCGGAGAACTCGGTTCACCAGGATGCCCTTCTCGACCGCCTCGATCTCCACGCCGATGCCGACGACGTGGTCGTCGAGACCGTTCGCACTCTTCGAGCCGTCCTCGATCGAGGCCCCCTGCTGCGCGGCCTTCGGGATGAAGGCCGAGTACTTGTCCAGCGACTCGGTCGTCGCGTAGACGAACTCCAGGGCCACGGCCTGCGGCGGCACGCGGAGGTGGTTGTTGGCGAGGTTCATCGCACCGTACAGCGTGTTGAGCGACTCGCTCGAGTTCCGCGGCGGGCGAGCCGCCAGGTTGTTCAGGGACTGCCGGAACCGGTAGACCTGACTCTCGTTGAGCCGCAGGTTGTAGGCGGACTGGAACTCGGTGGTGCCGACCGCGAGGCTGAGCGACCGCAGGGCGCGGTAGCTCCGCTCGGAGTACTGGGTCGGCGAGACGTGCCGGGAGTCGATCAGTCGGGTCATCTCCCGGTACAGGTTGATCGCCACGTTGGCGTTGAGGCCACGGCCGAACCGGACGACCTCCGGGTTGGCGTACCGGTAGGCGATCTTCCGCCTCATCTCGGCCGGGTCGTTGGCGTCCGGGGTCGAGCTGCGTGCGGACCGGGCGTCGGGACCACGAGTGTCGTAGTAGGGAGCCCCTTCGCCGTCGTTCGCGACGCGGACGAGGTGGTCGGTGGTCGTGGTCTCCTCGGCGAGGACGTCGACGTGGGCGTCGACGGCCGGCACGTCGTCCGCGGCGAGTGCGGTTTCGAGACCGAAGGCCCCGGCCAGTGCCGCGGCGGTGAAGCAGACCGTCCAGAGGGCGCGGAAGAAGTTGAAGCTGACGTTCGTGTTGGCGAGGTTGGCGTTCATCGAATCTGTCCTTTTCGATTTGGAGTTGGCTGCGTGTTGCAGTCCGGGGGGTTGAGTGCCGTCAGTCGTCAGACGGCGTGGGGGAACTGGTCGGAGCTGGCGTAGACCGCGTGGCTTCCGCCCGTGGCGAAGTTGGCGGCGTCGCTCTTCGGCGGGCGAGGCATCTCCTCGCAGAGCTCGGCTCGCAGGACGCGGACGTCGTCCGGGGCCTGAATGCCGATCTTCACGGTCGACTTGCCGGTCTTGATGACCTTGACCACGATCTCGTCGCCGATGTGGATGCTTTCCGAACACTTGCGGGTGAGGACCAACATCTCGAATCTCCTTGGTTCGGGGCTTTGTGTTTCGCCCTGATGGTTTCCTGACCGCGACAGCCGCGGTTGTCTCATTGACAAAGCGGTTTTGCACGGGGTGTGCCAAATCGTGCCGCGACTCGTCCGCGAAACATTGCATTCACCCGCAACGCACAGCCCGAAAACACTTTGCGAGAATGCCAGACGAACTCGTCTGACCCGCACGTCCCGACCTGAGGGTCGGTTGGGACCAATCTTGCCATCCCTGCAGTTCAATGCTTCGGAGGCGAAGTGTCCACACTTGGACAAGGCGGCATCGGTCGCGAGACACGACTGACAACACGCCACAACGGACCAGAAACGCTGCGAAACAGGGACATTGAACGCACCGATTTCCCAATCCGCACAACCCGGAGCGCGCGGAGGGGCTCCACGGGCGATACAGACCCGCTGGAGGCGACATCACTGCGATACACCCTTAGAGCAGAAGATGATCACTTCGTGGCGTAATGGGCCGTTCTCCGCGCACGAAGCCACACGGCGGTGACCGGCGAGAACTGCCGAACGCCCACTTGCGACCGCGAGCGTCGCGATTCCGCGACGGTACGGGGTGAAGCCGTGGAAGCGGGACTTGGTTGCGACCCCCGACGGATCGGCTATACTCCGCGATTCCGAATTCGACCCGATACGTTTCGATCGCGATCCGCGAGGACGGACCGATGGCCTACAAGTGCGATGTCTGCGGCAAGAAGCCGTCGGTGGGGAACCGCAAACAGGAGCGCGGCAAGCCGAAGTACCTCGGCGGCAACGGTCGCAAGACGACGGGCATCTCCAAACGCCTGTTCAAGCCCAACCTGCAGAAGGTGAAGGTGCAGCAGGGCGACAAGGTCGTCTCGATGCGTGTCTGCACCGCGTGCCTGCGTGCCGGGCTCGTGCAGAAGGCCGTGAAGCGGGCCGTCTTCACCGTTCCAGAGCCCGTGTAGGCCGAACCGTGATAACCCCGGACGCCGAACCGGTCATCGACGTCGGCAAGGTGGCCAAGCTCGCCCGACTGCGGCTGACGCCGGATGAAGAGGCCCTGTACGCCGAGCAGCTCGCCCGCATCCTCGGTTTCGTCGGGCAGCTCTCGGAGATCGACGTCGCCGGTCTCGAGCCGATGGCCCATGCGGTCGAGGTGACCGACGTGTTCCGGGAGGATGAACCCGGGGACTCGCTGTCGCACGAGGACGCGCTCGTCAACGCCCCGAAACAGGACGGCCGCTGCTTCGTCGTCCCCGCGATCCTCGACGGCAAGTGACCATGTCCGCGAGCGAGACAACGGCCGCCCTGCTCGGTCGACTCGAGAGAGGCGAGACGACCAGCACCGCGCTCACCGAGTCGTTGCTCGACCGCGTCGCCCAGCACGACGAGTCGATCGGCTCGTTCCTCACCGTCAACGGCGAGACGGCTCTCGAGACAGCCGCGGCCATCGACGCGAAGCGAGCGGCCGGCGAACGGGTCGGGCGGCTCGCCGGGCTGCCGGTGGCGCTCAAGGACATCCTCTGCACCAAGGGGGAACCGACCACGTGCGGCAGCCGGATGCTGGAGCACTTCGTCCCGCCGTACGACGCCCACGTCGTCGAACGGCTGCGGGCTGAGGACGCCGTGCTGATCGGGCGGACGAACATGGACGAGTTCGCGATGGACTCGTCGACCGAGAACTCGGCTTTCCAGCCGACGCGGAACCCGTGGGACACGTCGCGGTCGCCGGGCGGGTCGAGCGGCGGGTCGGCGGCGTGCGTCGCGGCCGGGTTCGCTCCGCTGTCTGTCGGGACGGACACGGGCGGTTCGATCCGGCAGCCGGCGGCCTTCTGCGGGGTCGTCGGGATGAAGCCGACGTACGGACGGGTCTCGCGGTACGGCCTGGTCGCCTTCGCGAGCTCGCTCGACCAGATCGGCCCGTTCGCCCACGACGTGCACGGAGCTGCCCTGCTCCTCGAAGCGCTCGCCGGGCCGGACGAACGTGATGCCACCTGCATCGACCGGCCGGTCCCCGAGTACACGAAGTCGCTCGACGAGCCGCTCGCCGGGCTCCGGGTCGGCATCGTGCCGGACCACTTCGGCGAGGGGCTCGACGGCGAGGTCGACGAGGCGGTTCGCGAGGCGATCAACGTCTACGCAGAGCACGGGGCGAAGATCGTCGAGATCGACCTTCCGCACCAGAAGTACTCGGTCGCCGTCTACTACCTGATCGCCCCGTCCGAGGCGTCGAGCAACCTGGCCCGGTACGACGGCGTGCACTACGGCCGGCGGGCGGAGGAGTACACGGACCTCGTCGACATGTACGTCGCGAGCCGCAGCGAGGCGTTCGGGCCGGAGGTGAAGCGGCGAATCCTGCTCGGCACGTTCGCCCTCTCCGAGGGGTACTCGGACCAGTACTACAACACGGCCCTTCGCGTGCGGCGGCTCATCCGCCGGGACTTCGACGCCGCCTTCGAGAAGTGCGACGTGATCCTCGGCCCGACGACGCCGACACCGGCGTTCGGAATCGGGGAACTCGTCGACGACCCGCTGGCGATGTACCTCAACGACGTCTACACCATCGCCGCCAACCTCGCCGGCCTCCCGGCGATCTCGCTGCCGTGCGGCTTCACGAAGTCCGGCCTGCCAATCGGCCTACACCTGCAGGCCCCGCCCTTCGAGGAAGAAGGCCTGCTGCAGGCGGCCCGCACCTACGAACGAACAACTCATTGGCACGAACGGCGGACCGGGTTGGATTGAACCACGGAGACACGGAGGCACGGAGCTTTGATTCGAGTGAGCAATGTGTCGCCGAGAGGGGAGCTGTTGGAGCACGACGAGGGCATTCCCGTGACTCCGCGCGTGATCGACAACCCGGCCGTCTTGAGGAGTTTGGTGTCACTTGGCGAGGACTACTGGCAGGACGAGTTGGGACGTGGAGCCGGGGCGTTCGAAGTCGTGAGGGATGGACTCGCCAGATTCGGCGGCGAGAATTTGCCAGTGGGCTCCGTCGATCTGGTTCTCGAGGTGTCGAAGCTGGACGAGTTCGGCATCTGGCTGAGACTCTCGTCAGGAGACCGCGACTATCTCGCGGTCAACGAGCGGGCAACCGAAGACGTCTGGGCGTCGCTCCTATTGGACGGTGAACCAGAGCCTTGGCCGTCGTGCTTCTTTCACCCCGAAGATCGCAGTGTGATCGTGATCGAGGAGTTCTGTGCAATCGCGCGCGAACCCACATTCAATCTCCCGCAATCGCTCGTTTGGATCGAGGAAAGTGCAGCAGCCATCGACACCGCGGGTCGCAGGATGAACAACGCCGTGCTCTCGCGAGAGAACTGGAACTACTCGCCATGAACCCCCTCCTCCGTGTCTCCGTGCCTCCGTGGTTCCCAACAAGACCATGACCTACCAGACGATCATCGGCCTCGAGGTCCACGTTCAGCTCAACACGCGGACCAAGCTGTTCTGCGGGTGCCCGAACCGGTTCAATCCGGACGAGCCCAACACGCAGACGTGCCCGGTCTGCCTGGGGTTGCCGGGGGCGCTGCCGGTGATGAACCGGAAGGCGTACCGGCTCGGCGTGCGGACGGCCCTCGCCCTCAACTGCACGATCGCCCCGTTCACCAAGTGGGACCGCAAGCAGTACTTCTACCCGGACCTGCCGAAGGCGTATCAGATCAGCCAGTTCGACCTGCCCTTCAGCTCCGACGGGTGGGTGGACGTGGTCCTGCCGGATGAGGGGGACGCGGAACCGACGCACCGGCGGGTCGGCATCATCCGGGCGCACCTCGAAGAAGACGCCGGCAAGAACGTCCACGACGAGAGCGGCCGCGGTGGGGACAGTCGAGTCGATCTGAACCGGACCGGCACGCCGCTCGTCGAGATCGTGACGCAGCCCGATCTGCGGTCGGCGGCCGAGGCGCGGACGTTCCTGCAGGAACTCCGGTTGCTGCTCCTGTACCTCGGCGTCTCCGACTGCAACATGCAGGAGGGCTCGCTGCGGTGCGACGCGAACGTCAACGTCCGCGTCCACACCGACGACGGCCACGAGATCGCCACGCCCATCGTCGAGATCAAGAACCTGAACAGCTTCTCGAGCGTCGAGCGGGCGATCGAGCACGAGGCGGAACGACAGTTCGCGGAGTTCCAAGAGACAGGCCGCAAGCTGGGCGAGGTGCCGAAGCAGACCCGCGGCTGGAACGCCGACCGGGGCGAGACGACGCCGCAGCGGGAGAAGGAGGAGGCGGCCGACTACCGCTACTTCCCCGACCCCGACCTCGTGCCGGTCACGATCGGCGCCGAGCAGGTCGAGGCGATGCGGGCCGAGTTGCCGGAGCCCCCGGCGGCAAGGCGTGAGCGGTTTCAGGTCGATCTCACCCCCTACGACGCCGGCGTGATCGTCGACCAAGGCCGGGCGTTCGCCGACTACTACGAGGCGGTCGCCCACACCTGCGAGGACGGGAAGCTGGCGGCGAACTGGGTCACGCAGGACGTGCTGCGGGAGCTGAACGACCGCGACATCGAGATCGGCACGTTCCCGATCGACGCCGAGACGCTGGGGACGGTCCTCGCGAAGATCGCCGCGAACGAGTTGACGACGAAGAGCGGCCGCGAGGTGTTCGGCGTGCTGCTGGAGAGGGCGGGCGTATCACCAGCCGACGTCGACGACGTCGTCGAGGAACTCGGCCTCGCCGTCGTCTCGGACACCGGAGCCCTCGAAGGCGTGATCGACGCGGCGATCGCCAACCCGGCCAACGCGAAGGCGATCGCCGCCGTCCGCGAGGGAAAGCAACAGGCCGTCGGCCCGATGATCGGCCAGATCATGAAAGAGGTGAAGGGGGCCGACGCGAAGGTCGTCCGGGCGATGCTGATCGAGCGGATCGAGAACGGTTGAACCGCGCGTTCTTGGTTCCCCGCGCTCGTGTTCCGCCGTCTTCGTGACGGCCGAACACGGCTCGGCTCACGTGCTACGCTCGCGGACTTCGTGTCCGCTCGCTACGCAGGTCACTCGGCGTCGCTGCGGCGAGTGACGAGGACGTCGCAGCCGGCGTTGCGGATGATGCGTTCGGCGACGGAGCCGAGCAGGAACCGCTTGAAGCCGCCGTAGCCGTGCGAGGGGACGACGATGAGCCCGGCCCCGACGGCCTCGGCGTACTCGCAGACCTCGTGGCCCGGGTCGCCGATCCGCACCTGGTGCTGCAGCTTCGGCAAGCCGTGCTTCGCGAGGATCTTGTCGAACTCGACCTGCACGGCGTCACGCCGTTCCTGGTCGCCGACCTCCGCGAAGACGACGCCCGGGGAGACGGCGTCCAGCGGGTAGAGGACGTGCAGCAGGTGCACGTCCTCCGGCTTGGCGGCGACGGCGAGGGCCGTCTGGACGGCGGCGACCTCCTCGCCGGAGAAGTCGACGGGCACCACGATCGGCGGGCTCGGTGGCCAACTCATCGGTTCCTCCTCGATCACGAAGACGACTGGCTGACGACCTCAGTCTATCACGACTCGACCGCGGTTTCGCTCGTCGGCGTGTCCTTGGGTTCGAACTCGCCCGCCTTGTACTTCGCCCAGTAGACGTCGAGATCCTGCTTCACCTTGCCGGAGAGGAGGACGACGCCGAGGACGTTCGGGAACGCCATGCCGAGGATCATCAGGTCGCCGAAGTCGAGCACGTTCGTCGCCGAGACGATGGAGCCGAGGAACGTGAAGACGAGGAACACGATGCGGTAGCTGAGCGACGCGCCGTCGCCGAACAGGAAGGCCCAGCAGCGTTCGCCGTAGTAGGACCACGAGATCATGGTGGAGTAGGCGAACAGCACGACGGCCACGCCGAGCACGAACCGGAAGCCGGGCAGGACGCTGTCCATCGCCCGTGAGGTGAGGGCCGCCCCCTGGTTCTTGGCGACGAACTCGGCGTACTGGGGGTCGTTGTAGGCGTTGGTGATGACGAGCACGAGGGCCGTCATCGTGCAGATGACGACGGTGTCGATGAACGGTCCGAGCAGGGCGACCGTTCCCTCGCGGACGGGGTGGTCGGTCTTGGCGGCGGAGTGGGCGATGGCGGCCGAGCCGACGCCCGCCTCGTTGGAGAAGGCGGCTCGCTTGAACCCCTGCACGAGCACGCCGATCGCACCGCCGTAGATCGCCGCCGGGGCGAACGCCTGCGAGACGATCGTGCTGAACGCGGCTGGGATCTGCGAGGCGTTCATGACGAGGATGGCGAGCGCCGCGAGCACGTAGATTCCGCACATCGTCGGGACGATCTTCTCGGCGAACTGGGCGATGCGGCGGATGCCGCCGATGATCACGATCGCGACCATGAGCGTCATGACGAGCCCGTAGACCCAGGGGTTGCCCGTGTTGCGGTCGAGGAACGGCACGATCTCGCCGATGGCGTCGAGCGACTGGCTGACCTGGAAGGCGTTGCCGCCGGCGAACGAACCGCCGATGCAGAGGACCGCGAACACGACGGCGAGCACGGCCCCCAACGGTCCGAGGCCCATCTCCTTCAGCCCGTTCGAGAGGTAGGCCATCGGTCCGCCGAGCACGCGGCCGTCGGGCCGGACGCTGCGGTACTTCTGCCCGAGGGTGCACTCGACGAACTTCGAGGACATGCCGAGGAAGCCGGCGAGGATCATCCAGAACGTCGCCCCGGCCCCGCCAACCGAGACCGCGATCGCGACACCGGCGATGTTCCCCAGCCCGACGGTCGCGGAGAGCGCTGCCGTGAGCGCCTGGAAGTGGCTGACCTCCCCCTCGTCCTCCGGGTTGTCGTACCGGCCGGCCGTGACGAGTACCGCGTGCTTGAAGCCGCGGACGTTGATGAAGCCCATGCGGACGGTGAAGAAGATCGCCCCGGCCACGAGCCAGAGGACGGCGGCGGGCATGGTGGCCGTCTTCCACAGCTTCTCGCCGTTCTCCCCGAGTTTCTGTTCCCCGGAGTCGTCGACGACGGGCGACCGGGCGGGTAGCGGGATGGGATAGAAGAAGACGGTGGCGACGTAGCCGTTCACCTTCCCGAAGGCGTCGTCGATCTTCTTCTCAGCTTTGCGGAAGGCATTGGCGGGCTTGGCCGGGGGCTGCGCCTGCTCTGCGGCCGCCTCCTTCTCCGAGTCATCCGTTGCAGCGGTCTCCTCACCGGCCGCCGGCGGGTCGTCCGAAGGGGGGGCGTCGTCCGCGAGGATCATCCGCGGGGTGAGCATCGCCTGCGAGACGAGGAAGGCTGCGAGTAGCAGCAAGGGCAGCGGACGGCGGACGAACATCGTGGGCTCCTCGATCTCGGACGGAGGGGCGAGCGGCTGATCTATACACCGGACAACGGTTTGTGACAACGCAGGAGGGTTCCGCCCGACCAAATCTCCAGCACCCGCCGCTTTTTACACAATATGAGGTGTGCAAAAAGACGAAAGGTCTCTACACTCCCATTGATCGAGAACCGGAGCCCATTCGGACATGACCCCGAGAGTCGACGACGCCGACCGAGAACTGCTGCTTCTCCTCCAACGCGGAGGCGGGGCCACGGTGCAGGATGCGTGCGAGACGATGGGGGTCACGGCGACTGCGGTGCGAAACCGACTGGATCGGCTGCACGCGGCCGGGTTCGTCGCGCGAGAGGCCGTGCGTGCCGGGCGGGGTCGTCCGCACTACGTCTATCGCCCGACGGAGAGCGGGTTCCGCGAACTCGGCGAGAACTACTCGGAACTGGCGTTCGTCCTGTGGGACGCGGTCTCGCGTCTCGAGGAACCGTCCGTCAAGAGCCGCGTGCTGGAACACGTGCGTCAGTCGATGGTCGCGCGGTACGGCGGCGCGGGTGGATCGACGCTGGAGGCGCGATTCGCCGGCTTGGCCGAGTCGCTCGGCGAACACGGGTTCGACGTCGAGTTGGACAGCTCCGGCGACCTGCCAATCCTTCGTGAGAACAGCTGTCCGTACCACGAACTCGCGTCGGCGGACGACAGCATCTGCGAGTTGGAGCGGTCCGTGTTCGAGGAGGTGCTGGGGACGACCGTCGAGCGGTCGCAGTGCTGCCTCGACGGTGACCGCTACTGTGAGTTCACACCCGTTCCCGGAACTGCGAAAGAGTGACATGCCGCACGGGTTGCGTTCGAAGCGGAAGGGGCCGCTGATAGAGTGGGGTTGGCCGCTGGTTCGGCGGATTCCCTCACACCACGACGGATCACACCGATGACCTGGATCGAAGGACGGTTCGAGGAGAACGTCATCACGACGAGCCTCGAACAGGCGATGAACTGGGCCCAGCAGTCGAGCGTCTGGCCGATGACGTTCGGCCTCGCCTGCTGTGCGATCGAGATGATGGCCACCGGTGCGAGCCGGTACGACGTGGACCGGTTCGGAGCTGGTGCCTTCCGAGCGACACCACGGCAGGCCGACCTGATGATCGTCGCCGGTACCGTGACCTACAAGATGGCGAGCAGGGTTCGCCGGCTGTACGAGCAGATGCCCGATCCGAAGTACGTGATCGCGATGGGTGCCTGCACCGTCGGCGGCGGCCCCTACTTCAAGTACGGCTACCACGTCGTCAAGGGGGTCGATCTCGTCGTCCCGGTCGACGTGTACGTCCCCGGCTGCCCGCCACGGCCCGAGGCCCTGCTCGAGGGCATCATGCGAATCCAGGACAAGATCAAGGGCCGCAAGCTCGGCAAGCTGCCCGGAACCGCCGGCCTCGGCCAGCAGGGACAGACCCTCGCAGACGAGCTGGCCGTCCCCCACCACACCGGCTACGCCCAACCCGCCACCAACGCCTGACCGAAAGGCACGAGCGAAGCACGATGTCCACCGCGAAGACTCTGATCACCGCAGAGGAGTTCATGCAGATGAGCTTCGACCACCCGGTCGAACTCGTCCGAGGGGAGATCGTGCACATGACGCCGCCGAAGAGGTCCCATGGCAGCATCGCTCTGGTCATCGGCGCGACGCTCCTGAACTGGTCCGCGAAGGCGAAACACGGTCGCCCAGTGTCCGACAGCATCGTGCGGACCGGACCGGACTCCATTCGTGGGCCTGACGTCAGCTACTTCGTGCAGCCGAAGGTCGACAGGGGTGCCCTCACCTCCGAGGGCGACGACATAGCCCCCGACCTGTGCGTCGAGGTGCTCTCGCCGTCGAACACTTGGTCGGAGATCAAGCAGAAGATCGACGAGTATCTCGGCTGCGGGGTGACCGAGGTCTGGATCGCCGATCCGGAACTCGAGTCCGTCGAGATTCGCCGCACCGACGAGCCACCGCGGACCGTCCGCCGAGGCGAGTCGATCACCAGTGACCTGCTTCCCGGCTTCGAGGCCGCCGTCGACGAGTTCTTCGACCTGACCTGATGCCACCCTCGGCTGCCAGCAGTCAGCGACCAGCCGGAACACCTACCCGTAGACCAGAAGATGCCCAGCAAACTCACCATCAAAGATCTCCACGTCTCCGTCGGGGAGACGCCGATCCTCCGCGGCGTCGATCTCGAGATGAACCAAGGCGAGGTCCACGCGCTGATGGGCCCCAACGGCAGCGGCAAGAGCACGCTCGCCTACGCCATCGCCGGGCATCCCAAGTACACCGTCGACGGCGGCAGCATCCTCCTCGACGGCGAGGACGTGCTGGAGATGGAGCCCAGCGACCGCGCCCGGGCCGGGCTGTTCCTCGCCTTCCAGTACCCGGTCACCATCCCCGGCGTGAAGGTACACGACTTCCTCCGCCACGCCATCTCCAACGTCCGCAACCCGGACCGCAAGGAGGGCGAGGAGTTGATCTCCATGCGGGAGTTCCGCAAGGAACTGCGGGACCGCATGTCCGAGCAGCGGATCGAGCCCGAGTTCGCCCGCCGGTACCTGAACGACGGCTTCTCCGGCGGCGAGAAGAAGCGGATGGAGATCCTGCAGCTCGCCATGCTGAAGCCGAAGTTCGCCTTCCTCGACGAGACCGACTCCGGGCTGGACACTGACGCCGTCAACTTCGTCAGCGAGAGCGTTCGCCGTCTCTCCACCGAGAACGAGATGGGCGTGCTGATCATCACGCACCACGACCGCCTGCTGCAGTACAACGTTCCGAGCATCACCCACGTCATGCTGGGCGGCCGAATCGTCGAGACGGGCGGTGCCGAGCTCGCCCAGGAACTGCACACGGCCGGCTACGAGAAGATCCGCGAACGCCACCCCGAGGCCGCCGTCGAGCAGGCCGAGCAGGAACAGGTCGCCGGCGTCTGAGACGTCTCTGCGACCACACGACCTCTGTCAATCTCCAACTCAACCTCCTCGTGAGGAAGCAAGCATGTCCACCGAGACCAAGTCCCAAGTCGACATCGGCGACTACCAGTACGGGTTCCACGATCCCGAGGACAAGTACACCTTCAAGAGCCGCAAGGGGCTCGACAAGGAGATCGTCGCCCAGATTTCCGAGATGAAGGGCGAGCCCGACTGGATGCGACAGTTCCGGCTCGACTCGCTCGAGATCTTCGAGTCCCGCCCCATGCCCAACTGGGGCGGCGACATGTCGGAGCTCGACTTCCAGGACATCTTCTACTACGTCCGCGCCTCCGACAAACAGGAGCGCGACTGGGACGACGTCCCGGACGACATCCGCAAGACCTACGACCGGCTCGGCATCCCCGAGGCGGAGAAGAAGTACCTCGCTGGCGTGAAGGCCCAGTACGAGTCCGAAGTCGTCTACGGCAGTCTGCAGGAGGATCTCGCCAAGCAAGGCGTCCTGTTCACGGACACCGACTCGGCGCTCAAGGAGCACGAGGAGATCTTCCGCGAGTACTTCGGCACGGTCATCCCGCCGGGCGACAACAAGTTCGCCGCCCTCAACTCGGCCGTCTGGTCGGGCGGTTCGTTCATCTACGTCCCCCCGGGCGTGGAGATCGAGTTCCCGCTGCAGGCCTACTTCCGCATCAACTCCCAGAACATGGGCCAGTTCGAGCGGACGCTGATCATCGTCGACGAGGGGGCCAAGGTGCACTACGTCGAGGGCTGCACCGCCCCGACCTACACGTCGGACAGCCTGCACTCGGCCGTCGTCGAGATCATCGTGAAGAAGCGCGGCCGCTGCCGCTACACGACCATCCAGAACTGGTCGAACAACGTCTACAACCTCGTCACCAAACGGGCGATGGCGTACGGCGACGCGCTGATGGAGTGGGTCGACGGAAACCTCGGCAGCGGGCTCACCATGAAGTACCCAGCCGTCTGGTTGATGGAGCCCGGCGCCCGCGGCGAGACGCTGTCGATCGCCTTCGCCAACACCGACCAGCACCAGGACGCCGGGGCGAAGATGGTGCACTGTGCCCCGAACACCAGCAGCCGCATCATCTCCAAGTCGATCTCCAAGGGAGGCGGCCGCAGCAGCTACCGCGGGCTGGTGAAGGTCAACAACGACGCCGACCGCTGCAAGTCGAACGTCGTCTGCGACGCCCTCATCCTCGACCCCGACAGCCGCAGCGACACCTACCCCTACATCGAGATCGACGACGCCGACGTCGCGATCGAGCACGAGGCGACCGTCTCGAAGATCGCCGAGGAGCAGATGTTCTACCTGATGAGCCGCGGCCTGACCGAGGCCGAGGCCTCCTCGATGATCGTCACCGGCTTCATCGAGCCGCTCGTGAAGGAGCTGCCGATGGAGTACGCCGTGGAGATGAACCGCCTCATCGAGCTGCAGATGGAGGGCAGCGTGGGATGACGCCGAGACGCGTCCCCACCCGAGCCGCCCACCCGTCGAACTTGTTGCAGGGGCCCGATCGACCGGGCTTCAACGGAGTCGTTCCACCATGACCACCCTCGCCGCACCACCCACCGCCTTCGGACGCGAGACGTTCGACGCCTACGTCGAGCGTCTCGTCGAGCCGGCGTGGGTCACCGAACGTCGCCAGGCCGCTTTCGACAGCTACACGGAGCTGCACGGCGTCGAGCTCGACCCGGAGGAGTTCAAGCGGGTCGATCTTCGCATCCTGCGGCCCGAGAAGTTCGCTCTGCAGACCGACGCCTCGGAGTCGGCCGGGTTCGAGACCCGCATGCAGCAGGCTCGGTTCGCCGGCCACGTCGCCCACGTCGACGGCCACTGCGTCCGCAGCGAGCTCAGCGAGGAACTCGCTGCGAAAGGCGTCCTCTTCGGCGACCTCGCCACCCTGCTCCGCGAGCACGGCGACGTCCTCGAACCGCACCTCATGACCCGCGGCGTCCGACCGGAAACCGACCGCTTCTCCGCGTGGCACGCCGCCTACTTCACCGGCGGCACGGTGCTGTACGTGCCGCGCGGCGTGGTCGTGAAAGAGGCACTCCACAGCCTCATCGCCCACGCGACCGACGGAGTCGCCGACTTCTGTCACACGCTCGTCGTCCTCGAACAGGGGGCCGAGGCCGTCCTGTTGGAGGAGACGGCCTCCGCGAACGACGACCTCGCCGGGCTGCACGTCGGGGCCGTCGAGTTGCTGCTCGCACCGGAGAGCCGGCTGCGGTACGTGCAACTCCAGAACTGGAACGAGAAGTCGTTCCATTTCGCCCACCAGTCCGGCCGCGTCGAGAAGGACGCCCGGCTGCAGTGGACCGTCGGCGGCATCGGCGGCAAGCTCGCCCACGTCCACCAGAACGTCGAACTCGACGGCCGCGGGGCCGACGCCGAGGTCAACGGCGTCACCTTCGCCATCGACAAGCAGAAGCTCTCCTACTTCACGCAGCAGACGCACCACTCGCCGGATACCCGCAGCGACCTCCTCTACAAGGAGGTGCTCCGCGACAAGGCCCGCGTCGTCTGGCGGGGGATGATCAAGGTCGACGCGGACGCCCAGCGGACCGACGGCTTCCAGCGGTGCGACGGCCTGATCCTCAGCGACGACGCCCGGGCCGACAGCGTGCCGGGACTCGAGATCGAGGCGGACGACGTTCGCTGCACCCACGCCGCGACCGCCGGCCGGGTGGACGAGGAGGAGATCTTCTACTGCACGAGCCGCGGCCTCAGCGAGTACGAGGCGATGCACATGATCGTCGAGGGCTACTTCCACGAGGTCTACGACCGCATCGCCCCCTCGAAACGGATTGCCGGCTGGGACGACGAGTGCGACACGCCGGGCGACCCGCTGGAGGTCGTCCGCGACACCCTCAGCGCCGCCGTCCTCGAGAAGCTCGACCTCGGCGACTGACGCCCCTCTCAACTCTCAACCCTCCTCTCTCAACGACAATGCCCGACTTCGAGAAGGTTGCCGATCCAGAGGAACTGGCCGACGGGACGAAGAAGTCGATCCTCGTCGACGACGTCCCTTCGCTCTTGGTCCGCGTCGGCGACGAGTACTTCGCCGTCGAGGACGTCTGCACGCACGACGGGCAACCGCTCACCGACGGCCCGGTGAGCGGGTGCGAGATCGTCTGCCCCCGCCACTCCGCCCGCTTCGACCTGAAGACCGGAGCTGCTCTCTGCATGCCGGCCACGGAGCCGCTGCCGACGTTCGAGGTCGAAACCCGCGACGACGGCGTGTACGTTCGACCGAACGACTAGCACGTTTCCGGAGCAGCCGATGGCAGACGGTCTGACCGAGCACGAAGGGGAAGTCGTCTTCCTGACCCGTGTCGTCGACGAACCGACGGACGACCAGCTCCGTCTCGTCTACGCCGACTGGCTGGAGGAAAGAGGCGACGAACGGGCCGCGTTCCTGCGCGGCGTCGTCGCGGCCGGGGCGACCATGTCGCCGCCGGACTTTCCCGGTTTCGAGGGCTTGAACTCGGAGTGGACGGAACTCGTCGGCGGGCGTCTCCTGTACGAACTCGCCGAGGCGGAGTGCCCGGAACTTCGAGCGCCGGCCCTGCGGCTCGCGCGCCCGGCCCTCCGGATCGTCCGTACCGAAACGGAGGACGACGCGATCCCGGTCGGGGCGAGCAAGATGGGCGGCGACCCGGATCTGCCCGCCGGACTCGCTTGGCCAACCGGCAAGGACTGCCCTGCCCACTACAACGAGCCGACCACCGACTTCGGCGACCTCGCCGGATTCCTGCTGCAAGTCGACCTCGACTCGATCGCCCACACCTTCGCCGGGCGGGACCTGCCTCCCACCGGGCTGCTGTCGTTCTTCTCGTTCACCGTAGCCGACAACCCGGACTACCTGGGAGTCGGGGCGTTTCACTTCCCCGACAAGTCGAACCTGGCGCGAACCGAACCGCCGGGAGAACTCGTCGACGGCAACGAGCCGCTCGAGCCGCACCACCTCGACTTCGAGGAGTTCCTCGACGTTCCTGCCCTCGACGGCCCTTGGTCCGACGAGATGCAGGTCGATCCCGACCGTGAGTACTACGAGGACCTCGAGTCTCTCGAAGAGCGGAACGCGGACAACCTCCTCGGCTACGCCCGCGGCCAACAGGAGTGCGACCCGACTCCCGACCGCTCGTCCCGGCACTTGCTGATGATCGAGAATGCCGCGATGTGCATGCTCTACCTGCAAATCCCGGCCGACAAGCTCGCCGCCCGCGACTTCTCCGCCATCACCCTCGACTGGGTCGACTTCGACTGAGCCACCAAACGAACCGGAGCGAAACCGTGACGGACACCCCCGAGCAACTGCCCATCACCGACCAGAACGAGACGACTCCGACGGAGACGCCCGCCGACGGCACCGAGACCTCGCCGGCCGGCAGCGACCCGTCGCACGAGCCGCTGCTGGAGGCACTCCGGCAGGTCATCGACCCGGAGCTCTTCGTCAACATCGTCGATCTCGGCCTGATCTACGGGTTGGAGAAGGCGGACAGCAAGGTGACAGTCGACATGACGCTCACCAGCCCGGCCTGCCCCGCCGGCCCGCAGCTCGTGCACCAGTCGAAGTCGGTCCTCGAACGACTCGACGACGTCGAAGAGGCCGAGATCAAGCTGGTGATGACGCCCCCCTGGTCCCCCGACCGCATGACCGACGACGCCCGCGACCAGTTGGGGATCTTCTGACCTACGACGACGAGCCCGAGTGCTCCGCGGGTGATCAACCGTCCGTCGAACGCGAGTTCGGACCTTCACTCTCGCCGATCGCTGCGAGAACCGACCGACGCACGTCGGCGGACAACTTCGGCCACGCTTCGACGACGGCCAGCAACTCCTGATCGCCCGCTTCGACTTCGTCAGCCTCTTCGTCAGTGCGGCGAAGAAGCTCTTGGACCTCGTCCCTCCGGAAGGCTCCGAGCAGCGTCGAGATACCCAGCATTACGGCGACATAACCACAAACCCGTCCGTAGGCCACGATGGTACCGCCCCCCGCCACCATCGCCGCGCCGAACACGACCTCGATCCACTTCCACATGATGTCCCCGTGGTCTCACGGCCTTCGGGCGAGCGGCCGGGTCGCGACAATAGAACGAGCGACGACTCGTTCGAGTGGGCATTCTAGGCGCCGACTGCGGGGGCTTGCGAGCGTTGCTGCCGGGTGGCCCCGAACGCGATACACCCTGTGAATCAGGTCGCGTCGTCAGACCGGTCGGACGACACGTCCATCAGGTCCGCGACGGCCGCACTCTCCACATCGCCCCGCTCACAAAGCCGCTCGGCCACGCGTTCGCGGTCGGCGTCCGACTTGTTCTGGTTCAACTTGAACTTGCCGACGACCGACTCGACCACCACGCGGAACCCGACGATCTGGTCCAGGAGGGACTGCAGCCGTTCGTCGCGCGTGTCGAGCTCCCACGGCGACTCGCGACCCGACTCGTACAGGTCCACCAGTCTGCCGAGGACCGCTAGGCACTCGTCGTGGTCGCTGACCAGTTCGACGCGACCGTCGATCACGACCGACGTGTAGTTCCACGTCGGCACGTTGAAGTCCGACGCGTAGTCGCCCGGCGAGACGTACGCGTGCGGCCCGTTGAAGACCGCCCGAGCCGTGCAACCTGCCGACCAGTTCCGCCACTGCGGATTCGCCCGCGCAAGATGCCCCAACAAGAAGCCACCGTCGTCGGAGAAGAACATCGGCGTGTGCGTCGTCTCGATGTCGCCGCCTGCCGCCGTGATCAGCAGTCCGAACCCGTGCCGACCCACGAACTCCCGAGCCGCGTCCTCGGACGCACGAAACGAGGCAGGCGTGTACACGTTCGACGTCCAGAATACGAGAACTGCAGTACCGCAGAGGACTATGCGGCAGAGTGACCAATCCGTGTCGCGTCAGTAGCCGATCACCAGCACACCGTCGAGCGGCAGTTGTAGACGGTTGCTCGCGTACATCGTGTCGAAGAAGCGCACGACGCGTTCAAAGTCAGGGTTGCCCCGGTAGTCGTTTCGGACGGCGATTCCCAGATACTCGACGTCCTGCATCATGCACGCTTGGAACAGGTCTTTGAGAAACTGGTTGTTCGTCACCCCTCGTCCCGCCTCGACTTCAAGGACGAAGCGATCTTTGGCGTGGAATGCGTCGGCTTCGAACGACTTCTCTGCCCTGCCATTCAGGCCGAACAGGACCGGCACGTAGATCTTCTCCGACGCCCTCTTGCCAGTCTCCACGTCGAAACCAGCATCCAGCAAAGACGGCGCCAACTCGGCCAGGACCTCGTTGCTCTTGAGGTTGTAGTGCTGTGAGTCAATTGAGTCGTTGACCGCTTCGAACGCTGACACAACCGACACTGCGATCGGCGGGGGTGCATCCGATCTCGGGTAGTACTGCCATTGAACCACTGGAGGCTCACTGATTGGGGACGGCGTCAACGCCTTCTACGTCCGCCACGGCCTTCGTCGCCTCGATCGTCGCGTCGATCCGGGCCTGCTGGGACGCGTCGAGGTCCGCGAACGGCTTGCCGTGGACGGTCTCCGCGAACAGCGCCCGCGTGTTCCGTTCCTCGCCGCGGAGGAGTTCGACGACGAGGTACGGCTTCTCCTCCAGCGAGTGGACACGGCACTCGACGACCGGGTTCTCTCCGGCGTCCCCCTCGGGCCGGTCGACCACGCTCGTCGCCACCACGGGCGGCCCGAACTCGGCGCCTCGTTCCTTCACCAGCCGTTGCGAGGTCACCGCGAACGTCGTCCGGCCCAGTGCGAACGACGCCCCTGGCTCGATCTCCATGACCTCGTCGCCCGACTCCTCGTCCGTGCCGGTCATCACTCCCGTGACGGCCGTCGGCAGCAGCCCGTGGTCCCAAGCAAGGTACCGCTCGTAGCCGAAGTCGTCGAACGTCGTCCGCTGGCCCCCCTCGGGCTCGAGGTCGACGAGCAGCGCCCCGTCCCACAGCCGTGCCTCCACGGTCGTCCGTCCGTCCTCGACGACGAGCAGCTCGACCTCGAACGGCAGGTCCTCGAGGACCATCTCGTGCATGGTCTCGTCGACGACACCCTCGATCCGCCGGCCGAAGCTCCCCGGCGGGGCGTCCGCGAAGTGGTCGCTCGACTCGACGGTCAACTCCAGGTGGTCGGCATCGACGACGACGTCCCCCAGGTTCTGCAGGCGGCCGTCGAGGTAGTGGAAGTCGCGGAACGAGACCTCGCGAATCTCGCACTCGAAGCCGGTCTCGTCGTTGTAGAGCGTCAGGTTCTGAAACTGCACGAGTCCGATGCGAACCTCCTTCAGCCCGCCGCCGTCGCCCGGTTGCCCGGCTCCCCCGTCGTCGACGCGGTCGCGGTCGGGCGGGTCGGCACCGTCGTCACCCGGCGCCACGTGCAGCCGACCGCCGCCGATGGTGAAGCGGTCGATGACGAGTCGTCCCTCGGACATCAGGTCGAGCAGTCCGTTGAACTCGAAGTCGATCTGTTCGAGCTGCTGCTCGTGACCGGCGTCGTCGGTGAAGTGAAGCTCGTCGACGTGGAACCCACTGCTGATCGAGCCGGTCAGCCCCTCCACGCGGAAGTCCGGGTCCGACTCGAGCAGCGCCTCGATCTGCCGGAGCGGGAACGACGTGTGGAACAGGACGTAGTAGCCCAGCCCCAGCCCGGCGACGACCATCAGCACGCCCCCCACGAAGATCGCGAACAGGCAGCCGAGGCAGCTCCAGCCGCTGGACTTCGGTTTGGGCGGCTGGCCGCTCGGTCCGTTCAGCGGGTCGTCGTTCGGGAAGTCGAAGTCGGCCATCGGGACACCTTCGTGGAGTCTGTTCGTTCCAGGGGACGAAGACGCAACGGAGATCATACCGCGGCGGATCACGGAGATGCCGCCCCGCGGAGAAAGTCGCCTTCCGCGTGGACCGCCCAGCCTACGCCCACCACACTCGAAGACAACGTCGGCCCTGGTGAATCGAGCAAAGCTGGGAACCGCAAACCGGTGCTCCGCCGCCGCACACGCGGCTCTTGACCTCGAGGGCGTCGATCGTGACCGCGAAGTCCACTTGGACGGGTACCTCGTCCCCAGTGCGGCGAGTTGTCGGATCGGTCGGTTGACGTTCGCGTGGTGCTCGTCGGCTTTCGACAATCGGCGACGTAGTCGGTATTCTCTCTCCTCCGCGACCGACCGATTTCGCGGACCGACCTGCCCACGAGTCGTTCAACACGGATGCCGTACTGATGCCGAAGATCGGATTCCTGTTCCCCGGCCAAGGGGCCCAGCACGTCGGCATGGGGAAGTCGGTCGTCGAGAAGGTCCCGGCCGCGAAGGCCCTGTTCGAGCAGGCGAACGACGTGCTCGGCTACGACCTGGCGAAGCTCTGCTTTCAGGGGCCGGCCGCCGAACTCGACTCGACCGTCGTCAGCCAGCCGGCGATCTTCGTGACGAGCCTCGCCGCGCTCGAGATGCTGCGGGCCGAACTACCGGACGTGGCGAACGCAGCCGAGGTCGCCGCCGGGCTGAGCCTCGGCGAGTACACGGCCCTCGTCTTCGCCGGCGCGATGTCCTTCGAGGACGGGCTGAAGGTCGTGCAGAAGCGTGGCGAGGCGATGCAGGCCGCCGCCGACGCGACCCCCTCCGGCATGGTCAGCATCCTGCTGCTCGACCGGGAGCAGGTCGAAAAGGTCGTCGACGACGCCTCGGTGGCCGGTGAGCTGCACGTCGCCAACTACCTCTGCCCGGGGAACATCGTCGTCTCCGGGGCGAACGCCGCCTGCGAGAAGGCGGCCGAGCTCGCCGGAGAGGCAGGCGGTCGAGCCGTCCCGCTCGCCGTTGCCGGGGCGTTCCACACGAACATCATGAAGCCGGCCGACGACCAGCTCGCCGAGGCGCTCGCGGCGACGACCGTCGAGAAGCCGACGATCCCCGTCTACTCGAACGTCGATGCGGCCACCCACGACGACCCCGCCGAGATTCGCAGTCTCCTCGTCCGGCAGGTCGTCAGCCCGGTCCTCTGGGAGGACTCGCTGAACGCGATGCTCGCCGCCGGCGTCGACGAATTCTACGAGATCGGCCCCGGCAAGGTCCTCAAGGGACTGCTCAAGCGGGTGAACCGCAAGATTTCCTGCACAACGGTCAACGACTCCTGAGCACGGGGCACGACGTGCGAGCTCTCGCACGCCCGAGTCGTGCGTCACGTCATCCGAGAGCCTCGCGGTAGAACGCCCGCGCGGCTTCGAGCGCCTCGGGCAGCTTGGAGGGGTCCTTGCCACCGGCCTCGGCGAGATCGGGGCGTCCACCGCCCCCGCCGCCGACGACCTTGGCGGCGACCTTCACGCAGTCGCCCGCCTTGACCCCCTTCTTCACGAGGTCCTTGCTGACCGCGGCGACGAGGGCGACCTTGTCGTCGACGACCGTGCCGACGAGCACGGCCGCCGAGCCGGCCTTGCTGCGAATCTGGTCCGCGAACTCGCGGAGGCCGTCGCGGCCGACCCCCTCGGCGTGGTGCGTGACGACGACCGTGTCGCCGACCCGTTCGCCCGCGGCGACGAGCGAGTCGACCTCTCCGGCGACCGACTGCTTCGTGAACTTGGCGAGGTCCGCCTTGGCCGCCTTGAGTTCCACCTGCAGCGTGGCGACTCGCTGCGGCAGGTCACCCGGCGTGGGGGCCTTCACGAGCTTCTGCAGATCGCCGAGGAGCGACTCGGCCTCGCGGACGTGGCCGAGCGCCTTGCGGCCGGTGACCGCGACGACGCGGCGGACGCCGCCGGCGACCGGTTCGTCGCGGAGGACGCGGCAGAAGCCGACCTGACCCGTGTTGGCGAGGTGCGTGCCGCCGCAGAGTTCGGTGCTGAACTCGCCCATGCGGACGACGCGGACGACGTCCGGGTACTTCTCGCCGAAGAGCGCCATCGCCCCGAGTTCGCGGGCCTCCTTCAGCGGCATGTCCCGCGTGTCGACGGCGGCCCCGTCGGCGATGCGGGCGTTGACCTCGTCCTCGATTCGCTCGAGTTCGGCCGCTTCGAGGGCCCGACCGTGGGCGAAGTCGAACCGCAACTGGTCGTCCTCGACCTTCGAGCCCCGTTGGGTGGCGTCGTCGCCGAGCGTCATCCGCAGCGCATGGTGTAGCAGGTGCGTCGCCGAGTGGGCACGCCGAATGCCGGCCCGTCGATCGGCATCGACGGTCGCGGTCGCCTTCGCGTCGAGGGTGACGACGCCGGACTTCAGGTGCCCGAGGTGGCAGATCAGGCCGCTCTTCCGCTGCGTGTCGAGCACGTCGAACGTCCAGCCGTCGCCGGTGATCGTGCCGACGTCGCCGACCTGACCACCCGCTTCGGCGTAGAACGGCGTGCGGTCGAGGACGAGGGCGATCGGGTCGGCGTGTCCGACCTCCTCGCACTTCTCCACGCTCTGGCCCTCGGCGAGGATGCCGATCACCTGGCCGTCGAACTCGGTGGCCTCGTAACCGAGGAACGTCGTCTCGCCGTGCGTCTTGCGGATCGCGTCGAGCGGCCCCTCGGCCATCACGCCGAACTCCTTGTCGGCCCGGCTCGTCGTCTTGTGCTTCTTGACGCCCGCCTCGAACCCCTTCATGTCGACCTTGAGGTTCCGCTGCGCGGCCAGAGCCTGGGTCAGCTCGATGAGGAACCCGTCGGTCTGGTGGAGGTCGAAGGCGGCGTCGCCGGAGATGGTCGAGGAACCGGACGACTTGGCGGCCTCGACGCACTTCTCGAACTTCGCGAGCCCCCGCTCGATCGTGCCGAGGAACATCGCCTCCTCGGCCTCGATCTGGTCGGCGGCCGACTTCACCGTCTCCTTGATCTCCGGGTACGGTCCGCCGAGCTGCTCGACGACCGCCGGCACGAGCGTGTGCAGGAAGGTCTCCTGCTTGCCCAGCATGAAGCCCTCGAGCACGGCCCGCCGCAACAGCTGCCGGACGACGTAACTCTCCTTCTCGCTGCCGGGGCTGACCCCCTCGTGGACGCACATCGTGACGGCCCGAACGTGGTCGGCGATGCGGCGGAGGGCACGGCCCTCGGGGGCGTCGAAGGCGTACGTCTTGCCGACCGCGTCGCCGGCCGCCTCGCACAGCGGGCGGAGCGTGTCGATCTCGAAGTTGCTGGTCTTCCCCTGCATCACCGAGGCCATCCGCTCGAGGCCCATGCCGGTGTCGATGTTCTTCGACGGCAGCGGCTTCAGGTTGTTCGGCGGGTCGCCGGAGCGGTTGTACTGCGTGAAGACGAGGTTCCAGATCTCGACCTCGCCACTGCCGTCCTCCGGGTGGAAGAAGATCTCGCTGCATGGCCCGCAGACGCCGTCCGGCCCGTCACTCGGCGCGCCGGCCGGCCAGAAGTTGTCGTGCTCGCCCAGCCAGGCGATCCGCTCGGCCGGCAGGCCGATCTCCTCGTTCCAGATGCGGAACGCCTCGTGGTCGCTCGCCTTGTCGTCGTTGGCGTCCTCGTAGACGCTGACCGTGAGCTGCTCCGGGTCGATGGCCATCCACTGTTTGCCGGTGAGGAACTCCCAGGCCCAGTGGATCGCCTCCTTCTTGAAGTAATCGCCGAAGCTGAAGTTGCCCAGCATCTCGAAGAAGGTGTGGTGGTAGCTCGTCACGCCGACGTTCGAGATGTCGCCCGTGCGGAGGCACTTCTGGCAGGTCGTCGCGGAGGGGAACTTCAGCGGGACGGCGCCCAGGAACTCGTCCTTGAACTGGTTCATGCCGGCGGGCGTGAACAGCACCGTTTCGTCCCACTTCGGGACGAGCACGTCGGACGGGCGGCGGGTGCAGCCCTTCGACTCGAAGAACGACAGGTACTTCTCGCGGATTTCGTCGGTTTTCATCGTGGTTCCAGAGGTCCGATCTCGAACTCGTCCCCGCCGAGCAGGCGGAGCACGGCCGTTCCGTCGACGTTGCCGGTGATGCGGGCGAACTCGGCCGGCGTGGAGACCGGCTGCCCGTTGACGTGTGTGACGAACGCCCCCTCGCGGAGCTCCCCCTCGCCCTGCCGGGGCGTCGCCTTCGTCTCGGGGGCGACGGCGACCAGCAGCACGGCGTCGTGGAAGACGTACGGCTTGCCGAAGTGCCGACGGCGGGCGGTCGGGAAGTCGACGCGGAGGCCACGCCAGTCGGGGTGCCGCGTGGACGGCGCGACGATGTCCGTCTCGTTCTCGACCGGCCACTTGCCCAGCCGGATGCGAACGGTCAGCCGCCGACGTTCGTGGGGCCGGTAGACGTCGAACTCGACCTCGGTTCCCGGGGCGAAGCGACCGACTTCGCGGATGAGGTCCTGCTTGTCGTACAGGGTGGCCGGCCTTGTCCGCGGCTCGAGCCCGCGCACGGAGAGCACGACGTCGTTCGGGTACAGGCCGCCGGCGTTCGTCAGCCCGCGGTTCGCCGGCGAGTTGGGGAAGACGCGGCCGACGCGGGCCGCCGTGGGCTGCGTGACGTTGCCGGGCAGACTCGCCGATTCCTCCTGCCGGAAGTCGAGCGGCTCGACGCCGAGGAAGCCGTACTCCACCTCGAACCCGCGGAGCAGGTCGCGGACGATGCGGTGGGTGGTCGCGTCCATCGGCACGGCGTATCCGGCCGACTTCTCGTACCCCTCGAGCGCGGCGAGCGACGTCGTCAGTCCGGCGAAACGGCCCTCGAGGTCGAACATCGGTCCGCCGCTGGAGCCCAGGTTCAGGCGGCCGTCGACGTGGAGCAGGGTGCCGAAGTGGTGAATCGTCTCGCGTCGCCGGGTCTCCTCGTCGAGCGGGGGCCCCGCGGGTGTCGGGCGGCGGCCGCGATTCGAGATCATCCCCAACGAGACCGACGGCGACCCGTCCCGTGCGATCGCGTAAGGATTGCCGAACGCGACGACGAACCGCCCCTTCTCCAGGTCGACCGGCTCGTCCAGCACGACCGCCGGGAGGTTCCGCGGCACGCGTGTGGCCGGGTCCAGCTCCAGAATGGCGAGGTCGCTGCGGGGGTCGGCCGCGAAGATGCGGACCGGCACCTGGTGCCGCGTGGCGAGTCGGGCGACGAGACGGTACTCCCCCTCCTCGTCCTCCGTCGGTCCGCCGCGGACGACGTGGTGGTTCGTCAGCACGTACGCCGGCGACTGCGGGGTGGCTCGCAGCAGCACGCCGGTCCCGAAGTCGTTCGGGACGAAGTCCTGTTGCGGGAGGTCGGACGGCCGAATGGGGAACGGGTCGAACGGGTCCGCGACGGCGATCCCGGTCTCGCGGCGAATGCGGGCGATCGCAACCACCGCCCCGGCCCGCGCCCTGGTGATCTCGACGACCGCCTTCTCGAACGTCCCCGCCGGCTGCGCGAACGCCAGTCGCCCGGCCAGCGGCAGGAGCAAGACGATCGCAGGCAACAGCGTGCGGACGGACATGGGACATCCGGGTTGAAGGCGAGATCGGCCCCCGAGTTTATCGATCCCATCCCGGACGCGCAACCACGGCGGTTGGTTCACAGCAAGGTCCCCTCTTCCCCGCGGGGGAGAGCGAGCCAGCGCGACTCTCACACGTCGATCATCGGCTCGCCGGGGCCGCGTTCCCAGGGGGCGTCGACCGTCTCCCGCCACGCCTCCCAGTCGATCGGCAGGTCGGCGACGCCGGCGATCGTCGGATCGAGGTCGTACACCTCACCCAGCCCGACGACCCGAGCGTCCGGCATCTTCACGTCGTCCCCGGTGAGGAACTGCCACGTCCCGTCGCTGTCGTGGCTGACGAGCAGAATCGGCAACCCGTCTTCGAGAATCGACTTGAGCGAGAGACACGCGAAGTCGCGTGGATCGGAGAAAGGCCAGTCGTCGGACACGCGTTGATCCAAGTACGAACACGGGGGTGGGGTGGCTCCGGTGCAATGTCGTGTGGCCTGGCTAGACAGACACGGCCAACTGGTACGTACCGTCATCGAGCTTCCGAACGAGTTCGTTGAACCACTCGACGACGTTGTCGGCAATCAGGGTTGTGACCGCACCTTCGTGCCACCAGTCGACGACTTGTTCGAGACTCCCCGCGGGTTGAGGGGCAAAGTCAACAAACATGCCGTCTCCGCAACCGTTGTCGGTGAACGGAAGCCAACTCTCGTGCCAGCAGATCGACTTGACCTCAAACGGCGGCTTCCAGTCTGGGCCACAGTAGGGTTCCTGTGGGCCGTCGCTGTAACGAGCACGCTGCCGTTTGAGGTGCTTGATTCCGTCTTCCAGCGAGAGGACTACATGCTCGCCGTTGCCGATCTCGAACGGAAAGAAGTAGACGCCGCCTGTTCCGTCATGGATGCGAAAGAACTCTCGCAGGTCGGGTGACAACGGGTGGCCGAGCTCATTCTGTGCTGCGTCGAGCTGTGGTTCGCCGGCGCCTGACGGCAACTCCACGCCGACGGGCAGATGCTCCTCGAAGAGCCGCCAGCATTCAGAGATGGAGTGCATGCGTTTGCCCCGCGACGACGAGCAGTCCGACGAGCAACGTCGTCTCTACTCCTCCTCAGTCTGATCCCCCGCCTCCTCGACCGGAGCCGCGAACCCTCGCGCGGCCAGCACCTTCTGCCGAATCTCGGCACAGACCTGCGGGTTCTCTTCGAGGTACAGGCGGGCCTTGTCGCGGCCTTGGCCGAGGCGGTCCTTGCCGTAGCTGAACCACGCGCCGCTCTTGTCGACGATGCGGTCCTCGACGGCGAGGTCGAGCAGGTCCCCCTCGATGCTGATGCCGCGGCGGCTGAGCATGTCGAACTCGGCGATGCGGAACGGCGGGGCGACCTTGTTCTTGACGATCTTCGCCTTCATGCGGATGCCGACGACCGTGTCCCCGTCCTTCAGCGAGCTGATGCGGCGGACGTCGACGCGGCAGGAACTGTAGAACTTGAGCGCCCGGCCGCCGGGGGTCGTCTCCGGGCTGCCGAACATCACGCCGATCTTCTCGCGGATCTGGTTGATGAAGATGACGGTCGTCTTGGAGCGGTTGATGGCGCCCGTCAGCTTCCGCATGGCCTGGCTCATCATGCGGGCCTGCAGGCCGACGTGGCTGTCGCCGATCTCGCCGTCGAGTTCCGACTTGGGGACGAGGGCGGCCACCGAGTCGACGACGATGAGGTCGACCGCGTTCGACTTGATGAGCATCTCGGCGATCTGCAGCGCCTCTTCGCCGTAGCTGGGCTGGCTGACGAGCAGGTCCTCGAGGTTCACGCCGAGCCGCTTGGCCCAAGAGGGGTCGAGGGCGTGTTCCGCGTCGATGAAGGCGGCGATGCCTCCGGACTCCTGGGCGGAGGCGATGGCGTGCAGGGCGAGGGTCGTCTTGCCGGAGGACTCCGGGCCGAACAGTTCGATGATGCGGCCGCGGGGGAAGCCACGCCCGCCGAGGGCGAGGTCGAGCGAGAGGGCCCCGGTGGAGATGCCGGCGACCCCCTTGGCCTCGTCGGTGAGCTTCATGATGGAGCCCTTGCCGAACGCCTTCTCGATCTGGCCGACGGCGTTGTCGAGCATGGCCCGGTCCTGGGAGGACTCCTTGGCCACCCCGTTCTTCTTCGCGTCCGCCACGCGGTTCTTGGTGCTGCGGGACTTGGCCATCGATCCGTTCTCCGAATGCGTGTCGATCACGGGCTGCTCCTCGGGGCTCGAACGTGCGAGCCGGCCCAGCGGGATTGTGGGGAATGGCTGCTTCCGAGCCAACCGTCCCCGACTATTGTCAAATGTTCAGTTGTGTTGTCAAGCCCACCAAGACGGGAAACTCGCGGCTTCCCGAAGACTCGCCTCGGGCGGTCGAGCTGGGTCTGCGGTCGAGGGGCGTGAGTTGGAAGGACCGAGTTCGTCGAGTTCCGCGATCGTACGCTCCCCCTCGCGGAGCTCGCGGCACTCCCACCACCGACCCAGCCAGTGTTCGGAGAGGTCGAAGGCCTGCCAGCGACAACACTCGGCCGTGCACCACGTCTGGCAGTGCTGGAACAAATCCGAGAGTCGCGTCCGGAGCTTCACCTGGTGGCGGTCGTTCCGGTCGAACTGACGCACACCTCTCATCGGTACGACCTTCCGACGTCGGACGGACGGCCGAACCGTCCCCGGTCACTCGGTGGCCGCGGCAGCCGTCGCGGCGGCGAGTTCCTCGGTGATCAACGCGTTGATCCGTCGGTCCTTGCACTGGGTGGCGAGGCGAAGGGCGTTGCCGATGCTGCGGTGGTCGCTCGAACCGTGGCAGATCAGGCAGACGCCGTCGATACCGAGCAGCAGCGCTCCGCCGGTCTCGGAGTACTCGTAGTTGCGGGCGAGGTCCTTGAGGGCCGAGCCGACCTCCGCCTGCTGTTGGGGCATCGCCTGCATCATGTGGCCGGCGACCGCTTTCATCATGAACGAGGCGAAGCCCTCGCTGACCTTCAGCACGACGTTGCCGACGAAGCCCTCGCAGACGACGACGTCCGCCTCTCCTTGGTACAGCCCACGGCCCTCGACGTTTCCGAGGTAGCGGTCCTTCACGTGGCTCTCGGCGAGCAGGGCGTGCGATTCGCGGTAGAGTTCGTTCCCCTTCCCCTCCTCGCTGCCGATGTTCATCAGGCCGATGCGGGGGTCCTCGATGCCGAGCATCTCGCGGGCGTAGACGTTGCCCATGACGGCGTACTGCAGCAGGTGCTCCGGTCGGGCGGCCGGGTTGGCGCCGACGTCGAGCAGGACCGACTTCCCCTTCGCGGTCGGCAGGGCGACGGCGATGCCGGGCCGCTTCACCCCCTTGAGGAACAGCCGCGTCCGCAGGCCGGCGGCGACGACCGCGCCGGTGTTGCCAGCCGAGACGACGGCGTCCGCCTCCTGGGTAGCCATCAGTTTCCAGCAGACGGCGATCGAGCAGTTCGGCTTGGCCCGGAGTGCCTGCGTCGGCTTCTCCTCCATGCCGACGAACCCCTCGGCCGGCACGACCGTCAGCCGTCCCTCCGGGACGTCACGCTCGGCGAGCAGCGACTCGAGCACGTCCTGCTCGCCGACGAGCAGCACCTCGAGTTGCTCGTCCCGCTCGAGGGCGGCCAGCGCACCGTCGACGTTGGGGACCGGCGCGTCGTCCCCGCCCATCGCATCGAGGGCGATACGCACGGCGGACTAGTCCTCGGTCTCGACGAGGGTGCGGCCCATGTAGTAGCCGCAGTTCGAACAGACGGCGTGCGACGGCGTCGGGGCACCGCACTGCGGACAGTAGGACACCTCGGGCGTCTTCTTCCGCATGTTGGCGGCACGCCGGGTCCGGCTCCGCGTCTTGGACTGGCGTCGCTTGGGAACGGCCATGACGTCTTCTCGATCTCTGTCTTCGTTGAACGCAGCGGTCGCACCCTGCGACCCCGCGGAACCTTCCGTCAAGACGTGCCCGGAGTCCACGATGCAACGCGGAACCCAGCCGAAGCACACGGCCGAGAGCACGCTCTCCGACCCGCCCGACCGACCTCCCCGAGCCGGGCTCAAGGCAAGCGAGCATCGTACGGCAGGTCCGATTTTGGTGTCAAGGAAGGGGGGAACGGCTCGAGGACTGGTCGCAGGGCAAGCTGCCGGCAACAATACATCGGTACCTGCCACCGTTCCCGCAAACCAATGACTCTACGCGACTTCACCGGTTCCATCGGTCTGCTCCGCACGGCGATCGACGATCGTGAGCACTACTGGGTGCGGCGGGACTGTTCTGGGCGGTATGCCCTGCCGATGGGGCAGCAGTTGGAGGGGGAGTCGTTCCGCGAGACGGCGGAGCGGGAGATCGGGTGGACGTTCGGGCTCGAGCGGGGGCGGGAGTTCATCGTCTCCAGCGTGCCCCGGCTGCACTACGGCACGTCGCTCACGGACGACGCGGGCGAGAAGTTCGAGTACGGCATCGAGTTCTTCGTGGCGGACACCTACGGCCGCCGCGTGCGGAAGGCCCTCGAAGCGGACGAGCGGAACGTGCTCGTCGACGCCGCAACGCTGCTGGACGGCGGCCTCGCCGACGGCCGTCTCGACGAGGAACAGCGCCGCCTGCTGGTCGCCTCCGACCCCCTCTCCCGCGGCTGAGCCGGACCCGATGCGGAAGCCACTGCCGACGAAGACGTGCGCCGCCTGCGGCCGGCCGTTCACCTGGCGGAAGAAGTGGGCACGGGTGTGGGAGGAGGTCCGCTACTGCAGCGAACGCTGCCGACGCCGCGGGGAGGCCGACCGCTAGCTCCGTCGAGTCGCCGCCGCTGGCGACGCACGACGCGGTCCCTCAGCGGTAGTCGGGGTTGGGGAAGTCGTACCGGCAGCCTGCGTCCCACTCGCTGCGCTGGTTGCCGTGCGCGGGGAGGCCGCCGGCGTCCTTCAGCAAGCGGGCGAGGTGCATCAGGTTCCACCTCATGAAGGTGGTGTTGCGGTTGGTGAAGTCGTTCTCGGGGCCGCCGGATCCCTCGTCGAGGTAGGACGGCCCGGGACCGGCCTCGCCCAGCCAGGCGGCGTCGGCCTGCGGCGGGATCACGTACCCCAGGTGCTGCAGCGAGTAGAGGACGTTCATCGCACAGTGCTTCGCCCCGTCCTCGTTGCCCGTGACGAGGCAGCCGCCCACCCGCCCGTAGTACGCGTACTGCCCGTGCTCGTTCAGCAGGTGCGAGTTGCCGTACAACCGCTCCACGACCTTCGTGCAGACCGACGTCTTCTCGCCGAGCCAGATGGAGGTCCCCAGCACGAGGATGTCGGCCGCCATCACCTTCTCGTGAATCCGCGGCCAGTCGTCCCGGTCCCAGCCGTGCTCGGTCATGTCCGGGTAGACGCCGTTGGGGATCTCGAAGTCGACCGGCCGCAGCACCTCCACGGCCACGCCGTTCTTCTCGAGGATCGCCTTCGAGAGGTCGACCAGCCCCTGCGTGTGCGACAACTCCGGGGACTTCTTCAGCGTGCAGTTGAGGAACAGGGCCTTCAGGTCCGAGAAGTCCCAGGTACTCTCCGAGCACATCCGCTCCTGTCGTTCGTCAAGCACGTCGGCCTCCATCTTGGTGAACGGGTTCAGAACACGCATCGTCGGCGACGACGGCTCGCAACACCGTAGCCGATCTCACACTCGCGGAAATCTCGCAGCGTCTAGTCGACGTTCTTGACCGGACCACAAACATTCCAGCGTGCACACCGAGTCATGAACCAAACACGAACGACGAGGAGAGTGAGATGAGCAGCGAAGCGACGACGACGTGGCCGGAACTGGCCGTTGGACTGTACGACGCCCTGACCGGCCGGAACGCCGAGATCACCTACGACTTCGAGAACATGGAGGTCGCCATCCCCAGCCACGCCGGGGCCGACGCCCAGCACGCGGCCTGGCGGCTGAACGGCAGCCTCAGCATCCGCACGCGTGACACCAGCGGGCAGGCCTGATGATCGCCGCATTCGAGGGCCGTCTCCTCGCCGAGCACGGCGACGAGACGGTCCTGTTGACCGGAGCCGGCGACGAACTCCGGATCGCCTACGACGCCCCGCCGAGCCGAGTGCTGACGCGCTTGCTCGCGTGGCGTCGCTGGCGACGGCACGCAGAGACGTTCCGCGAGCGGCTCCCAAACGTCCGCGTCTTCGTCCGCGGCCACGAAGTCGCCGCCGTCCGCGAAGGGCAGTTCCGCACCCGTTGGGCCTCCGCGTTGTGGGCCCTCTCAGGCCGCCGTGGCTCGTCGGGCTTGGAGTGACTCACGCCGGTCTCACGGGCTGACGTTCACGCAGCCGGCTCGCCGTCACCGAGTGCCGCGACCGCCGACTGCATCGTCTCGGCGACAGTCGTCCAGCCGGCCCGGCGGTTCGGCAGGTGGTCGAAGTGGTGCGACTCTCCGAAGTCGAGCCGCACGCGGCCGGGTCGCGGCAGTCGGCTGTCCGGCGGCCACGCTTCGAGTGCCCCGCGGATGAAGCACGGGACGACCGGCACGTCGGTCCCGGCGACCAGCATCCCCAGGCCCGGTTTGAAGTCGGTCATCTCGCCGTCCCGCGAACGCGTTCCCTCGGGGAACAGGACGTATCCCGCCGGCCGCTCGACGAGCCGAGCCCGCAGCGTGGCGAGCGTCCGGTGACCGATCTGGCTCCGCCGCACCGGCAGCGCGTTGAGGAACAGGGCCGAGAACGCCGAACGGCCCTTCGACTCGAAGAAGACGTCCTCCGCGGCGAGCGGGCTGACGACGTCCCGCAGCCGGACCGGCAGCACCGACGACAGCAGCAGCGCGTCGAGGTGACTGGTGTGGTTCGCCACCACGACGAACGGCGGCTCCCTCGGCAGGAACTCGCGACCGTGCACCTCGAGCCCGAACCCGAGCTTCAGAGCGCCCTTCAGACAGGACCGCCAGACCAGCCGGCACGAACTCGCGACGAGGCCGTCCTCCCGTTCGACCGCCCGCCAGCGTTCCGACGGCGGCAACGCCAGGTCGGCCGCCGGCTTCAGCTCCCACGAGTCACCCGTGGCGTCGGTGGTCGAAGTCGGATCGGGCTCGGCCATCACCCGCCTCCCGTCAACACGCGGACCGGTTGGTCGCCGCCGAGCGGCCCGAGGTACAGGGCGAGGTAGTGGTACACGGCCGGCGGCACGAGCACGAGGCTGTCGAAGCGGTCGAGCAGGCCGCCGTGCCCGGGGATCAAGCGGCCGACGTCCTTCACGCCGACGTCCCGCTTGATCGACGAGAGCACGAGATCCCCCAGCTGACCCAGACCGCTGACGACGAGGCCCAGCGTGAGCAGCCGGCCCCAGTGGTCGAGCGGCGACCCCGCGAACACGAACCGACCGACGCCCGCGACGAACGCCGTCGTGAGCACCAAAGCCCCGACCGCTCCGGCGTACGTCTTGCCGGGGCTCGTGTTCGGCAGCCACTTCGGCCCGCCGACCAGCTTGCCGCACAGGTAGGCGAACACGTCGTTCAGCGAGACGGCCACCAGCAGCAGCAACAGAATCGGACGGTAGTTCGGGGCGGCGGCGATCTGGCCGAGGTAGCCGAGCGAGAAACAGCAGAGCAGGAAGCCGAACAGGCCGAGGGCCGTTCGCTGCACGAACCCGCTCGGCCGGTCCGTCCCGATGGTCCCGGCCACGACGAGGGCCACGCCGAGCGGGCCGCAGGCGAGGTACAGCCGGCTGTAGTTGTCGAGCGACGCGAAGGCGAGGGCGAGCGTCGAGAGAACGACGAGCCACGAGATCCGCTGCTCGCGGAACAAGCCGGTCGTGCGGGCGAACTCCCGGTAGCAGGCGAGTCCGAGCACGAGGGCCAGCAGGATCGTCCAGAACGCCCCCGCGAGGATCGGCCCGACGAGCAGCACCGTGATGACACACCACGACCCCCACCGCTGCACCAGTTCCTCTCGCGTCTCCTCGGACAGCTTGCCGCTGCGAGCGAGCAGGCCGATGGCGACCCCCGCGACCGCGAGCACTCCGCCGATCGCCGAGACGAGCCCGACCGTTGCCGGGTCGTCGAAGGCGGTCTGCCAGCCGAACCAGCGTGTCCACGTGACGGCGTCCATCAGGCGGACTCCTCACTTGCCGCGTCGGCCGACTGCAGCGACGTCACGATCCGTCGCAACCGCAGCACGGCGGTCAACGCGGTTCCGGCCACCACCACGACGAGGGCTATCGCCATCGTGCCCGGCCGACTCGGGAGCCAGTCCGTCTCGAGCGGAAGCGTCGGGAGGAACGCGGCCACCAGCGACGCCGCAGCCACTACCGCCATCCGCTGCTGCTTCGCCATCGGCCCGCCGAACTGCTGCCCTGCCCCGGCGTTCACGCCAACCGACCGGACGTACGCGACCAACAACGCCAGCATCGCCGCGACGAAGCCGAGCGTCGGCGAGCCGCCGAGCGCGTAACCCGCACCGACGAGCGTGGCGACGTCCGAGACGCGGTCCGGGAGTTCGTTGAACACCTCGCCCAGGCTGCTCGTCCGACCGGAGTCGATCGCCACCATGCCGTCCAGCATGTTGCACAGCAGCCGCGTCCCGATGCAGACCGGAGCGAGCAGGAAGCCGACGACGGCGAACCCGGGGAGAACGGTCACGGCGAGCGAGACGCCACCGGCGACACCCGCCAGCATCCCGAACGTCGAGATGCCGTTCGGCGAGACGCCGCGGTCGGCCAGGAACCGGGACAGCCGCTGGAAGACCGGCAGCCCGCGGGCCGCGATCGGCCGGCGGTTCTCCTCGATCGACGAGGGGTTCGCGTTCACGACTTCACTCCCATCAAGGCGATGCCGACCAGCAGCATCAGCATCCCGGCGACGTTCACCGGGCGGATCGACTCGCCGAACCAGTGGGCCCCGATCAGCGACGACCAGACGAACGTCGTCGCGTAGACCGGGTAGAGGACGGCGGGGCTTCCACCCCGCTTGAACGCCGCCACGAACAACACCATGACGGCCACGTAACAGGCCACGCCGCCAAGAAGCATCGGCTCGACGAGGTAGGCGACGACGCCGCCCGTCGCCCGGTCCGCCCCGGCCTTGTACAGGAACTGGCCGACCGCCCCGAGGAACGAGGCCGCCAGGAACATCAGGATCGTCGCCCAGGGTGTGCTCATCGCCGGCCTCCTTCGCGTTTCGACCGAGACCCGTGGACGCAGGCCCGGCCGGGATGTCACGCCCCGATCACCCGGAAAGCCGAGATTCCCCGCCCTGGAATCCGGAGAAGTGTGGGGATTCGCACGAGAGTCGGCCGAGCCGCACCCTACTATTCGACACGTTCGGCTTGGGCTAACCTTCAGCCGAAGGCCCGGCGGGAGAGCGGCGGCGGTGAACGATCGCGTGCACGACGAACGGCAGCAGGAGACCAAGTCTTCGGACACCGCTCCGCCGGGCACGGTCTGGGACGGCACGGTGGAGATGTCGTCCCCCGTCCCCACGCTGCCGGACTTCGAGATCACGGCGGAACTCGGCCGCGGGGCGATGGGGGTCGTCTACGAGGCGTTGCAGATCCGGCTGAACCGCCGCGTCGCGGTCAAGATGATCGCCCCCACGCTCGACGCCGGACACCGTGGCCGCTTTCGGACCGAGGCCGAGGCGGTCGCCCAACTGCAGCACCCCAACATCGTGCAGGTCTTCGACTGCGGCGAGCACGACGGACGTCCGTTCCTCGTCCTCGAACTGGTCGAGGGCCACGGGCTCGACCACGCGGTCGCCAACGGCCCGCTGCCGCCCCGCCAGGCGGCCGAGACCGTCGTCAAGCTCGCCCGGGCGATGCAGCTTGCCCACGACAAGGGGATCGTGCACCGCGACCTGAAGCCGTCGAACGTGCTCGTCGACGCGAAGGGCGAGCCGAAGGTGACCGACTTCGGCCTCGCCAAGCAGCTCGCCGCGGACTCCGGACAGACGCAGGCCGGGCAGATCATGGGGACGCCCAGCTACATGTCGCCCGAGCAGGCGGCCGGTCGGAACGCGGAGGTCGGCCCGCTCGCCGACGTCTACTCCCTCGGGGCCATCCTGTACGACCTGCTGACCGGGCTCCCGCCGTTCGACGGCGAGACCGTCGTCGAGACGCTCGACCGCGTTCGCCACCGCAGTCCCCAGCCGCCCCGGCAGCTCGAGCCGAGAGTGCACCGCGACCTCGAGACCATCTGCCTCCGCTGTCTGGAGAAGGAGCCCCGCAGCCGGTACGGCTCGGCCGCCGCCCTCGCCGACGACCTCGAACGGTTCCTGAACGGCGAGGCGATCCACGCCCGACCGATCTCCCGAGTCGAGTCGGTCGTCCGCTACGTCCGTCGTCGGCCGCGGGACTTCGCGCTGGCGTTCGCCGCGGTGCTCGCCGTCGTCCTCGGCGTGGCGGCGGCGGTCCGTTCGACGTGGAACGACGAGCAGGTTCGTGAGCGGATCGCCGAGCAGGCCCGCGAACTCGACGTGAACCGCCCGGTCCTCGTGAAGTCGCCGCTCGGCCTGCCCGTCGTCGCGGTCCCGGCCGACAACCCGCTGACCGCCGGCAAGGTCGCCCTCGGCCGGCTCCTCTACTTCGACACGCGGCTCTCCGTCAACGGAACCGTCTCCTGTGCCACCTGCCACGAGCCGGTCAAGGGCTGGGCCGACGGCCTCCCGCTCTCCGAAGGGGTCGGCGGACAGCTGGCCGCCCGCAACGCCCCCACGGTCGTCAACGCCTCGCAGCATCCCCGGCTGTTCTGGGACGGCCGGGCCGACAAGCTCGAGACGCAGACGCTCGGACCGCTCCTCAACCCCAAGGAGATGGGCATGACGCCCGGCCGGGTCGTCGAGGTGCTCGGCGGGATCGACGGCTACCGCACACGGTTCGACGAGGTCTTCGAGGACGGACTCACGTTCGAGAACGTCGGCCGCGCCATCGCCGCCTACGAACGAACGCTCGTCGCCGGGGACTCGCCGTTCGACCGGTTCACTGCGGGAGAGTCCGGCGCCCTCTCCCCGGCCGCCGAGCGGGGCCGCCGGCTGTTCTTCGGCAAGGCCCACTGCTCCGCCTGCCACGTCGGGCCGAACCTGACCGACCAGGCGTTCCACAACGTCGGCGTCGGCGTCGACGAGCAGGGCGTGCCCCGCGACGAGGGCCGCCGCAGCGAGGGCCGCCTCGACGGCGACCACGGCGCCTTCCGCACGCCCCCCCTACGCGACCTCCACCGCACCGCCCCGTACATGCACGACGGCAGCCTCGCCACACTCGCCGAGGTCGTCGAGCACTACGACCGCGGCGGAACGCCGAACGCGTGGCTCGACGAGGAGATCTTCCCCCTCGACCTGACCGACGACGAGAAACGCGACCTCGTCGCCTTCCTCCGCGAAGGCCTCGCCAGCGGCACCTATCCGTTCGACAAGGTCGAGGCGGACGAGTTCCCAGAGTAACGCCACCTCCGGTCCCCTCTCCCCCAGGGGAGAGGGCTAGGGAGAGGGGCCGCAGGCTCGCCACGCCCCCAACGCCGAACGACACCTCACCCCGGCTTCCGGGGCCACTGGTTCGCGCGAACGTTCTCGGCGGCCAGCCGGGCCGTATCCTCGACCCGTTTCTCCCGCGTCGCGGCCCGCTTCGCGTTGACGATCCACTCCAGGATGCCCCGCTCGGCCGACCGCGGGAACGCCTCGAACTTCTCCCGCGAACCCGGATGCCGGTCGAACGCGGCTGCGAGGTCGTCGGGGATCTCGAGGTTCTCGACGGCGTCCAGCCGGGACCACGACCCGTCCGCCTTTGCCGCCTCGATCTTCGCGAGACCCGCCGGCTGCATCAGGCCGGCCTTCGTCATCCGTTCGACCCGTTCCTTGTTCGGCCGCGACCACCCGCTGCCCGGCTTCCGCGGTGCGAACCACAGCAGCGACCTCTCCGCGTCGAGCTTCTTCGGCACGCTGTCGATCCAGCCGAAGCAGATCGCCTCCTCGACGGCCTCGTCGTACTCCACTCGCGGCCGGCCGGTCGCCTTCTTGAAGGTCACCAGCCACACGCCCTCGTCGCGGCCGTGGTTCGCCTCCAGCCACGCCCGCCACTCGGCCCGCGACAGCGGATGCACGGCGTTCTCGGGCAGATTGCTCACTCGGTCACTCCGCCGGCTTCGCCGCGACGATCACCCGTTCCGACCGCAACGTGACCGGGGCCCCCACCGCTCGCACGCCCTGGGGCACGTAGTGAACCCGGCGGCGGGTGAACGGGTCCGTGAACGCGTCCGCCTTCTGCAGAATGGGATTCGCCTGCTTGACGGTCCCGAGTGGGCTCCGGCTCGCCAGATCGACCGGCACCCAGTGCGGCTTGCCCTCGCCGTCGACCAACAGGAACTCGGCGTACGCGTGGTCCTCGATCCAGACCGTGCGGGCCGGAATGTCAGCCGCGCGGCAGAGGGAGACGAACACGGCCGTCATGTCGTCGCAGTCGCCCGTCTTCTTGGCGAGGCACGCCTTCGTGCCGCGGTACGTCGGGTCGTACACGTACTTCACGTTCTCGCGAATCCAGGCCGCGAACCGCGTCGCCTTCCGCCCGGCCGTGTCCCCCTCCTCGACGAGCGACTCCGAGAGCTGCCGCACCCGCCGATCGCGTGGCTCGATCCCCGGTGCCGTCGCCAGATGCCGCCGCAACTCCCGCCCCGGTTTCGCGACCGTCTCCAACTCCTCGATCGGCAGCTTCGATTCGACGACCGACCGCACGATCCGGTACGTCCGCGTCACGGTCACCCGTCCGCCGGCCGGAATCCGCGGCACGGCGACCTCCATCCACTTCGCCACCCCCGGCTCACTTCGCTCCACCACCCGCACCCCCGCCGGCGCGGCGGAATCGACGAGCTCCACCTGCTGCGACGGCCACTCCGCCAACACCGGCCCCGCCGCCGTCACGTTCGCGACCGCCCCGTTTGCCGCCGTGATCTCGAGCACGCAGACGACGTCCAGCGTCCCCACGGGCCGATACTCGAACGGCTCGTCGGCGCGAGCTTGCGACCCGACGACGGTCAGCAAAAGAACCAACCACGATCGCATCGAGTATCTCCCGGTCAGACGCTCCACCAATACGTCCTGCACGCCGTTGGCCTTTGCCGCCCGACCTACGATCGATCGCGACGGGCGACCAAGCCTTTACTGTAGCGGATGCGATGCTCGTACCGGTCCTACGGCCTACCGTTCCGCCCTGCCCCCGCGTTGCCGCTACGCAACACCTCGATCCGCGGAGTATCCTCAAGCGACCGATTCCCCGCGAACCCCGTAGACGCTCATGGCCCGCGAACGACTTCGAGGCATCTTCACGCCGAATCTCGTCCCCTGTCGGGGGGACGGGTTGATCGACGAGCACGAGCTGCGGCGGTACGTCGACTGGCTGATCGAGCGGGGCGTGCACGGGCTCTACCCGAACGGTTCGACGGGTGAGTTCACCCGCTTCACGCCGGAGGAGCGGCGGCGGATCGTGGAGATCATCGCCGACCAGACGGCCGGCCGCGTCCCCATTCTCGCCGGGGCGGCCGAGGCGAACGTCCGCGAGACGCTCTCCGCCTGCGAGTACTACGCCGGGCTCGGCTGCCGGGCCGTCGCCATCGTCGCCCCCTTCTACTACAAGCTCGGGCCGGAGGCGGTCTACGCGTACTTCAAGGAGATCGGCCGGAACACGCCGATCGACGTCACGCTGTACAACATCCCGATGTTCGCCTCGCCGATCGACGTCGCCACCATCCAACGGCTGGCCGACGAGTTCCCGCGAATCGTCGCCATCAAGGACTCCTCCGGCGACCTGCCGCACATGATCCGGATGATCCAGGCCGTCCGCCCGAACCGGCCGGACTTCTCGTTCCTGACCGGCTGGGACGCGGCCTTGATGCCGATGCTGCTCGTCGGCTGCGACGGCGGCACGAACGCCTCGAGCGGCGTGGTCCCCGAGCTGACCCGCCGCCTCTACGAACTGACGACGGCCGGCCAACTCGACGAGGCCCGCCAGTTGCAGTACGACCTCGTCACCCTGTTCGACGCGATGCTCTACACGGCCGAGTTCCCCGAGGGCTTCCGAGCGGCCGCCAACCTCCGCGGCTTCGACCTCGGCGTCAGCCGGCAGCCGATGTCCGAGAACCAGAAGACCGACCTCGGCACCCTCAGCCGCACGCTGCAGTGCCTGCTCGCCGGCCACGGCTTCACGGACCAACCGGTCGGCGGCTGCCCCGTCGGCGAGTCGGTCGAAGCGGGCGTCGACCTCGCCGAGGTGCGCCGCATCGCCAGCGAAGTCGTGACGGAGCTGAAACGCAGCGGGATGCTGTGAGACGGTGACCGGTCACACCCGTTCCAGCGGGAACACGTTCACGTGGACGCCCTCGCTGAAGAGCACGTGGTCCGGGGGGCGGCCCGCGACGTCGATGCCGGCGGCGGGGACGAGAGTGTCCTCGATCGACTCGGAGGTCGCCTGCTTGAGTGGGTATGGCACGTGGTGCACGCGGCCGCGGATGAGGTGGCCGCGGGGGTGCTTCGTGTAGAGCACGTACCGCTCGCCGAGGAAGTGCTCCAGCGTACCGGGTTCCGCCGTACCGGGGCCGCCGGGGCCGTCCTGTTCGATCGGGTCGCCGATCGTCACCTCGACCCGACCGCCGACGCCGGTGTTCTCGGGCCAGTGACGGGACGACTCGTACCGGATGCGGTCGTTCTCGCGGGTCAGCTTCATCGAGGCGAACTGGTAGTTGAGGTGCCAGAAGTTGCGGGCGACCCACACGGCCAACCGGTTCGCCGCCTCCAGGCTGAAGAACCACACGCCCGGCTCGCGGCCCTCGTGATGGACGTAGGTCCGCACGTTCGTCTCGGCGAAGTTCGAGACGCCGGGTACCGACGGCGACCACCACGGCCGCACCCCCTCCATCCGGAACGGTACGAGGGCCACCCAGGCCGACCCGTCACACTCGTCGACCGTCAGCTCGCCCGGAATCAACGGCCGCAACACGTCGGCCGGCACCCGCCAGTGCAGGAACGAGAGTTCCAACCACCGCTGGGAACCCGCCGCCCGCCCGGCGGGCCGCTGCGTCGGTGTGATGCGATCGATCTCGGACACGTCGTTCTCCCAAGTGCCTGCCGTCCGGAGACCAACCGCAGAGCGCTCGCGATCACAACCGTTGCGGCCAGCGAACGGGACTCAATCGGCCTCGGCTTCGATGGCCGGTTTCTCCGCGGACTCCTCAGAGACCTTCAGCCCGACGACGCCGGCGATGATCAGGGCGACGCAGACGAGCTTGGTCACGGTCAGCGAGTCGCCTAGGAACACGATGCCGATCATCACGACGAGAGCCGTGCCCGCCCCGGCCCAGACCGCGTAGGCCGTGCCGAGGTCGATCTTCTCCACGGCCAACGTCAGCAGGACGAACGCAACCGCGTAGAAGACGAACAGCAGGATCGACGGCACGGGCTTGGTGAACCCGTCCGAGAACTTCATGCAGGTCGTGCCGACCACCTCGCACACGATGGCCGCCGCCAGCAATACCCAGTGCTTCATCGGGGTGCCCCTGCTCGCCAAGTGCGACGCTGCCTCAAACCACCCCGTACGCCAGCACGGCTTCGGCGACCTTCTCGAAGCCGGCGACGTTGGCTCCGTCGACGTAGTCGACGCGGTCGCCTTGGGTGCCGTGTTCGACGCAGCGGTCGTGGATGCGTTGCATGATCGACTTCAGGCGCTGGTCGACCTCCTCGCGGTCCCAGCTGAGCCGCATGGCGTTCTGGGACTGTTCGAGCCCCGAGACCGCGACGCCGCCGGCGTTGGCCGCCTTGCCGGGGGCGTGCAGCACGCCGTGCTCCTTGAGGTAGTGTGACGCCTCCAGGTCGACCGGCATGTTGGCCCCCTCGCAGACCACCCGGCAGCCGTTCGCGACCAACTGCTTTGCCCCCTCGATCTCGAGTTCGTTCTGAGTGGCGCACGGCATGGCGATTTCGCAAGTCACGCCCCACGGCCGCTTGCCCGCGTGGAACTCCACGTCGTCGTACTCGTCGGCCGCCTCGGAGATGCGGCCGCGGCGGTTCTCCTTGAGATCCTTCACGAAGTCGAGCTGCTCGGGCGTGAGTCCGTTCTTGAACTCGGCCGTTCCCTTGGAGTCGCTGAGCGTGACGACGACGCCGTCGTTCTGCAGGATCTTCTCCGCCGCGTACAGGGCGACGTTGCCGGAGCCGGAGACGGCGATGCGTTTGCCCTCCATTCCCTCGCCGAGGTGGTGGAGGACGTTCTCGCAGAAGTAGACGCAGCCGTAGCCGGTCGCCTCGGTGCGGACGGCCGACCCGCCGAAGGTCTGCCCCTTGCCGGTGAGCACGCCGGTCCAGCGGTTCTCCAGCCGGGTGTACTGGCCGAACATGTAGCTGATCTCGCGGCCGCCCACGCCGATGTCGCCGGCCGGCACGTCGACGTCCTCGCCGATGTGCCGGTGGAGTTCGGTCATCAGGCTCTGGCAGAACCGCATGACCTCGCGGGGGCTCTTCCCCTTGGGGTTGAAGTTCGCGCCTCCCTTGCCGCCCCCCATGGGGAGACCGGTCAGCGAGTTCTTGAAGATCTGCTCGAAGCCGAGGAACTTGAGCACGCTCTGCGTGACGGTGGGGTGGAACCGCAGCCCCCCCTTGTACGGGCCGAGCGCCTTGTTGAACTGGACCCGCCAGGCCCGGTTGGCCCGGACGTTCCCCTCGTCGTCCTCCCAGCAGACGCGGAAGATGACGATGCGGTCCGGCTCGGTCAGCCGTTCGAGGATCTGGGCGTCCCGCAGTTCCCCGTGGTCGAGGTAGTACGGCATCACGCTGCGGGCGACCTCCTCCACCGCCTGGTGGAACTCCTCCTCGTGCGGATTCCGCTTCCGCAGGCCCTGCATGAAGTGTTCGAGTTCACTTTCGACGGCTTCGGACATCGGTCGCTCCGCGGGAAGTCGAGGGGGATTCCAACGCGGCACGATACCGCAGAACGGCGTGCACCGCACCGGTCGGCTCTCGGTGATTCCCACTTCGTCGCGACCAGGTCAGGGCGCCTTGGCCTCGTCGCCCAGCGTGGTCGACCGCCACGTCAGCCACGACTGCCCGGTGCTCGGATCGACGAGGTGAATCCGCCGTTCGGGGGACTCCGAAGTGGGAAGCAGGCGACTCGACGAGGACGTGACCACGACGAGGTACTTCCCGACGCTCTCGACTCGCGTGCTCGAGACGCCCGGCATGTTGCCGAGCGGTGCCGAGACGATCGGCCCGTCGAGGTCGATCGTCCGGATCTCCCGGCCCTTCTCGTCCATCTGCTTCAACCGCGGCGCGCCCTTGTGCGGCACCTCGATGCCGTACAGGCAGTCCTCCTCCGCGGAGTAGGCGAGCTGATTCGTGCCGACCTTCTGAGCGAGGGGCGACCACGTCTTCTGCGCGACGTCGAAGGCGTACAGGCCCTTCCGACTCGACGAGTGCACGACGAGCCGGTTTCGCTTCGTGTCGAAGGCGAGGTCGCTCGGCCACGAAATCTCCGCCAGCTTCGTCGCCTCGCCGAGCAGGGACGTCGTCGTTCTCCCGTCGAGATCGATCTCGACGACGTCGTGCCCCGCAATGCCGTACGTCGTGCCCGCCCCCTCGACGACACGACCGACCCGCTCCGGCAGGCTCGTCTTCGTGTCGAGCTTCGGCCCGAACAGGGACATCTCGACCATCGACACCGAGCGGCCTCGCGGCTGCTCGCTCGTCTCGAACAGCTCCGTCACGACGGAGAGTTCTCGGGCGGCCTCCGGGACGTCCTCGCGGCTCGACACGAACGGATAGGCCGCGGACAACCGGTCGTCCTTCTCGACGTCGTCGACGACGAACCGGTCGGCGACCGGGGGCCTGTAGCTGGACTGGAAGCTGGCGAGACGGTCCGTGCGGACGAACGTCGTCACGCGGGAGACGAAGGCCTGAAACGGGGGGAGACGGCGGTCCGGTTTGATCACGTAGCCCGGGTACGGCTTCTGCTTCCCCCGCCACGCCTCCACGATCGTCACCCCCTCCGGCACGGCGACCTCCTGCGGTTCGTAGCCGCTGGCGACGACGCGTTGCAGCTTCGTGCCGGGGGAGGCCGTGACGCTCCAGGCCGCCGTCTCGTACGCCCCCACGAACAGCACGACCGTCTTGCCCGGTCGGTCGACGTAGACGTCGGCGAACCCGGTCTCCTTCTCGCCCTCGTAGACGCAGACCGCGTGAACCTCGACCTTTTCGGTCGCCTCGACCGGCACGACCTCCGTCGAGGGAGCGCCCAGGAACGGGCCGGTGACGACCGCGGACAGAACGGCGAGAGCGGCGGTGCTCGACATGGGAAGCTCCTTGGGAGGGCCGGCGAAACGATTCGATCGTACAGGGTGCGAGGGAACCGACCAACGACCGAGTCGTCGGTCAACCGGTCGTCGGCTTCCGTCCCGCGAACCGCACGACGGCCACGACCGACGCCAGACCCACGACGAGCCCGATCCACGGGGAGACGCCGACCGCGAGCGGCAGCGACCCGGTCAGCACGGCGACAGCGGCGACCACGAGGGCGTACGGCATCTGCGTGCCGACGTGCTCGAGGTGCTCGCACCCGGCGGACGCGGAGGAGAGGACCGTCGTGTCGGAGATCGGCGAGCAGTGGTCGCCGAAGATCGACCCGGCCAGCACGGCCCCGACCGTGCCGAGCAGGATCGGGTCGTACGGATCGACCGAAGGCGAGTCGCCGAGCAGCAGGTCGTGGACGTACGGGACGAAGAGCGGGATCAACAGCCCCATCGTCGCCCAGGACGTGCCGGTCGCGAACGAGACGGCCGCCGCCAGCAGGAAGGCAAGCATCGGCATCCACGCCGCCGAGACCCAGCCGGTCGTCGTCTCGACGAGGAAGCCGGCCGTGTTCAGGTTCTCGGGAGCACAAACGGCGGCGAGCGCCCACGCCAGCACGAGGACGAGGACGGCGGGCAGCATCTGCTTCACACCGTCGACCCACGCGTCGGTCGCCTTCGCCAGCGAGCTCGCACGCGTGACGACGGCCGAGCCGATCGCGACAACCGAGGCGGCGAACGACGCGTACAGCAGCACGACGTACGAGTCCGCGTTCGACAGCACGCTTCCGAGCGTCACCGCCTCGGCCGGACGCCCGGCGTCGATCGCCTCCGCATTCGCGGCGGCCAGCGACGACCAACCGGTCCACCACAGACCGAACGCGATGCCCCCCAGCAGCAAGCCCAGCGGCAGCAACGCGTTGACGAGCCGCGGTCGCTCCGGCACGTCGACGTCCTCGACCGGCACCGCCGCCGGCTCGGCCGCTTCCACGAGGGCTCGGTTCTCGGCGAGCCGCATCGGGCCGAAGTCGCGGCCGGTCGCTGCGTTCGCGAAGACGAAGGCGAGCAGCAGAATGGGGTAGAAGCGGTACGGCAGCGTGGCGAGGAACGTGCCGTACGCGTCGGCCTCCAGCCCCAGGTCCGAGTACGCCTCGGCGATCAGGCCGACCTCGAACCCGACCCACGTCGAGACGACCGCGAGCCCGGCGATCGGGGCGGCGGTCGCATCGACGAGAAAGGCGAGCTTCGCCCGCGAGATCCGTTGGCCGTCGGTGACGGGCCGCATCGTCGTGCCGACGAGCAGCGTGTTCGCGTAGTCGTCGAAGAAGACAACGAGCCCGAGGAGAGCCGTGCCGAGTTGCGTTCGCTCGCGGGTCTTCAGCAACGGCCGGGCGGTCGCGACGAGGGCGTGCGTCCCGCCGCTCTCGAACATCACGGCGACCATGCTGCCGAGGAACGTGGTGAAGAGGATGACGTGCATGTGCGAGTAGGCTCCGCCGTCGGGATCGACGATCGCCTGCAGCACGAAGTCCGAGAGGGCCATGCCGAGGGCCTCGACCGGGTGCCCGAGCGTGAGCACGAGCGTGCCCGACAACACGCCGACGAAGAGCGCGACGAGCACCTGCCGTAGGGCGACCGCGAGCGCGATCGCGACCAACGGCGGCAGCAGTGCGAGCCAACCGGCGAGGACCGCGACCGGCTTCCGTGTCCGGACGCCCTCCAACTCGACCTCGACTCCGCTCGCCTTGCGGTGGACGACGAAGACCTTCCTGCCGGCGGCCGCGTCGGTCTGCAGCGTCAGTCGGCCGGCGACGAACGCCGCGGGTTCGACGACGGCGCCCTGCTCGACGAGCACGACCCCGTGAATCGTCGGCGTCCCGGCGAACGAGCCGACGACGTTCCCTTCGTCGTCGACCGCAGAGATCTCCACCTTCGCAACCGGCACACCCTGCAACGCGACCCGCGGTGCCTCGATGCGGAAGGCAACGGGAACGTCGTCGGCGTCGACGGGGGAGGCCGCGAGAGCCGCGAGGCAGACGATGGCAGTCGTCGGTCGGAACATGACCGAGGCATCTTACGGCCACGACCGACTGGACGCAGCTACGCGAGCGGCCAGCGGACCGAGAACGTCGTTCGACCGGGCTCGGACTCGACGTCGATCGTCCCGCCGTGCAGCCGGACGATTCGCCACGCCTTCGAGAGCCCGAACCCGAGCCCCCGCCCCGCCTGCCGAGCGGAGAAGAAGGGGTCGAAGAGGTGCCGGCGGTCGAGGTCGGTGAGCCCCGGGCCGTCGTCGGCGATCGTCACGAGGGCGTGCGCGCGTCCGTAGGACGGACTTCCAGTCCGTCCGTCCGCAGTGCGCACGGCGACCGTCCCGGACTCCCCGACGGCGTGCAGCGAGTTTCGCAGCAGCTCGCCGACGACGATCGCGAACTGCGACTCGTCGGCCCGCAGAATCAGTTCGTCGGGGCCCTCGACCGACCACTTCACGCCCTCCGGGGCGTCCTCACCGAACGTCTCGCAGACCCGACGGATCACGGCGGCCCCGTCGACGTCGGCCAGTTGCGGTTCCGGCGGCCGGCCGAAGAGCATCGCGTCGCCGATCATGTCGCGGACGCGGTGGGCCTGGCCGCCGATGACCTCCAGCGACCGGCGTCGCTCCGGGTCGGTCTCCCCCTTCAGCAGCAGCTGCACACGGCCGTTGATCGTCGCGAGCGGATTGTTGATCTCGTGCCCCGCCCCCGCCGCGAACTCGGCCATCGACTCCAGCTTCCCGGCGAGCGCTTCGTTCTGCAGGCGGTCGAGGTGAAGTGCTTGGCCGATCAGTCGCTCCGACATCGCTTCCCAGACGGACACCGAGTCGTCGCATCCTCCGCCATGCATGATGACTCGGGCCAACGGTTCGCCAACCGGCTGTAGCACGCGACTCCAATCCGCATCGCCACGCGGAAGGGCGTCGAGTTCCGTCGAAGTCGGCAGATCCCGAGTCTCGGATCCGGAAGCGGCGGCATCGGACCAGCCGGTGACCAACCGCGTCCGCTCGATCGACAGACACTCGATCTCGACACGATCGGCGACCACCGCGATCCGCCACTTCGCCGCCACCCCTTCGAGTAGCGACTCGAGCGATTCAATCGGCAGGAGGTCGAGCCAGTCTTCGTTCACGCTGCCGTTCCGGCGGTGGGCCCGCGAATGGCGCGAATCCTCGCGAATGCCCTCTCCTCATTCGCACCGATTCGCGTGACTCGTGAGCCACCCTCTCGTCAGGTCAATCAAAGAAGCCCGGCATCTTGAGGATGCCGGGCTTGGTTCGTTCTCACTCGACCCCGTAGGTCAGACGGTCGTGGTCTGCATGTCGAGCAGGCTGCAGACGCGATCGACGAGGGCCTCGACCTCGAACGGCTTCTGGACGAAGTCGTTCGCCCCGGCCGCCTTCAGGTCGTCGATCTTGTCCGCCTCGACCATGCCGGAGATGCAGACGATCTTCACGTCCTCCAGCGAGGAGTCGGCTCGGACGCGTTGGCAGACCTCCTTGCCGTTGATGTCCGGGAGCATCACGTCCAGGACGAGGACGTCCGGGCGGTACTCCTTAACCATCATACCGGCGTCGAAGCCGTTGTTCGCGGTGCGGACCTCGAAGCGGCCGTCGGCCTCGAGCACGTCGCGGATCAGTTCGACCAGTTCCTCGTCGTCGTCGACCACGAGGGCCTTCCGCTTGCCGCTCTCGAGGGCATCCGTCGGGATGCCGTTCTCCTTCATGAACTTGTAGAGCACGTCCCGGGGGATGCGGCGGAAGCGGCTGCCGGGGACGCGGAAGCCCTTGAGCTGGCCGGAGTCGAAGCAGCGGATGATCGTCTGCTGACTCACCTTGCAGATTTTGGCGGCCTCGCCGGTGGTGAAGACGGTTTTCATGTCGGCTTGCATCCTTCCAAGTCGGTCCGCTCCGTTGCGGACGGGGTCCCGTGTGACGGTGGACGGACCGGAGCGGAACGTCCTGGCGTGCACGGACGAAACGGCTCGACGGCAGAGCGGGCCACCGTGATCCCGAGCGAGCTTCGTCACGATCCTTGTGACGGCCATTCCTTCTAGCAGCAACGTCCTCCGCGGAGATCGGACGCGACCTCAACGAGCGGGGCCCTCGTCGCCCAGAACACCCAGCCTCCGGAATGCCGGGACGACGAAATTGCCTCCGTTCTCAACGGTGCCGATTGTATCCAGTCTGTGAAATCGGTCAACGGGGCTTTGTCCGACCAGCAATTCCAGTCGTCAGGGTCCCCGCACTTCCCAACGTCGGGCGCATCCCTCGCAAATTCATGGAGATGCGCGAGCCGGGCAATCCGGGGCGACACGGCGGCCGGGTTGAACCACAGAGGCACGGAGACCCGGAGCGAGGCAACCGGTTGGAGAGAACCGCGGATGGACGCGGATCAATGCGGATGTTCTGAGCCGTGGGACGCTGGTTGGAGCTTCCTTCGTGTCCTTTGTGGTTCGAACACCTCCGTGTCTCTGCGTCTCTGTGGTTCAATCACGAACCGACGAAGCGGGCGCCTTGGTTACGTCGCGAGTCGGGACGGCTCGCGGAGTTGGATCATCAGGACGGCGATGTCGGCCGGCGTGATCCCGCTGATGCGGCCGGCCTGGCCGAGGTTGGCCGGCCGGATCGACGTCAGCTTCTCACGGGCCTCGCGACGCAGTTGCGGGACGGCGGCGAAGTCGAACGTCTCGGGGATTCGGACGCCCTCCACCTTGCCCTGCTTCTCGATCTCGGCGAACTGCCGACGGATGTAGCCGGCGTACTTCGTCTCGATCTGGACCTGCTCGGCCGCCCGGGCCGAGACGTCGAGCGCCGCGACCTCCGGGTGCCGATCGCGGAGCGTCTCCCAAGTGATCTCCGGCCGCCGCAGCCACTCTTCGAGAGTCGCCCCTTCGTGTCGAACGGACCGGACAAAGGCCGTCGCTCGCTCGACGTCGGCCTCGTGTCGTTCGAGTTGCCGGAAGCGTTCGTCGTCGACGAGTCCGAGCTGGCGGCCGAGGCGGGTCAGCCGGCGGTCGGCGTTGTCGTGCCGCAGCAGCAGCCGGAACTCGGCGCGGCTCGTGAACATGCGGTAGGGCTCGTCGACCCCCTTCGTGACGAGGTCGTCGATCAGCACGCCGAGGTACGCCTGCGAGCGGTCGAGCACGAACGGGTCGCGGCCAGCGAGCTTGAGGGCCGCGTTCACCCCGGCGACCAGCCCCTGCCCGGCCGCCTCCTCGTAGCCAGTGGTCCCGTTGATCTGCCCGGCGAAGTAGAGGCCGTCGATCCGCTTCGTCTCCAGCGTCGGCCGCAGTTGCGTCGGAGGGGCGAAGTCGTACTCGACCGCGTACCCGTACCGCATGATCTCGGCCTGTTCGAGTCCGGGGATCGCGTGGATCATGGCGTCCTGCACGTCCCGCGGCAGGCTCGTCGAGATGCCGTTGCAGTAGACCTCGAGCGTGTTCCGGCCCTCGGGTTCGAGGTAGATCAGGTGCGAGTCCTTGTCGGCGAAGCGGACGACCTTGTCCTCGATCGACGGGCAGTACCGCGGCCCGGTCGACTCGATCTGCCCGCAGTACATCGGGGCCCGGTGCAGGTTCGCCCGGATGAGCTCGTGCACCCGGTCGTTCGTCGCCGTGACGTGGCAGTCGAGTTGCGGGGCCGTGATGGCAGCCGTCGTGAACGAGAAGGGCTGCGGCTCTTCGTCGCCCGGCTGCGGCTCGAGCTGTGCGTAGTCGATCGTCCGCCCGTTCAACCGGGCCGGAGTGCCGGTCTTGAACCGTTCGAGCTCGAAGCCGAGTTCGCGGAGCGAGTCGGACAGCGTGCCGGTCGTCCCCTCTCCGGCGCGACCACCGGCCGACTTCGCCTCGCCGGTGTGCATCACGGCTTGGAGGAAGGTACCGGTGGTGATGACGACGGCGGGAGCACGGTATTCCGCGTCGCCGCGCACCCGCACGCCGACGATTGCGGATTGGGGATTTCGGATTTCGGATTCTCCGCGGTCGGACGGTGCTTCATTCCGCAATTCGCAATCCGCAATCCGCAATCCCTCCACCACCTCCTGCCGCAGCGAGAGATTCGCCTGCGCCTCGACGACGTGCTTCATGCGGAACTGATAGGCCTTCTTGTCGGCCTGGGCCCGCGGGCTGTGCATGGCCGGGCCCTTGCTGCGGTTCAGCATGCGGAACTGGATCGCCGTCTCGTCGATGCACTTCCCCATCTCGCCGCCGAGGGCGTCGATCTCGCGGACGATCTGCCCCTTGGCGACGCCGCCGATGGCCGGGTTGCAGCTCATCGCGCCGACGGTGTCGCAGCTCATCGTCAGCAGGGCCGTCTTCGCCCCCATGCGAGCCGCGGCGAGGGCCGCCTCGATCCCGGCGTGCCCCGCCCCGACAACGATCACGTCGAATTCGTAGATGCTCGTCATGACCTCGATTCCCGTGTTCCGCGTTGAGCCCGAGTCTGAGAGATACGGCCGCCGGCCTCAATGTTCGCGGTGCGGTGTCCGACCGACCGCGATTCGGTGTCGTGGTTGCGGTTCGACGTCGGTCTGCCGAAGATTCGGTCTCGCTTCCGACGCCGACCCGAGAACCGATCGTGGAACTGCCCCCCGAAGAGTCCAACGCCCCCCTCAACGATGCCGCCGCCGCCGTGCTGCGGCACGTCGATCCCGGCTTCCTGAGAGTCTCCTGTGACGAGGACGCCCCCGGTCGGCTGTGGGACTGCGGCGTCGACGCGCCGGGCGGGACGACGGCCGGGCTGCTGCTCGCCGACGTCTGCACGGCCGGCCTCGCCGAGACGAGCCTCGCCCCCGGAACGCTCGGCGGCACGGCGTGGCCGCAGGTCGTCGTGCGAACGGACCACGCCGTCGAGGCGTGCCTCCTGAGCCAGTACGCCGGATGGTCGATCAGCGTGGACGGCTACTTCGGCATGGGCAGCGGCCCCATGCGGGCGGCGGCGGCGGTCGAGGAACTGTTCGGCGACCTCGCGTACCGCGAATCGGCTCACGAGGTCGTCGGCGTCGTCGAGAGCGGCGAGAAGCCGGGCCGCCACATCTACGAGTACCTCGCCGAGAAGTGCGGCGTGCCGATCGAGTACGTCACGCTCTGCGTCGCCCCGACCGCCTCGCAGGCGGGGAACGTGCAGGTCGTCGCCCGCGCGGTCGAGACGGCCATGCACAAGCTGCACGAGCTGAAGTTCGACGTCCGCCGCGTCGTCTCCGGCTTCGGAACGGCCCCGCTGCCGCCCGTGGCGAAGGACGACCTCGCCGGCATCGGCCGCACGAACGACGCCATCCTGTACGGCGGAACCGTCCACCTCTGGGCGACCGGCGACGACGACACGTTGGCCGACGTGGTGAAGAAGGTCCCCTCGTCCGCGAGCGAGGCCCATGGCCGACCGTTCCTCGAGATCTTCGAGTCCGCCGGCTGCGACTTCTACGCCATCGACCCCCACCTCTTCAGCCCGGCCGTCATCGTCCTGCACAACCTTGAGACCGGCGTCGTCCACCGGGCCGGGGCGCTCGCGGAGGACGTCGTGCTGGCTTCGTTCGGACTCGGTTGACCCTCAGTATTGCGGTGGCTGATCCGATTGGAACGAACGAGGGAGCTTGGCACGCGCCCACTCCATGAAGACGTATGGAAACGTTCCGTTCGTCGCCCCGCGAAGACTGAACGGAGTCTCCGACTCGTCCGGATCGTCGACGACGCCCTGCCCCGCCTCCAGTTCGTCCGCGACGTCCTCCAGGAAGTGCGCCCAACTCGTCGCCAGCACGGGTCGCTGCGGCTCGATGCCGAAGGGAATCACCTGCCCGACGACCCCGTGCGGACCTGGGTCCAAGTCGATCCCGACGTAGTTCCCGCCCGCGTCGTAGTGGAGCGGTACCCATCCGGGGCCGTTCCCGGCTCGGCGGACGGCCCCAGGCGGAAGGAACTCCCAGAACTCGTTCCCCGCGTCCTCCTCGTCGGGCCAGTCTTGTGGGTACCGGTTCTCGTAGCACCCGAGGACGTCCATGTCCCCGTCGTTCAGCGGCAGGAGACGAAGTCCGAAGAGGACGCCATAGCCGTAGAGTTCCACGTCTTCCTCGAAGTCGTAGTCCTCCTGCCCGTCGTGGATCAAGTACGACGCACGCACGTCCGCGGGAAGCGGTTGCCCGATCGCCTCCTCCACGCTCTCCAGGTCGGCCTCGTCGGCCGGCGGACGCAACGAACCGTACGCCAGGGTGAGATGCTCCTCGAGCCAGGCATCGATCCGCTCCCACGACTTCGCGACCGGTGCCGCCGTGCGCGCCTCCGGGCGAGCGATGAGTGTCAGCATGTGATGGTCCTCGAACCGATGCCACGGACGCCGGAACGAGAGTACGAACCTGGAGCGACGGTCTCCAGTCGCGCCGCCGAAAGAACGCTCGATTGCTGCCTCCGGACCATGGCATCCTCTAGTCTCTCTCCGCGTTTCCGTTTCTCCACGGTTCCACCCGATGCACATCGGCGTCCTTGCGAACGAGAACAGCTGGTACCTCGCCGACCTGACCCGGGCCGCCGCGGAGGTCGGGCATCGCGTCACGCGGGTATCGTTCACGGAACTCACGGCATCGGCCACGAACGACGATGTGTCGTTTCGCAGTGGTGAGACCGACCTCGCGGCGCTCGATGCCGTGGTCGTCCGCACGATGTCGGTCGGCTCGCTGGAGCAGGTCGTGTTCCGGATGGACGTGCTCGCCCGGCTCGAGGCGGCCGGGGTGACAGTGCTGAACCCGCCGAAGGCGATCGAGTGTGCGGTCGACAAGTACCTCACGACGGCCCGGCTGCGGGCGGCGGGGCTACCCGTGCCGGAGACGTTCGTCTGCGAGAACAGCGAGGCCGCGCTCGCGGCGTTCGAGTCGCTCGGCGGGGACGTCGTCGTGAAGCCGCTGTTCGGGGCGGAAGGTCGCGGCATCTGCCGGGTCAGCGACCCCGACCTCGCATTCCGCACGTTCCGCACACTGGAACGAACGCAGTCGGTCCTCTACCTGCAACGGTTCGTCGACCACGAGGGGGCCGACGTGCGGGTGCTCGTGCTCGACGGCGAGGTCCTCGGCGGCATGCGGCGGTCGAACGCCCTCGACTTCCGCACGAACGTCTCGCGGCAGGCGAAGACGGCGTCACACGAACCAACCGACACGGAACGAGACTTCGCCCTCCGCGCCGCCGGTGCGACCGGGTCGCGTTTCGCGGGCGTCGATCTGCTGTACGATCGGGCGGGCGGCTGCCATGTCGTCGAGGTCAACGCCGTCCCCGGCTGGCAGGCGTTCGCCCGGACGACCGGAATCGACGTCGCGGTGCGGGTCCTGCGGTCGCTGGAATCGAAGGTGTAGAGCCGATACCTGCCCGAGCGGCGAAGACTTCGAAGTGTCCGACGGATTGGAAATCCGTCCTACGGGAGAACCGACGTGAACCAGTCCGAACTGATTTCCGCGTGTGCGGAGCACCTTCCCGCCGTCGTCCGTTGGGCGGGTGGCATCGCGAAGGTTCTGCGGCGATTCGACGTCGCGGTCGAGGGGAAGACGTCCGGGAGTTCGAACACGGACGCCCTCACGCTCGCCGACCTCAGCCTGCAGGAACTGCTGGTCGCGGCACTGCGGGACACGTCGCCCGTGTTCCAACAGTGCCGGATCGAGGCCGAGGAGCAGACGGGCGACCTCGACCGCTTCGCCGACGAGAGCGAGTACGTGATCTCCATCGACCCGATCGACGGGACGAAGCAGTTCCGCGACCGCAGCGGCGACGGCTGGGCCGTGATGGTCCACGTCCGCACCCTCACCGACGTCGTCTACTCGCTGGTCTACGTCCCCGAGACCGGCGACCACGGGACGTGGCTGGAGGTGAACGGCGACCGTGTCCTCTGCGGCGAAGACGACCCGACCCGCCCGGCCCGTGAGGTCCTCGACGCACTCACGCCGATCACGAACGACACCCGGCCCGACTCGACGAGGTTCTACGTCATCGGCTTCCAGGACCGGGACCCGGAGGTCGCCAACACGATCCTGCCGACGGTCGACGTCGCCGGCCACACGGCCGAGCAGACGCCCGGCAGCATCTACCCGCTGCTGGCAACCGGCGCGTTCGGCGGCTCGTTGATCCACACGCCGAACGTCTACGACTACCCGGTCGCCCTGCACGTCGCCCGCGCCCTCGGCGGGGAGTCGGTCTGGGTGCACGACGGCCAACCGGTCCACTTCCGCGAGCACTGGATGGACGACCGAGCCGACATGCTCCGCCTCCCCGGCATCGTCGCGACCGCGACCGACCGCGACTTGCTGCCGAAGCTGTGCGAGTTGGCGAAGGACTGGGACCGGCAGCGGTACGCGGACTGACCTTCCCGTAGGTCGGGCCCCTGCCCGACGAAAGCCGGCAGCGTGCGTCGAACGCCGATGCGTCAGGCGGGAGCCTGACCTCCGGAAACTACGGAAACTGACGGCCGTGAACGTCGATCGACTGACCTACTCGCTCGTCCTCCAGGTCCCGTGCTTCCGTGGGGAGGAGCGGGTCGAGATCGACACGACGACCTGCGGAATCGCCGCGGACTGGCACGAGGAGCACGGCACGGCGTGGGAGGAAACGCACGTCGAACACTGGCTCGACGAACCCAACCCCTACGAGACCCCGGCCGACTTCCTCCGCAGCCGCACGTGAAAGCGTCGCGGTTGCTACGAAGCCGACACGTCGAACGTGAACTCGTTGTCCCCCTCCTCGACCTTGGCCTGCAGCGGGGTTTGGCGTTCGTCCATGTAGGTGCCGGGGATGCCGAGGTCGCTGCGGACGGGGGTCGGGTCGGACCCGGCCGCCTGCGGCTGCGGCGTGAGGAAGACGCGGTACTCGCCCACGCGGAGCGGGCTCGGCAGTTCGAAGGTGCGGTCCTCGCCGACGTTCGCCACGCCGGACTGGCCGGTCGAGGGGTCGATGAAGACGATCTGGGCGGGGACCGGCAGCGGCGACTCACCGAGGCCGATCGTGCCTCGCACGGTGCCGGTGGGGTTCGAGTCGCCGCCGCAGCCGACGGCGATCAGCAGGACGAGCGAGGCAGCGGCAACGGAACGGTAGCGCAGACTCATGACGGGCTCCCTTGAGGAGTGAAGCGAAAGAACTGGGGCCGAGCGACGGGGAGGCGGTCGTCAGATGCCGTTCAGGGGCTGACCGTCGTTCCGGACGGCGAGCTTCTTGAACTCGTTGAAGTCGACGTTCTCGGAGACGAACCGGACGGAGCCGTCGGCGAGGACCACCTGGATGCCGCCCGTGTGGAACGAGTTCAGGATGGTGTTGTTCCGGAACTTCGTCTCGCTGGCACCGACCTGCTCGGTGTCCGAGTTGATGGCGAGGCGGACGCAGGTGGTGCCGGCCTGCCAGAGGTCGGTGCAGCCGGGGCCGACGGTTTCGTTCCGCCGGGCTCCGTACCAGCCGCCGTAGTAGTTGGCGGTCAGGTTCTTGCCGTTCACCTCACCCGACTGCTCGGCGACGATCATGGTGTTCGAGGTGCCGTCGGTGACGTCGCGGATCCTGAAGACCTCGTTGGGGGCGAGCAGGCCGTTGTTGCAGGAGAAGCCGTGCCCGCAGTCGCGGTAGCCGGTGTCCGGGCCGGGCGGCTGGGCCGCTCCCTGAATGCCGACGTAGTGGTGGTTCAGCCCCCGCTGCGAGTTGTTCGAGGTGCCGGAGTTGTCGAACGGGTCGAGGGCGCTGGACGGACAGAGGAAGACCGACACGCTGAGCCCGCTGAGGATCTCGTTTCCGCCCGAGTAGTTGTTCCCCTGGAACGACGCTCCGGCCGTGAAGCTGAGGCTCTCGTACAACGCGGACTGCTCGAGCATCGGCAGGACCATCGTCCGCCAGTTCGTGCCGTTGTGGTTCGCGATGTCGTTCGTCGTGAAGAGCGAGAAGGTGCCGAGCGGGAAGCAGCTGTGGACGTCATGGTAGTTCTGGAGGGCGAGCCCCATCTGCTTCAGGTTGCTCTTGCAGGAACTCCGGCGGGCCGCCTCGCGAGCCTGTTGCACGGCGGGCAGCAGGAGCGCGATCAGGATCGCGATGATGGCGATCACCACGAGGAGTTCGATCAGAGTGAAGCCGCGGCGACGGAAACGAGAGGAAGGCATGGGAGAAACGACTCGTCTTTGGTCCGTGCGGAGGACCGGGGCGCTGGCCGCCCGCACTCGAACGTCTTCATCATCCCGGCGACTCGACCTGTTTCCATATCGAATACGCGCAGAGAACTTGTTGCATTCGCGCAGCAACGCACCGAGATCAAGCACTTCCGCACCGCCGAGCGACGCGAACTTGGGCCGTCGAGCCGGTCGAGCCACCACTGGTGGCGAGGTCGCTGACGCTGAGCGCCCGCAACGCGGATCGCCGCTTGACATTACAACGTTTGCCGATATGTTCGACGAACGGGGTTTTTCCGGAAACGGAACTTCCTCGACGGCCAAACTCAGATGGCCACCTGCCGATGTCCTCACCGAGGCATCGCCGACCACCCTCCGAGACGTCCTGCCAGGAAGGGAGAGCACTCGTGAAACGACTCACGCCCCACGCCGTCCTCGCTGCCGCCCTGCTCGTCGCCACGACGGCCTCCGCGGCTCCCGAACCGAAGGGGCTCGGCGACCCCGGCACCCTGCAGGCCCTCGAGATCGGCCCGAACGTCGGCGCGAAAGGCCTCGTCATCCGAGGTCGCGACGCCCGGCAGCAGGTTTACGTCACCGGCAAGTACTCCAGTGGACAGCTCCGCGACCACACCGGGAACGTCACGTTCACGACCAACCCGCCCGGCATCGTCGAGGTGGACGCCAACGGCCTCGTCACCCCGCTCAAGGACGGCGACACCAAGCTCGTCGTCAGGTCGACCGACGGCCAACAGGCCGAGCTGCCCGTGCACGTCGAGGGGGTCGCCACGCAGATCCCGATCAACTTCAAGAACCAGATCACGCCGATCTTCACGAAGCTCGGCTGCAACTCCGGCGGCTGCCACGGCAAGGCCAGCGGACAGAACGGCTTCAAGCTGTCGCTGCTCGGCTTCTACCCCGAGGACGACTACGAGTTCCTCGTGAAGGAGGGCCGCGGACGTCGGCTCTTCCCGCCCGCCCCCGCCCAGTCGCTGCTGCTGCAGAAGGCGACCGGCCGTTCGCCCCACGGTGGCGGCAAGCGGATGGAGGTGGACAGCTACGAGTACCGCATGATCTACCGCTGGATCGAGCAGGGCATGCCATACGGCAACGACGACGACCCGGTGGTCGTCGGCATCGAGTGCCTCCCGCCCGGTCGCATCATGGACCGCGGAGCCGACCAGCAGATCACCGTGCTCGCCAAGTACAGCGACGGCAGCACCGAGGACGTCACCCGGATGGCTCTCTACGAGCCGAACGACACCGAGATGGCCGAGACGACCGAGACCGGCATGGTCAGGACGCTCGACCTCGCCGGTGAGGTGGCCGTTATGGCGCGGTACCAGGGCCAGGTCGCCACGTTCCGTGCGACGATCCCGCTGGGGGCCGAGGTCGCCAGCGTCCCGCCGGAGAAGAACTTCATCGACAAGGCGGTCTTCAACAAGCTGAAGGTGCTGGGCATCCCGCCCTCCCCCGTCGCAACCGACGCGACCTTCATGCGTCGCGTCTACATCGACATCACGGGCCGCATCCCGACCGAGGCCGAGGTCTCCGCCTTCCTCGCCGACGGCAGCCCCGACAAGCGGGCGAAGCTGATCGACAAGCTGCTCGACAGCCCCGAGTACGCGGACTACTTCGCCAACAAGTGGAACCTCGTGCTCCGCAACAAGAAGCGAGCCCCGGTCAACCAGGCCGAGATGCTCGCCTTCTACCGCTGGATCTGGTCCAGCATGTACGAGAACAAGCCCTACGACGAGTTCGTCCGCGAGGTGCTCACCGCCTCCGGCGACTTCAAGTTCAACGCTCCCGTCGTCTGGTACCGCGAGGTCGACCAGGTGAACGAGCAGGTCGAGGACACGGCCCAACTGTTCCTCGGCATGCGAATTCAGTGTGCCCGCTGCCACCACCACCCGTTCGAGAAGTGGAGCCAGAACGACTACTACGGGCTGGCCGCCTTCTTCAGCCGGGTCGGCAAGAAGAACGACCCGTCCGGCACCGTCCGCGGCCAGGTGCAGCGCATCTTCCACAACGAGGGAACCGCCACCGCCCGCAACGACCGGAACGGCGAGAACCTGCGGCCCACCGGCCTCGGTGAGGGCGAGCCGTTCGACGTGCCCGCCGACCGAGACCCGCGGCACTACCTCGCCGACTGGATGGCCAAGAAGGACAACCCGTTCTTCGCCAAGGCCCTGGTGAACCGCTACTGGAAGCACTTCTTCAGCCGCGGCATCGTGGAGCCCGAGGACGACATGCGGGAGACCAACCCGCCAGCCAACCCGGAGCTGCTCGACGCCCTCGCGCAGGACTTCATCGACAGCGGCTTCGACCTGAAGCACCTCGTCCGGACGATCTGCAACTCGAACACCTACCAGCTGACCTCGCTGCCGAACGACTACAACCTGAAGGACAAGCAGAACTTCAGCCGGTACTACCCAAAGCGGCTCTCGGCCGAGGTCCTGTACGACGCGTTCCACACCGTCACGGACACCTCGCAGAACTACAGCGGGTTCCCGGCCGGGACGACCGCCGTGCAGCTCGTCGACCCATCGGTCGGTCCGTACTTCCTGAAGGTCTTCGGTCAGCCGCAGGGGGACACCGCCTGCGAGTGTGAACGGTCGCAGGAGGCCAACCTCGCCCAGAGCCTGCACCTGCTGAACAGCCAAGAGGTGCAGAACAAGATCGCCCAGGGCCGCGCGAGCCGCATGGCCCGCGACGCGAAGGTGTCGCACGAGGAGAAGATCAAGGAGCTCTACCGCTGGGTCTACTCGCGGGAACCGGAGCAGGAGGAACTCGACATCGCGCTCGGCCACATCGCCAAGCACGAGAAGGACACGAAGGTCGCCTACGAGGACATCGTCTGGGCTCTCGTGAACACCAAGGAGTTCCTGTTCAACCACTGACCCGGGGAACGGAACTCCGCCAGCACGCGAAACGGGTGGAGTCGAGTGCTCCACCCGTTTCCTTTGCCACCGAGACGAACGACACACCGAAGATCGCCGGCGACGAGGGGGAGTCGACGCCGGACCTGCCATGACCCGACCCGGGCCGCTCTCGGACGACCGAGCGCACGCCCGGCGACAAGACGAACATCGCTGACTTCCGGGGGGGAAACCGATGCGATCGATCGCGCTGCCAGCCGCGCTGCTACTCGTTCCGGCCGTCGTCGCCCAGGCCCAGCTGCCGAACATCCGGCTCGACACGGTCTCCCCGGCCGGCGGCCAGGCGGGGCAGTCCGTCGAGGTCACGGTCGCCGGAGGGGACCTCGACGAGGCCGACCGCCTGCTGTTCGACCACCCCGGCATCACGGCCGAGCCACAGACCAACGACGTGGCGGGCGAGAAGGTGCTCGTCCCGAACAAGTTCACGGTGAAGATCGCCGGCAACGTTCCGCCAGGCGTCTACGAAGCACATGTCGGCGGGTACTTCGGCGTCAGCAACCCGCGGGCGTTCGCCGTCGGCACCATGCCGGAGACCACCGAGAAGGAGTCGAACAACGACGCCGAGTCCGCGAACGAGATTGCCGTCAACTCGGTCGTGAACGGCCAAACGAACGGCGGAGCCGACCTCGACTTCTTCGAATTCGACGTGAAGAAGGGCCAAAGGGTCGTCGCGACGGTCCAAGCGAAGCGCATCGACTCGAAGCTCGACGCCGTTCTCGAGCTCTACGACTCGAACGGTCGGCGTCTCGCCTCGTCCCACGCCGACGTACGAGGTGACGCGGTCGTCGATCTCGTCGCCCCGTCCGACGGGACCTACCTGCTGAAGCTGTTCGACTTCGCCTACCAGGGCTCGACCTCGCACTTCTACCGGCTCGTGCTGCACGACGGGCCGCACGTCGACTTCGTCTTCCCGCCGGCCGGCAAGCCGGGCTCGAACGACGAGTACACCGTCTACGGCCGCAACCTCCCCGGCGGGCAGCCCTCGGGCGTGAAGATCGGCGGTCGCGAGCTGCAGATGGTCAAG
>JANQQW010000032.1 GCA_028284885.1 Planctomycetaceae bacterium
GTCGCTCGGCGAGAACACGCTCGCGTTCGGCGAGCGGTCCGTCGATCGGGGCGAGTGACCGACGCGCCGCGGTTCCCGGGCCGACGACGATGCCGGCGAAGACCGAGTGACCTCCGTTCGCGGCGTCGGCGGAGTCGTACGCCACCCGGAACGACTCGACGCCCGTCGGCGTTCCCCGGCCGTCGGACAGCATCGACTCGGCGCGAGCCGTGGCGGCCACCAGCGTCGTCCGCGTGCGCGGCAGGGTGTCGTAAGCAGCGAGGTCGATCGCACCGCGGGAGCCGCCGGGCAGTCGTGAGACCACCCGCCGAACCCGCCAAGCCGTGAGCCCGACGAGTTCCCGGTGGGCGAGATCCCGGGTCGGGTCGGCGGCTCGTTCGACGGCCGCCTCGACCGCCGCGTTCACCAGCTTCGTGACCTCGTCGTTCGGCGGCGGGTCGTCGACGACGACGACGCCCGGACGCCAGGTCTTCAGGAGGACGGCCAGCCGGCCGACCAACGCGTCCTCCAGCTTGCCGTCCGTCCGACGGTTCCACTCGGCCACGAGTCGCTCGTCGTCGGTGGCGAGGTCTGGCAGGTCGAGCGGAAGACGCGATCCGACCGACGCCTCCGCTGCGCCCAGATCGACGACGGCCTCGTCGAGCCGCGAGTCGACGTCCGGCCGGTTCGCCGCAGCCGGTCCGACGTCGTTCCTCGCCACGACGTGCACGGCACTCCGGTAGCCGTTCTCCAGCGACTCCGCGGCGAGCAGCCGGAACGACGTGCGGTGCGGGTGAGCGTGAACGGCGAGCAGTGCGGCCCGCCGCCTGCCGCCGCGGACCGGCTGCCAAGTGGTTCCGCCGTTCGTGGTCCGCAGGATCGTCCCGAAGACGCCGACCGCGACCCCCGTGCGGTCGTCGGTGAAGTGCAGCGACCTGACGGGGGCGGTCTCGCCGGTCGGCTGTCGTGTCCAGCTGCGGCCTCCGTCCGGGCTGTGCAGCACGACCGATCCCGGACTGCCGGCGACCCAGACCGACTCGCCGCGCGTGGCGACGGTGTGAAGATCGACGAGTTCGCCTAGTCCGTTCGGCAAGGGTGTCGGCGGTGGCGACCACGAGACGCCGCCCGAGTCGGTTCGTAGCAGCAGCCCGCGGTCGCCGACGATCCAGCCGACGTCGTCGCGTGACAGCGTGGCGGCGTGCAGGGTTCGCAGGCCGAGCGGGGCGACGCGGGAGGCGAGGAGTTGCTCGCCCGCGAGCAGCGCGACTCGTCCCCGCTTGCCGACGAGAACGCCGGTCTGCGAGGAACCGAAGGCCGCGGCCCGCCAGTCCTCCGCGCGGTTCGTCACCACGTGCTGCCAGGACTTGCCGCCGTCGCCGGTCCTGTACACGCCGGAGGGGTTGTCGGCCGTCGCCGTACCGACGACGACACCGTTCATCGGGTTGAAGAACCGGACGGCGTGCAGCCGCGGTAGTCGGCCTTCGCCGAGACGCGTCCAGGTTCGCCCTCCGTCGCGCGTGTAGAGCAGCACCCCGCGGGACGCCGGCGAGTGCGACAGCCCGCTTCCCCCGGCGACCCAGCCGACGAAGTTCGTCACGAAGCAGACCGACCGCAGCGGGGCGGACGTGGGAACCGGGACGAGCTTCCAGTTCAGCCCGCCGTCGCCGGTCTTCCACACCACGCCGCGGTCGCCGACGGCCCAGCCGTGCTTGGACCCGACGAACGTGACGTCGTGCAGGGTGGCGTCGTCCTGGAGCGGGGTGGGCGGGGCCGCGGCCGGTTCCTCGGCGAGCACGGGGGCCGCGGCGACGAGCATCTGACAGACGTAGAGACGAAGGCGCACGGAACCCTCCGTGGTTCGTGGGGAAGGGTGCGGAAGACTACGGGATTCCGGCCGATGCGCGAACGGGGATACGGCTTCCGCAGCAGGCCAGACCGTGGCTGCTCCTGCGTTCGGGGGGACCGTGCGGGTAGGATGGAGGTTTGCCCGTTCCAAGAGCCCGATCCTTGCGACCGTTTCGATTCATCCGTCACCTCAGCCGCGCCCGGCAGATCGTGGGGGTGCTGCTGGCGTACGGATTCGGAGACGTCCTCGAGCGGCTCGGAATCCGTCGCTACACCCGCTGGCGGTGGTGGTTCTCGCCACGGAAGGAGGCCGGGCGACCGACGGGCACCCGAGGCGTGCGGCTCCGCGAGGCGATCGAGCAACTCGGGGCGACGTTCATCAAGTTCGGTCAGGTGCTCAGCACCCGGCCCGACCTCGTGCCGCCCGACCTGATCGTCGAGCTCTCGCGGTTGCAGGAGAACGTCCCGCCGTTTCCTTCGGAGGAGGCGGTCGCCGCGGTGGAGCGGGAACTCGGCGGCACGGTGACGGAGCTGTTCGCCGAGTTCGACGCGGATCCCGTCGCGGCTGGTTCGCTCGCCCAGGTCCACCGGGCCCGACTTCTGGACGGGACGGACGTCGCCGTCAAGATCCGGCGGCCCGGGGTCGTCGAGCAGGTCGAGACCGACCTCGAACTGATGCACGAGTTCGCCACGCTGATGGAACGGCACGTCCCCGAGTACGAGATGTTCGACCCGGTCGGCCTCGTCGCCCACTTCTCCCGCACGCTTCGTCGCGAGGTGAACTTCGTCCGCGAGGGACGGACGACCGACGAGTTCGCCCGGCTGTTCCGCCACGACGCGACCCTCTTCGTGCCGACCGTCCACTGGGACCGCTGCACCGAGGGGGTGCTGACGATGGACTTCGTCGACGGCATCCCGGTCAGCGACCACGACCGGTTGCTCGACGCGGGGCTGTCCCTGCCGGACGTCGCCGCCAACGGGGCCCGCATCTACATGAAGCAGGCGTTCGAGCTCGGCATCTTCCACGGCGACCCGCACCCCGGCAACATTCGCATCCTCGCCGACGGCAGCCTCTGCCTGCTCGACTACGGGATGGTCGGCGTGCTCGACGACGAACTCCGCGAGCGGCTCATCGACCTGCTCGTCTCCATCGTGCGGAAGGACGTCCGCACGGCCGTTCGCGTGCTGCAGGAACTCGGCAGCACCAAGCGGGAGGTGGACACGCCGCTGCTGCGGGCGGACCTCCGCGACTTCCTCGAGAACTACTACGGGCTGGAGCTCGAACGCGTCGACGTGGGCAACGTCCTCGAGGACTTCGTCGCCCTCGTCTCGAACCACGGCATCCACTGCCCGCCTGATCTCACGCTCCTCGTCCGCGCGATCGTCGAGCTCGAAGGCGTGGGGCGGGACCTCGACCCCCGGTTCAACCTGGCCCACCACCTCAAGCCGTTCCTCGAGCGGACGGTCCGCGACCGCTACAGCCCCGGCCGGCTGCTCTCCCGGGCGGCCGAGGAGGGGCGGCAGTTCCTCCGCATCGCCCACGACCTCCCACACCATCTCAGCGAGACGCTCGACAAGCTCTCCCGCGACGATCTCCGCGTGAAGCTGGAGCACCGCCACCTCGACAACGTCGTCAAGGGGCTCGAACGGTCGAGCAACCGGCTCGCGGTCGGGCTCGTCGTCGCCGCCCTCATCCTGGCGACGGCGCTCCTCGTCCGGGTCGGGGTCGGCAACCCGTTGGTGACCGTCCCCCTCTATGTGCTGTCGGCGTTCCTCGGCGTCTGGCTCGTGTACGGAATCGTCCGCAGCGGCAACCTCTGAAGCCCACCCTCACCGGCAACGCCAGAAGTCGTCGTCGGACACCCCGAGCCGTCGGCGGGCCTCGTCGACGTCCGCGCGGAACCGTTTCGCGTCCTGCGGGTAGCCCTTCGTGCGTTTCAGTTCCGGGACCTGCTCGCACCAGAAGTCGTTGAAGGACTCCATCGCCAACTCGCGGACGTACTTCGCGACCATCGAGGCGAACGCGACCGGGAACCACGCCTCCGCCTTCGTCTGGAAGCGGATCTCGGTCCGGCCGACCCGGTACCGGCTGCGTGCACGCCCCTCGTCCAGCCGGAGGACCGTGGCGCCGTCGGCGATCCCGGCGAGGACGTCGTCGTAGCGGTTCCGCCCGCCGTGCTTGTCGGCGACGACCAACGTCTCGTCCTCGCTCGACGGCTCCCAGACGCTCCGCAGGAGTCGGGCACTCAACGTCGAGAGTGCGACTCCCTTGTTCGCGACGGCCCGCACCTCGCGGTTGAACCGGGCGACCCCGACGACGTCGCTGCGGACCTCTCGGAGCCGTACGCCGACGGCGTCGAACGTCGAACGCAGACCGGTCGCCAGCGCTTCGAGGGTCGCCGGAGGAGTCGCGGTCGGCAACGTCAGGTCGCGGTCGAGAAACCAGGGCTCGTCGTCCATGTCGAACGGACCCGTACCGACGAGGGAACGCCAGAGCTCGCGGAGACCGGTCGGTCGCCGACCGGTCGCGGCGAGGATCGAGAGCACGCCCCGTTCGAGTGCGGCGACTCCCTTCGCGGGCGAGTGGACGGCCTTCGAGTCGGCGACGTGCACGCGGTCGTCGCCGCGGCCGGGTGAGTCGGTCACGACCTCCGCGAGTGCCGACCACCAGTCGAAGTCGAACGGCGAACCCGGCGTCTCCCACACGGTGGTCGTGATCACCAGTGGCCCGAGATTCGGTCCGTACCCGGCCTCGTCCATGCCGACGAACACGCCCATCCCGGCTCCCTGTCAGTTCTCGCCCTCGATGTCGAGCACCTCGTTGATCGCCTCGGCCCGACCGAATGCGAAGACGCAGTCGCCCGCCTCGATTCGCGTGTCGCCCGGCGGGGGCATCAACCGCTCGCCGCTCTCGCGGCGAATGCCGACGACCATCACGCCGCGCGCACGGAGATCCGTCTCGGCGAGCGTCCGGCCGACGTACCGGCTCTCCGGCAGGACCTGCACGTCGACGAGCTCGAGGTCGTTGTTCCGGGTGTCGGCGACCTCGATGAAGTCCTCCAGCGAGGGGTTCAGCATGAAGCGGGCCATCTTGACCGCCCCGCTGCTGAACGGGCTCACGACGCGCGTCGCCCCGGCCCGCTGGATCTTCGTGATCGCGTCCTCCTCACTCGCCCGCGCGATGATCTGGAGTTCCGGGTTCAGCAGCCGTGCGGAGAGGACGACGTAGACGTTGTCCGCGTCCGTGTGGAGCACGGTGGCGAGCGAGCGGGCCCGGTCGATGCCGGCGGCCCGGAGCGTCTCGTCGTCGGTCGCGTCGCCGACGACGTAGGGCCAGCCGGCCTGCCGGCTCGTCTCGTGGAGCATGTCGCCGTCGCGGTCGACGACGACGAACGGACGGCCCCGCTCGTGGAGGTACTCGCAGATGACCCGGCCCATCCGGCCCATTCCGCAGACGATGAAGTGGTCCGTCAACGCCTCGATGGACTTCTGCATGCGTCGCCGCTCCCAGATTTGGTGGACCTCGGTGCTGACCACCCACTGCCCGACGGTGAAGGCGGAGTACGTGAAGATGCCGAAGCCCAGCAGCAGGTAGGCGACCGCGAACATCTTGCCGCGGTCGTCGAGCGGCACGGCCTGGTCGTACCCCACCGTGGTGAGCGTGATAACCGACATGAACAGGCAGTCGATCCACGAGGCGGCCGAGAACACGCGGAACCCGATCGTGCCCACCACGAGGAGGAGCACCAGCAGGCCAACGATGCCGACGACACGCCGCATTCCACGACGCCCTGCGTCAAGCGCGGAAGAACTCGTTTGCCTCGTCCAGGAACTCCGGTTCCAACTGCCGCATCGTCCCGACGGCCTCCGCCAGGTCGACGTCCACGATCCGCGTCCCGCGGAGGGCGACCATCCGGCCGAACCGCTGCGACATCGCGAGCCGTCCGGCGTGGACGCCGAGCCGGGTGCCGAGCACGCGGTCGTACGCGGACGGCGGGCCACCACGTTGCAGGTGGCCGAGCGTGACGCAGCGGGTCTCGATCTGGGTTCGCTTCTCGATGATGTCCGCGATCAGGTCGCCGATCCCGCCGAGCTTCACGTGACCGAAGTCGTCGATGTCGCCGTCCTTGGTGACGTAGCCGTGCTCCTCGCCGAGCTTGGCCCCCTCGCTGACGACGACGATGCCGTACGGCTTGCCCTGCTTCCGACGGTTCGTCAGGAGCTGGCACATCTCGTCGATGTCGGCGTCGATCTCCGGGACGAGCACGTAGTCGGCCGCGGTGCAGACGGCGGAGAACAGAGCGATCCAGCCGGCGTGCCGGCCCATCGTCTCGATGACCATTACCCGGCGGTGCGACTCGGCGGTCGTCCGCAACCGGTCGACTGCCTCCATCACGATGTTGATCGACGTGTCGAACCCGAAGGTCACGTCGGTCGCGGAGAGGTCGTTGTCGATCGTCTTCGGGACGCCGACGGTGTTCAGCCCGTGGTCGTGGTACAGCTTGCTGGCGACGCCCAGCGTGTCGTCGCCGCCGATCGCGATGAGGGCGTCCAGCCCGAGCCGTGCCCAGGACTCCTTCAGCCGATCGACGTCGGCCTCGTTCTTGTAGGGATTCGTCCGGGAGGAGCCGAGGATCGTTCCGCCGCGGGCGATGATGTCATCGGTCTCGGCGGGGGTGAGTTCGACGGCGTTCCCCTCGATCGCCCCTCGCCAGCCCTCGAGCAGCCCCAGGGTCTGGCTGCCCTGGTTCGCGATCGTGCGAACGGCCGCACGGATGACGGCGTTCAGGCCAGGGCAGTCTCCCCCGCCGGTCAGGATTCCGACTTTCATGTCACGGTTCCAGTGCGCTCTGGTGTTTCCGGGTTCTGCTTGTCCGGCCACGTCTCCGGCGGGTCGGCGCGGCCGTTGAGAGTTCGCTGGTCGGGTCAGCCTACCAAGTTCGTTCGATGAACGTGGTGTCGACCTTGCTCTCGACGAAGGCGGGGTGCGAGAGGATCTTCCTCGCGAGCGGGATCGTCGTCTTCACCCCCTCGACGACGAACTCGTCGAGGGCTCGCAGCGTCGTCGCGATGGTCTGCTCGCGGGTCGGCCGGTGGACGATCAGCTTGCCGATCAGGGAGTCGTAGTACGGGGGAATGCGGTAGCCCTCGTGGACGTGCGAGTCGATTCGCACGCCGGGGCCGCCGGGCAGTCGCAGCTTGGTGATCGTGCCGGGCGAGCCGCGGAAGTCGTTGTCCGGGTCCTCGGCGTTGATCCGAATCTCGATCGCCGAGCCGTTGCACGGGATCTGCTTCTGCTTCAGGTCGAGCTTCTCGCCGGCGGCCACGCGGATCTGCCACTGCACGAGGTCGGTCCCGGTGACCAGTTCGCTGACCGGGTGCTCCACCTGGATGCGGGCGTTGACCTCGATGAAGTAGAAGTTGTGGTCGGGATCGACGAGGAACTCGACGGTCCCGGCGTTCGTGTAGCCGGACGTCTTCACCAACCGGACGGCCGCCTTGCAGATCTCCTCGCGGACCTTGTTCGGCAGGGCGTAGGCGGGGCTCTCCTCGACCACCTTCTGGTGCTTCCGCTGCATGGTGCAGTCGCGTTCCCAGAGGTGGACGACGTTGCCGTGGTTGTCGGCGAGCACCTGCACCTCGACGTGCCGGGGGGCCTCGATGTACTTCTCGAGGTAGACGCCGGGGTTGGCGAAGGCCTTCTCGGCCTCCTGGGCGGCCTGCTTGAGACCCTGCTTGAGGTTCATCTCGTTGCGGGCGACCCGCATGCCCTTGCCGCCGCCGCCGGCGGTCGCCTTGATGAGGACCGGGTAGCCGATCTCGCCGGCCACCTTGACCGCCTCGGCCTCGTCGCTGATGAGGCCTTCGGTGCCGGGCACGACCGGGACCTTGGCCGACTTGGCGATCTCGCGGGCGGAGACCTTGTCCCCCAGCTTGGCCATCGCCTCGTGGTGCGGGCCGATGAACTCGATGTTGCAGTCGCGGCACATCTCGGCGAACGCGGCGTTCTCCGAGAGGAACCCGTAGCCGGGGTGCACGGCCTCGACGTTCCCGACCTCGCACGCGGCGATGATCTGCTTGTAGTCGAGGTAGCTGTCGCTGGCCGGGGCGTTGCCGATGCAGAACGCCTCGTCGGCCGAGTCGAGGTAGTGGGCGCCGCGGTCCGCCTCACTGAAGACGGCCACCGTCTGGATGCCCATCTCGCGACACGCCCGCATCACGCGGAGGGCGATCTCGCCGCGGTTGGCCACGAGGATGCGTTGGAACATGGAAGGCAACGTCTACGGGCTGGGGGCACGCGTGGGGCGGAACGCTACGGGTCGATCCGGAACAGCTTCGCGTTCACGTCGACGGCGTCGCCGCTCTTCACGAGAACCTCGGCGATCACGCCGGCCTTCCCAGCGGGAATCTGGTTGAACGTCTTCATCGCCTCGACGAGGCAGACGACCGTGTCCGCCTGCACGCGGTCGCCGACCTTCACGAACGGTGGGTCGTCCGGCGAAGGGGCCGGGTAGAAGGTGCCGACCGTCGGCGACGTGATGAACTCGCCGCTCGCCGGGGCCGCTGCGGGGGCGGCGGCCGGAGCCGCCTCGGCGGGGGCTGCGGCCACCACGGCCGGGGCAACCGGAGCGGCCGCCGGAGCCACGGCGGTCGGCAGGGCGACGACGTCACCTCCCCGCCTTAGCCGCCACTGCTCGTCGCCGCGACGCAGGTTGATCTCCGTGAGCCCGTGAGACTCCATCAACCCGATGAGTTCCTTCAAGCCGTCGAGATCGAACGGAGCCCCAACGGGTGTTTCTTCATCACTCATGGCACGGCCTGTCGTGCGAGTGGACACAAATCGTTTCAAGTCAACAGGTTGGCGGATGGTACCGGTGCCGGAAGGGAGCGTCAAGCCACCGCGTGACCACGGCACGCCGCCGAAAGTCGAAACGAGGCAGCGACTTCCGTCGATGACGGTCGCGACGATTGTTTCGCGACCCGCAACGCCTCGCTATCATCGAGCGGCCTCAAACCCCAGAGGAGTTCGAGTGAAGTCGTCCGACCTCGAAGCACTGTTGTCACGCCTGACCAGCGGGGAAATCGACGTCGCCGCCACGCGACAGGCGATCGAGCAGTCGTACGAGAAGACGCACGCGGTCCACGGGGCGGCCGTGGATGTCGATCGGGCGACACGATGTGGTTTCCCCGAGGTCGTGTACTGCGAGGGCAAGACGCCCGAGGCCGTCGCGGCGATCTTCGAGACGCTCTTGCAGCACCACGGGACCGCCTTCGGGACGCGTGCGACCGACGAGCACGCCGCGGCCGTTCTCTCACGGATTCCGGGGGCCGTTCACGCTCGAGTCGCTCGCACGATTCGCGTGGAGACCTGCCCGGTCCGAAGTGGGGCGAGGGTCTGCGTGGTCTCTGCCGGGACGAGTGACCGACCCGTAGCCGAGGAAGCGGTCGAGACGGCTCGCTGGATGGGATGCGACGTCGAACTCGTCGTGGACGTGGGCGTCGCCGGGCCTCACCGACTGCTGGAGCAGATGGGTCGAATCGCCGGAGCCGATGCGGTCGTCGTGGTGGCCGGCATGGAGGGGGCGTTGCCCTCCGTCGTCGGCGGCTGGCTCGACTGCCCAGTGATCGCCGTTCCCACCAGCGTCGGCTACGGCGCTCAACTGTCCGGGCTCGCCCCGTTGCTCGGCATGCTCAACAGCTGTGCGGCAAACGTCACGGTGGTGAACGTCGACGGCGGCTTCAAGGGGGGATACGTCGCCGGTCTGATCGCCACGAGAGCCCACCGGGACCCGGCCGATGACTGACCCGTCTCGGCCCGTCTACCTCGACCACCACGCCACCACGCCGACGGACCCGCTCGTCGTCAAGGCGATGCTCCCGTACTTCACGGAACGGTTCGGCAATGCCTCCAGCGGCAACCACGTCTACGGGGAGGCCGCCCACGCCGCGGTGGAGGCCGCCCGGGAGCAGGTCGCCTTGCTCGTCGGCGTCGAGTCGAAGTCCGTCCTGTTCACGAGTGGAGCCACGGAGGCGAACAATCTCGCCGTTAAGGGTGTGATGCGTGCGTCGCCGGGTGGCGGGCACCTGGTCGTCAACGCGGCCGAACACCGTGCCGTGCTCGATCCCGCCCGACGGCTCGAGAAGGAGGGACACACGGTCACGGTGCTTCCCGTCGACCGGCACGGACTCGTCGATCCCGAACGGGTTCGCGACGCCCTACGGCCGGACACGCGGCTCGTCTCGGCGATGCTCGCGAACAACGAGATCGGGACGATCAACCCGATCGCCGAGATCGCCGAGGTCTGCCGGGAGCACGGCGTGCCACTGCACTGCGACGCGGCTCAGGCCGTTGGGCGGATTCCGGTCGCGACGGCCGTTCTCGGCGTCGATCTGCTCTCGTTCACCGGCCACAAGTTCCATGGTCCGAAGGGCGTGGGAGCGCTCGTCGTTCGTCGGGGCGAGCCGCGGGTGCGGATCGAGCCGCTCGTCCACGGCGGCGGACAGGAGCGGAACCTCCGAGCCGGGACGGTGCCGGTCCCGCTCGTCGTCGGCCTCGGCCGCGCGTGCGAACTCGCAGCCGACCGGCTCGAAGCGGACTGGTCTCACGTCCGGTCGCTGAGAGACCGACTCCGCACGGGACTGTTCGACGCGATCCCGGACCTTCTGGAGAACGGGCATCTCGACCTCCGGCTGCCGGGGAACCAGAACGTCAGCGTCCCGGGAGTCGACGGTGACGCCTTGCTCGCCGGGTTGACCGAGGTGGCCGTCAGCTCTGGCTCGGCGTGCTCGACCACGATTCCGGAGCCGAGCCACGTGCTGCGGGCCATCGGGCGCGACGACGCACTGGCCCGAGCCAGCCTGCGATTCGGCGTCGGCCGCACGAACACCGCCGACGAGATCGAACGAGCCGTCGAGCACGTCGCGGGCGTCGTCCGCCGACTTCGCGGCTGACCGGACGACGGTCGCTACCGTCCGATCACTGGTCCGACTATCGTGAACCGTTCCCGGTCGCAGCGTGTCGCGGTTGGGGTCCGTACCGAGACGTCGTCGAGGACTGCTGTCGTGTTCGAGCAAGTTGCCGTCGTGGGGGCCACCGGGGCCGTGGGCCGCATCGCCCTGTCGCTGCTGGAGTCGCGGAACTTCCCCGCCAAGTCGTTCCGCCTGATCGCCTCGAAGCGGTCGGCCGGCCAGACGGTCACGTTCCGTGGCGAGGAGCACACGCTCGTCGAGCTGACGAAGGACTGCTTCGACGGCTGCGACCTCGTCATCGCCAGCACACCGGACGACGTGGCGGCCGAGTTCCTGCCGGCGGCCGTCGAGGCGGGGGCGACCGTCATCGACGAGTCCGGCTACTGGCGGATGAAGCCCGAGGTGGCGCTGGTCGTCCCGGAGATCAATCCGCAGGCGGCCCTCGACGCGAAGGGCATCATCGCCAGCCCGAACTGCTCGACGACGCAGATGGTCGTCGCGATGAAGCCGCTCTACGACCGCTCGCGGATCCGCCGCGTCGTCGTCAGCACCTACCAGGCGGTCAGCGGGGCCGGGCTGCAGGGGACGGACGACCTGGAGGCCGGCTCGAAGGCCCACCTCGCCGGCGAGTCGTACGACTACCAGGCCTTCGCCCACCCGATTGCCTTCAACGCCATCCCGCAGATCGGCAGCGAGAAGGAGGCCGGGTACACCAGCGAGGAACTCAAGATGGTGTACGAGACCCGCAAGATCTTCGGCGACGACGACATCCAGGTCTGCCCGACCTGCGTCCGCATCCCGGTCGCCAACTGCCACAGCGAGAGCATCGTCGTCGAGACCGAGGAGCCGATCTCGCCCGAGGAGGCCCGCGAGTTGTTCGCGGCGTTCCCGGGAATCGAGGTCGTCGACGACACGCCGAACGGACGGTACCCGATGCCGTCGGGCTGCACGGGCCGGGACGAGGTGTTCGTCGGCCGCATCCGCCGTGACCTCAGCCACCCGAACGGCCTCGCCTTCTGGTGCGTCAGCGACAACGTCCGCAAGGGGGCCGCGACGAACGCCGTCCAGATCGCCGAACTCCTGGCGGCCCATCGGTTCGAGGGAGCGACGGCGTCGTAAGATGAGCGATTCCTCGGACCGAGAGACCCAGATTCGTGAGTTGGCAGGGCCGATTGTCGACCGTGTGGAGTACGTCACCGAGGCCACGGACTCCGACATCGAGAACATAGATTCCGGCGTCTTCTTCGTGATGGCGTTCTGGAGCGGACCAGCTCGGCAGGCGTTCTTGCGGCTGTGTGCGACGATCGACGAGCTTGATCCGGGCAAAGAACTCCGGCTCGTCGTCGCCGACGCCGACGACGTTGCGTACCCGACCCTGCCGTTCGTCGAGAACTGTGGGGGCTGGGGCGAGTGCGTCTGGGTGTACGATGGGGAGATCGTCGCCGACTCCGGGAGAGGCCCCAACCTCGAGTGCATCGGCCCCAACACAAAGGACCTCCTTCGGCTCTTGGGAACCGTGTAGACTGCAAACATGGCAACCGTCCTCCAGCCGCCGCTCGTCGAAGCCGCTCAGCGGTTCGTCATCACGGACGTGTCGTGGAGTCAGTACGTGCAGGTTCTCGACGCGCTCGGTGATCGCGGTGCCCTGCGGACGGCCTACGACGGAGTCTCGCTCGAACTCATGACCACGTCGCAGCTTCACGAGTGGTTCAAGGTCATGCTGGGCAGGCTGCTCGCGGCCTTCGCGATGGAGGCGAACCTTGCGACCAAGAGCGCAGGGAAGATGACGTTCCGTCGCGAGGACCTCGAAAGGGGTTTGGAGCCCGATCAGTGCTACTGGATTGCACACGAACGCGACATGCGGCTCGTGTGGGAGGCCGACTTCACGGTCCACCCGCCGCCGGATCTCTGCATGGAGATCGAGGTCTCGCGAACGGTCGTCGACCGGCTTGCCATCTACGCAACACTCGGCGTGCCCGAGGTCTGGCGATTCGACGGCCGAGAGTTTACCGTCCTTCGACTTTCGAACGGCGAGTACGACGAGTGCGAGGCGAGCGCCGAAGTCCCCGGATTCCCGGTCGGCGAGGTCATACGATTCCTCGATCCAAGCGAGGACGTCGACGAGAACTCGCGAGTCCGGCGGTTCACCGAACTCGTTCGCGGCTCGCTCTGACGGGTCACACCCGCTTCAGCATCGCCTGGCGCATCTCGCGGCGGTCGGCTTGTTCCTTCAGCTTCTCGCGCTTGTCGTGCAGCTTGCGGCCGCGGCAGAGGCCGATGCGGACCTTCACGAGGCCCCGCTTGAAGTAGACGTCGAGCGGGACGAGCGTCAGGCCGTCCTGCTTGGCGGACTCGGCGAAGTCGCGGAGTTCCTTCTTCTTCAGCAGCAGTTTGCGGCGACGCTGGATCTCGTGGTTCATCACGTTCGCCTGCGGGTACTCGTTGACCGTCGCGTCGACGAGCCAGAGTTCGCCGCCGTCGAGCCGGGCGTACGCCTCGTCGATCGAGATCTTGCCGTCGCGGATGCTCTTCACCTCGCTGCCGACGAGGGCGATGCCGCACTCGAGGTCGTCGAGGATCTCGTAGTTGTGGCGGGCCTTCCGGTTCCGCGTGACGAACTTCTCGTTCGGGTCGTCGTTCGACTTCTTCTTCGACTTCGACTTGGCCATCGGTCCCTCCGCGACTTCGAACGTCGCGTGATGCAGTGGGCGAACGACGTATTGTCGCAGAAACGTCGGCCGGCGTCAGGCCGAGTCGCCCGGAACGGCGAGCGTGTCGAGCCGGAAGGCGTCGAGTCCGAGGAAGGTCTTGAAGGACTCGTACTCGGCGCGACGGACCGTCGGATCGGACTCGCCGGCACGCTTCACGGCACGAATCATCAGGTTCTTCGCCGTGTGCTCCAGCGACACGAACTCGACGATCTGGGTTCGGTAGCCGGCCAGTTCGAGGGCCGCGGTGCGCAGTCCGTCGGTCGCGAGCGAACTGAACCGTTCCTTCAGCAACCCGTGCGCGGTGATCGGTCCGAGCGACTCGTTCCCGATCTGCGAGAAGAGCTCGTGCTGGCAGCAGGGAACACTGAAGATCGCTCGGGCGTCCCACGAGACGGCTCGCAGCAGGGCGTCGTCGGTGGCCGTGTCGCAGGCGTGCAGCGAGACGGCGAGATCGACCTTCCGTCCCGGGTCGTGCTGGGCGATGTGGCCGACCTCGAACGACAGCCCCTCGCAGTCGAGCTGACGGGCGATGCGGTTGCAGTCGGCGACGACGTCTTCCTTGAGGTCGAGACCCTGGATGTGAACCTCACGTCCACGCCGCGTGTGGAGAAGATGGTGCAGTGCGAACGTCAGGTAGCTCTTGCCGCAGCCGTAGTCGACGACGTGCAGCGGGCCGTCGGGGAGTTCGTCGAGTACGTCGTCGACGAGTTCCAAGAACCGGTTGACCTGGCGGAACTTGGCGTAGCGTGCCGATCGGACGCGGCCCTTCTCGTTCATCACGCCGACCTCGACGAGGAACGGACAGGGCTCCCCCTCGGGTATCAGGTACTGCTTGCCGCGGTCGTGAGCGTCTGGTTCCGCCGACCGCGAGGGCTTGCTGCGGTTCAGCTTGAGGTGGCCGCCCTTCTTGATGCGAGCCGTCCAGTCCGCCTCGGGTGTGAAGCAGTGGCAGTCGAGGAAGACGTCGCCGAACAGCGACTCGACCGCCTCGCAGGCCGAACTCGGGGGGAGGTTCTCGTGGAACTCCTTGCCACCCGCGCGCTTGGCGACCTGGAACACGAGGGACTCGCCGAGCCGGATCGGCCGGAGGACGACCTTCTCCACTGGGTCGTCGGAGGACTTGCGCTTGCGGCTGAGGACCAGCCGCAGGCAGGTCCCGCCGCGGAGGGCGTCGACGACCGGCTCGGGGAGTGCGTGTGTGGATTCGGACAAGGAGCACCTCTGCGACGCGGGACCGAGTCGCGGATGATCCTCGGCCGACTGGCCGGTGTCCAGCGGCAGGCCTTCGGGGAAACTCGAAAGGGCCATTTGCCTCGGGCGGCGTCCGTGCCGCCCTGACGAGGCAAATGGCCCTCCGTTCGGACCGAGGTCCGTTCGGGACTCGAGTGGCAATCTTCCTGATCACCTCCGCCAAGCCCGGTCAGGCAGCGGTTTCGCAAGTGGCTCCGGTGGGGCGGCTACTGGAACGCGGTCGTCGCCAGGTCGTCGAAGCGGTCGTTCTGGCGGTCGAGAAACGTCTGCCACGTCGCCTGGTCCCAGATCTCGACGTGGTCCTGAACGCCCAACAGCACGGCCTCCTTCTGGAGGTTGGCGAAGCCGACGAGTCGCTCGGGGACCCGTATGCGTCCCTGCCCGTCGAGTTGGACGGCCTCGGCCTGGGAGTAGAAGACGCGAAGGTAGGCTCGCACGTCGGCACGGCTGGACGACAGAGCCGATCGCTGCTCGGCGAGTCGGTCGAAACCGGCCGGCGAGTAGAGCTCCAGCGAACGGTCGGGCCCGGGGGCGACGTAGAAGGTTTCAAGATCCGTCTCGCCGAATTGTTCGCGCACTCGCTTGGGGAGAGCGATCCGGTGCTTCTCGTCCAAGCTGCGGGTGTAGGTGCCGGTGAGCGGCATGTGTGACTACCACTCATCCCCACTTGTCACCACTGAGCCCCAAAATAGTCGGAACGAGCGTCGCGTCAACGCCGTTGCCACCACCCGCCGACGGACGCACGGACGATCTGCGCGCAGATGCAATCGTGGCTACGGATTGCGACGATCGAGAAAATTCCAGAACGGCCGCTCCGCTCAGCCAACGGCCGTCGACGGGCTGTTGACAGCCAGCAGTCGCGAGTAGATCTCCGCGTACCTGCTCGCCGCGGACGGCCATGTAAAGTGCTTCTCGCATATGTGTTGCGCGTTCTTGGCAAGGCGTTCCGCGAGGTCACGGTCGCTCAGCAGGTCGCCAACGGCCCGCGCGAGTCCCGCGTGGTCGTCTCGGGGCACGACCATCGCCGACTCGCCGTTCACCGCGACCTCGGCAACGCCTTCCACGTCGGCTGCGACTGCCGGGAGGCCGGCGGCCATCGCTTCGAGCAGGACGTTCGGCATCCCTTCGAATGCCGAGGGGAGCAGCAATAGCGAAGAGGCCCGCATCAACGCCGGGATCGCGTCTCGTCGCCCGAGGAGGTGGACTCGGTCGTGCACGGCAGAAGCACGAACGCGAGCCGCGACTGCGTTGCGAAGAGGGCCGTCGCCGACGACGACGAGGTGGCTCGCCGGGTGCTCGGCGGCGACGGCCTCGAAGGTGTCGATCGCGAGCAGCGGACGCTTCTGCGGGGCGAGACGACCAACGAACAGGACGACCCGTGCATCGGTCGGCAGGCCGATCGACGCGAAGTTGAACGGTGCAGCGGAGGCGAACCGCTCGAAGTCGACTCCGTTCGGGACGACCGACACGACGTCGTCCGGGATGCCGAGCCGTTCCCGCGTGAATCGGGCAACGGCCTCGCTGACGCAGACGTGGTGGTCGGCCCAGCCGGCCGTCCAGCGGTCGATCCAGTGTCGCCACGCTCCGCGACGGTCGGCGACGCGGACCCCGCTGACGATCTTCCCCACGCCGGCTCTCCGTCCGGCGACACGCCCCACCACGTTGGCGTGGAACAAGAACGTCTGCAGCAGTGCCGGTTTCCACTCGCGAAGAACGCTCGTCATGCGGCCGACCACGCCGAGGTCGCGGACGCTGCGGGCACCGAGGCAACGCACCGGGACGTCCGCCGACTCCAGTCGTGCGACCAGTTCCCCGGGACCGGCCAAGCAGACGACCGACGGAGTCCAGACGCTGCGGTCGAGCCGCGTCACGATTTCGACGAGAGCGCGTTCGGCCCCGCCGACGTCGAGGTCGGTGATGCCGAACGCGATCGGAATCGGAGGTTCTCGTGAGGGCACGGACGCTTGCCGGAGGGTTGTCGGGTCGTCTACAGGGGACACCGGACCCGGATTCGAGTCAACGTGAGCCCGAACGTGGAAACCGTGGACGACGTCGCCGCCTACGACTTCGACCTGCCGGACGAACTCGTCGCCCGCCGCCCCCCTGAGAAGCGGGACGCCGGTCGTCTTCTCGTCCTGGACCGGGCGACGCAGCGGATCGAGCACCGGCTCGTCGTCGACCTGCCGGACCTGCTGACGGCTGGCGACACCCTGGTTCTGAACGACACGCGCGTCGTGCGGGCCCGGCTGGTTGGTTCTCGGAAGGCGACCGGCGGACGCTGGGAAGGGCTGTTCCTCGGCGAGTCGGCCGGGCTGTGGACCGTCATCGGGCAGTGTCGGGGCAAGCTCCAGGCGGGAGAGTCACTCGTCGTCCGTTCTCCGCGGGCCGAGAGCGGCGAACTGGAACTGGAACTCGTCTCACGAGGCGAGGGGGGAGCCTGGCGGGTGCGGCCGAACCTCGACGGTGAGGCCGAGTCGTTGCTCGACCGGTTCGGGGCGATGCCGCTCCCCCCCTACCTTGGTCGCGACGCCGACGAGCAGGACGACGGCCGGTACCAGACCGTCTACGCGAACCGGGCCGGTGCGGTCGCGGCTCCGACGGCGGGGCTGCACTTCACTCCCGAACTGCTCGACGCGTGCGACCGCCGCGGCATCGGGCGAACGAAGGTGACGCTGCACGTGGGACTGGGGACGTTCCGGCCGGTGTCGGCCGAACGACTGTCCGACCACACGATGCACGGCGAGTGGTGCGAGCTCTCCGAGTCTTCGGCGAGCCGGCTCGTCGAGACCCGGGAAGCCGGCGGGCGAGTCGTCGCCGTGGGGACGACCTGCGTGCGGACGCTGGAGTCGGCCGCGGCCCGCGTGGGGTTCGGCCAAGCGTGGTCCGGAGAGACGGACTTGTTCATTCGGCCGCCGTACGACTTCCGGGCGATCGACGGGCTGCTGACGAACTTCCACCTGCCGCGTTCCACGCTGCTCGTGCTGGTGAGCGCGCTCGCCGGCCGGGAGTTCGTGCTGGAGGCCTACCGCGAGGCGGTGCTGGAGCGGTACCGGTTCTTCAGCTACGGCGACGCGATGCTGGTGCTGTAACGAGCCCACCCGTGGGCGTAGACTGGTCGCACCTCGTGAAGGAGCCCCGACGTGCAGCCGTTCTGTTTGACGCTCTCCCGCCTGCTGCTCGCCGGCTGGGTCGGGGGGGCGGCCTTGTTCGTGGTGACCAGCGTCGCGGAGCAACGGTGGGACGGGTTCGACGCCCTCACCAAGAACACGCTCGCGCTGATCCGGTTCCCGTGGTACTACACGTTCGGCTTCACGATGCTCGCGACCGGCCTGGGACTGGGCATCGCCGGGCTGACGAACGGCGTCGTCGGCTTCGCGCGGCGGCTGGTGTTCGTGGTGGCGACCTCGGCCGCGCTGCTCGTCATGCTGGGTGACCTGCTGTTCGTGTACCTGCCGCTCAGCGAGATGGCCGAGGCGATCACGAACGGCGATGCTCGGCCGGCGGAGTTCCGCGAGTACCACGAGCGGTCGAAGCAGGTGAACGTGGTCGTGTTCGGTCTCTCGTTGCTGTCCGCGATCCTGGTCTCCGTGCCGACGTGGGAGCCGGAGGACGGCAGCGGGCGGTGAGTCGAGTCGACCCAACGAGGAACGGCTCGGAGCCGAGTGCCCCGAGCCGTTCGTCCGTACTGAGTGTCTCTGCTTCGCCTACTTGCGGATCATCATGGCGAACCAGCCGTCGATCATGTGGATCGACTCGATGTCGAGCGTGATCGTGGAGCCGTCGTCCTTCTCGAGTTCGAGCTTCGCCTCACGGGTCCGCTCCTCGGGGATCGACTGCTGAATGCGGCGTCGGAGGACGGCGGCGACGGCGAGGCCTCCCTTGGCCGAGACCTTCACGGTGCCGCGGGCGACCTTCACTTGGTCACCGTCGACGGAGTAGGCGAGGGGGACGGTCACCTGCTGTTCGGGGATGTCCTTCTCGCCTTCCCGCTTCAGCCCGGTGCGGAGGGTGGCGACGAGTTCGCCGTTCTCGAACTTGACCCGAATGGGGTCCTGCTTGGCGAAGACGAACTTGCTCCCGTCCTCCTCCTCGGGCGGGTCGATCGTGACCTCCTTGCCGACGAGCTGGGTCGCGAAGTCGGCGAGCGTCTTGCGGAGCTCGGTCTCGGTGAGCTCCTTGCCGGCGAGGCCAATGCGGTCGATGCCGTTGTTGACGGCGGACTCGTGGAGCTGCACGACCGCGGCGTCGGCCGGCAGGGTGAACTCGAGCGGTCGCGAGCCGGCGAGTTCGCCGTCGCCCAGGATGCGGGCACTCGCGACGAGAGCCCGGTTGGAGGTCGAGAGGGCGATCGTCTCGGGCTGCAGGCCCACCTTCTCGAACCGCGGCCGTACTTCCTCGGCGAGTTCCCGGTTGTTCTCACCGAGCTGCTCGTTGACCTCGGCGTCGAACTCGGGCAGCACGTTCTCGCGGACCCGGCGGCGGGAGAAGGCCTCGGAGCGACCGCGTCGCTTGCGGGCCTCCTTCACGGCGATCTTCTCGGAGAGCTTGCCGAAGAGCCCGCCGCTGAACTTCGTGCGGGCCCCGTAGGTGTTGTTGTTCGCGTTCACGCTGATCGTCGAGTCGTCCCACTCGAAGCGGTAACCGTCGAAGCGGACCTTCTTGCGGGCCTCGAAGTAGTGGTTGCCGGACGTGAACAGCGTCGCCTTCGGGTTGTAGCCGGTGGTGCGGCTCTTCACGTTGCCCTTCACGCGAACGGCGAACTCCGCGACGTTCGGGTTGTCGACGAGGTCGAAGTCGATGTCGGTCGCGGTCGTCGAGCGGCCGACGATGCGGGTTCCCATGAAGTAGTCCCGCACGGGGCGTTCCTCGACGCGGGACTCCTTGACGACCTCTCGCACAAGCTGCTCGCCCGCCGTCACGCGGACGTTGTAGTTCACGTAGTAGGGGATCGCCGCCTCCCAGATCTTCTCGCTGGCGGCCGGGGACTTCGCGTCCAGTTGGTCGAGGACCTTGCGAACGCTGGTGGCGGCCGCCTCGGCGTCGTCGGCCTCCACCGTCTCGATCGCCGCGACGAGCGAGGCGAGCGACTTCTTGGAACCGGGGTCGGCCCCGAGGGCGCCGAGCACGGCCTTCGCCAGCGCGGCACGCCGCTCGAGTCGTCCCTTCAGGGTGAGCAGCGTGACCCGCGACTCGGCGAAGTCGGACGAGTCGGCAGCCTCGCCGAGCGCGGCGAGCTGGCCGTCGAGCTCCGCGAGCTTCTCCCGCTGTCCGGCGGCGTCGAGCTTGCCAGCGTACAACGCCTCGAGCGTCGCCTGCGTCTCCTCACTCCAAGAGTTCAGCGACTCGGGAAGGTCCTCGAAGGTGTCGTCGGTCAACGACTTGGGGACCGAGTTGGGGAACACTCCGCGGAGGCCTTCGTCGGCGGCTGCCACGCCCCCCTTGAGGGCGGCGGAACCGACGACTGTGGCCGCGGCGAACGCGACCCCGAAAGCGACTTGCAGGTACTGGCGACTGTTCGAGTGGAAGCGCATGTCCAACTCCGTTACGGCGATGCGGTGGGCTCGGGGTGCATGGGAGCGGAGGGGACGGACGACGACACCGATCTCCGTATCGTCCGCGGCGAACGTGGTCTTCCCTCTTGATCGGCCGTCGCGAAGAACGGCAACACCCCGGTTGGCCCGAGAGTTGGGCGGCGAGACGCTCGCCGTCCCGGATAGTCCTCGCACTTTAGCCATGCCCACTCAGCCGTGCAATCGGCCCGGTCTGCGTGAACCGGAAAAACGCCGTGGCTTCATGCCGGGGCGAGAATGCCCATCGCCTCCAGTTTGCCGCGACACTCGTCCCGCTCGCGGCAGCGCTTCAGGTCGATCCAAGTCGGATCCTGGGCGGCGAGAAAGGCCTCTTCCGAGTACGGCGGGGCCGTGGAGTCGGCCGCGGCGGTCGCCATCAGCCGCGAGACGACGCCGATTTCCAAGCGGGTGAAGAAGGCCGCCCCGAGGCGGTAGTCCTCGAACGCCTCCCAGACGACCGGGAACAGCGGCTTGACGATCTCGTGGCCGATCGCCGTCGCAAACTCGCGGATCTCCAGCTGCGCGTGCGAGTCCATTCGCAGGCTGAGGAAGTGCAGCAGGTTGTGGAGGTCGATCTTCCAGTAGGCCTCCGTGTAGGTGCACAGCGGCAGGTCCTTGCGGGCCTGCTCGCGGGCCACGCCCGCCTCCAGTCGCTCGTCGTACGCCTTCCGGACCCCCTGCTGCAACTCGGTCTCCGCAGCCGTCAGCCGCTCGCCGACGTCGACGGGGAGCGGGTCGCCGCTTCCCTGTCGGTTGCTGGCCGCCTGCGTCCGCCACTGGTCAGGCGGCGTGGTCTGGGCAGCGTCGATCGCCTCCGAGTAGCGGGTGCTGTACTCGTTCACGTTCGCCGTGCGGTGACGAATCCACTGCCGCCAGCAGTCCATGGGGACGCGGACGAGCAACTTCACTTCGGCCATCTCGAACGGCGTCGTGTGCCGGTGCCGCAGCAGGTAGCGGATGAGCGTCCGGTCGTCCGAGACCTTCTTCGTCCCCTTGCCGTAGCTCACCCGGGCGGCCTGCACGACGCTGGAGTCGTTCCCCATCACGTCCACCAGGCAGACGAACCCGTCGCTCCCGACGGGGAACTTCTTCCACTGCAACTCCTCGAACACTTCCGGCACGGCGTGCCTCCCTTGCATGTCGATCACTCAGGCGGCCAATCTAGGTCACGGCTGGTTGGAGATCCACGAACGGCGAAGCGACCGTCGCGATTCCGGCCCTCCTTGGTCCGTGCAGCACGCTGGAGTCCGAGTGAACGACGGTCCCTACCTTCTCCGGCTTGCCGACCGACTCGCCGACGGTCTGCAGCACCTGTCGCCCGAACGCCGGTCGAGACATCGGGACTTCGTCCTCTCGCATCAGTTGGAGGACGGCGGATTCCGTGGCCGCGAGGGAGACTCGGACCTGTACTACACCGGGTTCGCCGTCCGTGGCCTGCTTCTGCTGGACGGCGAACTCGGCCCGGAGACGCGTGACGCGGTTCGCGAGTTCCTGGCCGGTCACGATCCGGAGACGCTGCACGTCGTCGATCTCGTCAGCTGGCTCTACGCGGCCGTCGTCCTGCAGCTGGCGGGAGCCGAACCACTGATCGACGCCGGGTCCGCCGGACTGCTGGACCGCCTGGCCGACAAGCTCGAGTCCGTTCGCCGGCCCGACGGCGGGTACGCGAAGTCGGACGAGGGAGCGCTCGGGAGCACCTACCAGTCGTTCCTGACAGCCCTCACCTACGAACTGATCGGGCGGGCCGTTCCACGGCCGAACGCGTTGATCCAGTTCCTGTACGACCGCCAGCGGGACGACGGCGGGTTCGTCGAGATCGCCCCGATGAAGCGGAGCGGGACGAATCCCACGGCGGCGGCCGTGGCCCTGCTGACGACCGTGGGCGGCATGGACGACGAGATCCGCGAGGACGTCTGCGACTTCCTCCGCGAGGTGCGGGGCGACGAGGGGGGCTTTCAGGCGAACACGCGAATCCCGTTCTCGGACGGGCTCTCGACGTTCACCGGCCTGCTCACGCTGTTCGACCTGGGTCGGGAACGGACCATCGACGGGTCCCGCGTCCGCGGGTGGCTGACGCATCCGGAGCACGGCCTCGAACTCCCGACCGGCGGGTTTCGCGGGGCCTCCTGGGACAACGCCGCCGACGTGGAGTACACGTTCTACGGCCTCGGCGTGCTCGGGCTGCTGGGCCGAATTGCGAACGACTGAAGAAGATTTCGTTTGGGTCGGGATCGGTCGTCGGCGTGTCGGACTGCTTGCTGTATGTTGCCTCACATTCGCGGGCACCGCTCGCTGCCACGTCCGTTCTCGTGCGTTCCCGATGTCGGCGACCCATCTCGGCGATCTCGACCACACCGTCCGCCTCGCGGTCCGCGAGAAGCGGTTCCAGGACGCGTTGAAGCTGCTGCAGCAGGCGGTCGAGGCGGACCCCGAGCGAGCCGACCTGTACGAGTCGATGGGAGCGGTCTCGACGATGGCGGGCCGCGACGCCGAGGCGGCCGTGCACTTCCGGCGTGCCTGTGACCTGCAGCCGGAGAAGGCTGCCGCGTACGTGAACCTCGGGGCCGTCCAGAACCGCATGGGGCAACACGAGGCGGCCGTCGAGTCGCTCTTGAA
>JANQQW010000034.1 GCA_028284885.1 Planctomycetaceae bacterium
CACCGGGCAGCGGGACTCCGTCGATCCGCCAGCTCCTCGGCTGGCACGTCGACCACCACGCTGCTCGAACTCGGCTTCACACAGGTCGACGTGCCAGCCGAGGAGCTGGCGGATCGACGGAGTCCCGCTGCCCGGTGCGAGGTCCTCGGCGGCGTCCGCCGCGACCTGACCGACCCGCTGTTCCGGGAAGCCACCCGAGCCCGGCTGGAGTCGGAGCACCGGTCGAACTGCCGCTACTGCCAGTCCGTGCTCCGTTCGTCCCTCGAAGGCTGCGCCGCGAACACGCTGACCTTCGAGCGGGACGGGAAGCGGAAGCTCCGGGACCGGCTGCCGCACCTCGGATCGACCGCCTGCGACGACTGCGGCGTCCCGCCCGGCAGCTTCCACCACGAAGGCTGCTCGTCCGACATCTGCCCGAACTGCGGCGGGCGACCGAACGACTGCGGCTGCCGCGTCGTCTCTGCCGGCTTCCTGCCGGACCTCGCCGTGTACGAAATGTCGAACCTCATCTGAACGCCGGCCTCGCCGATGCCCGAAGGACACACCATCCACCGCATCGCCCGCGACCACACGCGGGACTTCGTCGGCCACGAACTCCGGGTCTCGTCGCCGCAGGGGCGGTTCGCGGACGAGGCGACCGAACTCGACGGCCTCCGGCTCGAACGGGTCGGTGCCCACGGCAAGCACCTCTTCTACGAGTGGTCCGGCGGCCGTCGCGTGCACGTCCATCTTGGGCTGTACGGCAAGTTCCGCACGCGGAAGGCGCCGTTCCCCGAGCCGCGCGGGCAGGTGCGAATGCGGGTCGCGGCCGACGAACGGCTGTTCGACCTCAACGGCCCGTCCAAGTGCGAACTCCTCTCCGACGAGGCGCGGGAACGGCTGCTCGACCGACTCGGCCCGGACCCGCTGCGGCAGGACGCCGACCCCGAGGTCGTGTGGGACCGCGTCTCCGGCAGCCGGGCCGCCGTCGGCACGCTGCTGCTCGACCAGTCGGTCCTCGCCGGCGTCGGCAACGTCTACCGCTGCGAGGTGCTGTTCGACCAACGCGTCCATCCGGAGGCGCCGGGCCGCGACCTCGGCCGCGAGCGGTTCGACGCCATCTGGAACCGGCTCGTCGAGTGGCTGCGAATCGGCGTGAAGTACAACCGCATCATCACGGCCGACCCGGACGCCGTCAGCAAGACCCGCGGCCGCATGCGTCGCGGCGAGCGACTGCTCGTCTACAAGAAGCCGACGTGCCTGGAGTGCGACACGCCGATCGAGACGAAGCTACTGGCCGCCCGCAAGATCTACTTCTGCCCGGCCTGCCAGACGAAGTGACGGAATCGGCCTCGGGCAGTCGCCGCACCGCGTCGGGACCGTGCTACCGTGACGGTTCCCGTGCACCGGCGAGAGACGACCCGTGCGACCGATCACGTTGGTGCGCTGGACCAGAACCGCCGTCGAGAAGGTGGCGGAACACGGACTGACGACAGCGGACGTGAAGAGGCACTCGACACCGCGATCGGTGAGACGGCGAGCCGCACGACGGGCCGTCCCGTACGGTTCGGTTTCGCGATCGACGGGCGGCACGTCGCGGTCGTGTTCGAGTGGCTCGGACGCGGTGAGATTCTCGTCGTCACCGCCTACGAAACCCCGGAACGGGAGTAGCCCATGGCCGAGAGCACCGTCGACGACTCACGCGAGCTGAACGACCGGGTGGCGCGGGCGATTCAGGAGGAAGAGGCCGTGATGCCGGAGAACGTCGCGGTCGGCCGCGAGATGTTCCGGCGACTCGCCGAGGTGGGCGCCCTGCTCCGATCGAGCCGCGAGGCCGAAGGACTCGACCTGGACCAACTGTCCGCGAGGACGGGGCTCGACGAAGTGCTGCTCGAGCAGGTCGAGGAAGGCCGATCGACCGTCACGCTCGAGGTCATCGACCGGTACGCAGCCGGCTTGGGCCGTGCCGTCGCCTTGACGCTCGTTGCAGCAGAGGACGGAAACGGCGTCGCGAAGGACCCGACGACCTCGTGACGAGCATGTCAGGACGGTCGCGGCGAAGGGGTGAGTAACGGGATTCGAACCCGCGACCTCCGGAACCACAATCCGGCGCTCTAACCGACTGAGCTATACCCACCATCGACGGCGACGAGGATAGGCCCTCGCGGGTTCGCCTGCAAGATTTGGGCCCCACTCGAGTTCGACCGCCGGGAAGACGCTCGCGAGTCGTTCGGATTATGATGGGGCCGCTGGAACTGGTCCGCAGCGCTTCCCGGTCATGTCCGCAACCCGGTTCGATCCCGACGAAACCGAGTACCTCGCCGAGTTCCTCACGCCGCGCCGCAAGGCGTTGTTCGAACGGGTGCTCGCCGAGCGGACGCGGCACGTCTGCCTCGTGCTGGAGGACGTGTACCAGGAGCACAACGCCAGCGCCTGCCTGCGGTCCAGCGACGTCTTCGGCGTGCAGGACGTGCACGTGGTCGAAGACGAGAACGAGTTCCGGCCCGACGGCGAGGTCGCCCTCGGTGCGTCCCGCTGGCTGACACTGAAGCGGTACGGCCGGACGACCGACTGCCTGCGGGAACTCCGGCGACGCGGCTACCGCGTCGTCGCCACGTCCCCGAGCGACGACGCCACGCCGATCGACGAGTTCGACGTCTCGCGACCCGCGGCGCTCGTGTTCGGGTCCGAACTTCCCGGCATCTCCAGCGAGATGGCGGCCGCGGCCGACGAGACGGTTCGCATCCCGATGTACGGCTTCACCGAAAGCCTGAACGTCTCGGTCTCCGTCGCCCTCTGCCTGCAGCACGTCGCCCGGGAACTCCGCGCGTCGAGCGTGGACTGGCGACTCTCGCGGGACGAACGCGAGGAGTTGTTCGGCGAGTGGGTGCGAACGTCGCTGGGGCCGAAGCGCGAGTCGTTCGAGCGACGCTTCGAGCAGGACCGCGCCGGCTGAGCCGATCGCGACGGCTCGTTCGATTGCGCGCGAACCCCGGTTGCCGGAACGTCTCCGTTCCTTCGTCAAGCTGGTTCGGCCGAACGGCGAGTCGTGCCGCGAACGGAGGTCGCGAGGGCAGGTCGCCCTCCCCGGATCGCGGGTGCCCGTGCATCTCGGATGCATCACAGGAGGAGACGAGAATGGCGATTCTGTACGCCATGCTCCGCGCCCTGGTGGCGTCGATGCGTCTGCTCGCGTCGGCCGCCCACTCCCGGGCCCGGAAGCACTACGAACGACTGGAGTCCGTGTTCCAGCAGCACGAGACCGACTGCAAGGCCCACGAGGTCGACGTCGGTCGCCCGGTCGACTACGCGTCGCAGCTCCGGCTGCTGAAGGCCTTCGAGGCCAAGGAGCAGTCGCGGAAGCGGTGGGTTCGTGCGAGCACCCGGCTCGACCGCGCCCGCCAGCGCGAGGAGTGGGTCGAGAGCCTGCGTGGGCGGAAGATCCCGTACACGTTCGGCCTGATCGACATGGCCCTCGTGCTGAACGCGATCGACCGGCTGGGCTACGGCCTCACGGTCGAGGATCTGGTCGCCATGGTCTGGACCATGAACTGACCACGGTCCGGCGACAACGGAGACGCCCGGTGTCCCCCCTCGGAACACCGGGCGTCTCCTCGTTCGCGGACGTCGCTCCCCCCGAAACGACGCCCGCCTACTCACGAGCCGAGGCTCGCGCGCTTCCTCCGGTCGAGGTCGAACGCCCCGACGACTTCCCCGCCGAGGACGACCTCGCGGGGGCGATCTTCACGAGCGGCCGCCCGTAGGCGGCCACGGATGCTGCAGCGATCACGACGGCAAGTGGACGGTTCACGGCCCGGCTCCTGTTGGGCGCCCTGAGAGAGTCGAGGAAGCGACCCGCTGCCGCTCCCACCACTGCCATCGCAAGGAGGCTCGAGTCAGGACGCGGGAACGTGACGTCTCGATCGAAAACGACGATTCTCCGGACTGCCAATCCGCGCGAAATCCCGCAGCCCGCCTGTCGAATGTTGCATTCTGCAACAAACATGGCAGCACGACTCGAACAGCACGAATCGCTGTAACACTTTCCCAAGAATAGGCTTACGCACCTTCCCTCGAACCCGGCATCGATGGGCGCAGGAAATGCATAACGTGCGAACGATCCATCACACCGACTTCACGGAGGGAATCATGTTGGTGCTGTCGAGAAAGCAGGGAGAGCAGATTCGGATCGGCGACGACATCAGCGTCACCGTGCTCCGCACGAGTACGGGCCGCGTGAAGATCGGCGTCGAGGCCCCGCGGGACGTGAAGGTCGTCCGCGGCGAGTGCCACGACGAGCCGAGCCTGCTCGCCAACCTGCCCGAACTCCCCGCCGGCCTGAAGACGACGGACTCGTTCGACTCCGTGCTCCTCTGAAACGCCCGTCAGGGGACGTAGACGAACTCCTTGACGTTCACCAGCACGTGGCAGAGGTCCTGCCACACGCGCGGGTCGTTCGGCCGGTCGTAGGCCTTGCGTCGATCGACGACGAAGTCGATCGCCGCCTCCATCTCCGCCGGGCTGGTCAAGCGGCCGAACGCCTCCGTGTAGAGTCGTTCGATGCGGAGAACGAGGTAGGCCTCGTCCAACGCCTTCGCGAATGCGGCGGCGTCCGCGTTCTCGCCAAGTCGCTCCCGCAACCGTTCTTCGGAGTACCGCCTCACCTCGGGCGGCGGGTACGCCTGGATTCGCCCCGCCCAGCCGTGGGCCTGTTGGACGACGAGCGGGTTGTTCATCAGCGTGAGGGCCTGGGCCGGGACGTTGCTCGTGCTGCGGCGGCCGGTCGTCGTGAAGGGGGTCGGGAAGTCGAACGCGAGGAACAACGGCGGCAGGAAGTTCCGGCGGACGTTCACGTAGAGGCTGCGACGGCCCTCGCCGTCGAGCGGCCCCGACCGCGGCCGGCCGCGGCCCTCCATGAACGGCGTGAGGTGCGGCAGCACGCCCGGCCCCCCCATCCGCTGGTCGAGCCGACCGGAGAGGGCGAGCAGCGAGTCCCGAATCGCCTCGCCTTCGAGCCGCCGCACGTTCGCCCGGTGCAGCAGCACGTTTTGCGGATCGACCTCGGTCGCGTCGTCCCGCTTCGTCGAGGTCTGCCGGTACGTCTCGGACGTGACCATCAACCGCGTCATCTGCTTGAGCGACCAGTCGCGGCGAACGAGTTCGTCGGCCAGCCAGTCGAGCAGCTCGGGATGCGACGGCTTCTGTCCCAGCACGCCGAAGTTGTCCGGCGTGGGGACGAGTCCGCGGCCGAAGTGGTGATGCCAGAGCCGGTTGACGATCACCCTCGTCAGCAGCGGGTTGTCGCCGTCGGTCATCCGCTCGGCGATCTCCAACCGACCGCTGCCCGGCTGCTCGATCTCGTCGGCGTGGAAGACCTCGAGGAACCGCCGCCCGACGAGGTCTCCCTCCTTCTTGTGATTGCCCCGCACGAGCAGCGGCACGTCCTCGCCGGTGCCGTCGGCGACGGCGAGAGCACGCTGGGCCGGTCGGATGGCGGCCACCGCGTCGCTGACGACCCGTCGTGCCTCCATCGCCCCGAGGGCGACCGTCGGATCCACGAGCGGCTCGTCGTCAGCTAGACCAGCGCCCAGCAGTGCGTTGACGAGTTCGATCCCGCCGGCGTGCTTCGGGTGGTTCGTCAGCTCACCGTCGATCCAGAGATCGAGGACCGACTCGATCGCCGAGCCGAACCGCTGTGACGGCGTCTTCGCGGCGAGTTCGGAGCCGAGGATCGAGAGCAGGTGGGCGTTCGGGGCGTCGGGCGGCTGCGGTCCGTCGGAGAAGACGATTCGGTCGACGACGAGGTAGCCGTCGTCCTCGTCGAGCAGCTCGATGTAGGCGTTCTTGCCGACGAACTTGCGGGCGTCCTGCCGAATCCAGCGGAAGACGCCGTCGTTCTTCAGGTTGATCGACAGCATGCCGTACAGCGGGTTCTTCACGAACTGGAACCCGTCGACGATCAGGTGTACCTGGCCGTTCTTGTTGGCCCGACCGGGGCTCGGCTTGCCGCCGAAACGGGCGACCCGGTACCAGACGACCGGCTTCTCGATCGTGAAGGTCGGCGACCGGAGTTCGCCTTCGAGCTTCGGCGAGAGGATGCCGCTGTGGGCCATGCCGGGGGTGAGCAGCCGGGCGCCCGGTTGCAGCTCGTTGTCCTGCAGAACGACGTCGCCCGCGACGGTCGGCCGGTCG
>JANQQW010000047.1 GCA_028284885.1 Planctomycetaceae bacterium
ACAGAACCTGGTCGCGTCCCACGCCACCCAGCATGTGCACGAACGCGAACACCGGAGCCGAGACCCCGACGAGCACGCCGACGGTGAGCACGCTGGCGAGCAGCTTGCCGACGACCAGCTCGCGGTTGCCGAGGTCGGTCGTGAAGAGCAGCAGCAGGGTTCGTCGGTCCTTCTCCTGGGCGACGTTGCCGGCGGCGAACGTCAGTGCGAAGAAGGTCACGACCGAGAGCTGAACGACCGAGAAGAGCTGGAAGACCATCCGCCCGAAGCGGGCGAAGTCGCCGATGTTCCGCAGCTGCTGCCAGCCGAACGTCGACTGCCCGGCGGTGTACATCAGCACGAACAAGGCCGCGACGTACCCGGCGCGGACGAGGTAGTGGCTCGTCCGCCGGGGGAGCGTGACCGCTTCACGCGTGAAGATGGGGCCGGCGAACACCCGGGACCTTTCGGAGACTCGTTTCGCCGACGCCGACGAACGGCGTGGACTGGTCGGAGCGAGCGAGTATACGGTCGCCGTCCGACCGTCCGCCACGGCACGAAGGCCGCGTTTCGACCGTCCTACGCCCGCGAGGCGAACCTCGCTGGACGAAATCGCCTCGATTCCGAGAATCGAAGACGACTGGAGAGACCCGTGAACTCCCCCGACGGCACCGAGTCCGAGACCGACGGCGACCTGCTGGTCGTCACGCGTTCGTTGCGCGTGCCGCGGGCGGAGTTCGAGGTGACCTACACGCACAGCTCCGGCCCGGGCGGACAGAACGTCAACAAGGTGGCCACGAAGGCCCGCCTGCGGTGGAACGTCGTCGGCTCGCCGTCGATCACTGACGCCGTCCGCGAACGGTTCCTGCAGAGCTACGGCAGCCGGCTGACGAACGACGGTGACCTGCTGCTGACCAGCCAGAAGCACCGGACCCGAGAGAAGAACGCCCGCGACTGCCTCGAACGACTCCGCGAGATGCTCCGAGCGGTCGCCACTCCGCCCCGGAAACGCAAGAAGACCAAACCGTCCCGACGCGCCGTGCAGCGGCGGCTGGATGAGAAACGGCGGAAATCCGACCGGAAGAAGCAGCGACGCCGACCGCGACGCGACGACTGATCCCCGGACCGATCTTGCAGCGTTCGACCGTTCGTCGTAACGTCCCCGCCCTCTCCCGAGCTTCTCGACCTCGCCGGACGCTCCGTCCTCGGCGAACTCCTCTCCCAACTCTCCAACACGCACCGGAGGCCGGCATGTTCGCCGTCCGCTCTGTCTTCGTCTGCGCCCTCGCCACGGGTCCGCTTGCACTCCCGGTCGGATCCGCGTTCGGCCAGGAGTTCCGCGTCTTCACGAAGGTCTACGCGTCAGGCGTCCCCGGCGAGGTCGAACCGGTCTCCACCAGCACGACCATGTTCCACGCCGGCCGCGTGTACGACTACCTCTCGCCGGCCGGCGAGTTGGTCGTCCTCGACCTCGCCAACCGGCAGGTCACGCTGCTCGACACCGGCCGCCGTGTCAGCACGACCGTCGACTTCGACGAGATCATGCACCTGCTGAAACGGTCCCGCGAGGAGGCGACGGCCTACCTGAGCGAACTGGAGCAGGAACCGGGGGGCCGCGAGTCCGCCTCGCTGCTGCGGTTTCACCTCTCCCCGAAGTTCGAGGAGGTGTACGACACGAAGGAACGCCGGCTCACGCTTGCCGCGGACCGCATGGTCTACCGCGTGAGCTGCTCGGAGGTCGAAGAACCGGCCCACCTCGACGCCTACCTGAAGTACGCCGACTGGATCGCCCGTCTGAACCACGTCGTCCACCCGCACAGCCCCTACCCGGAGGCTCGCATCCGGCTCGACGAGGCGCTCCGCAAGCACGGCCGCATCCCGACGCAGGTCGAGTTGGAACTCCGCCCACCCGGCGAGTCGCCGCGAACCCTGCGGGCCGTTCACCGCATCCACTGGGACCTCAACGCGACCGACCGCCGCAAAATCCACTACTGGTCGTCGCTGCTCCGCGACGAGGAAGCGACCCGCAAGGTCGGCTTCCGCGAGTACCAAGAGGCGATGCTGACCGCGAAGACGGACCGCTGAACCGTAGGACGGATTTCCGACCCGTCCGAACTCTCGTCCTCCGAACAGAACCGCGATCGACGAGTCGGCAATCCGTCCCGCTCGGGTCAGCCGCCGATCGAGTACATCGGGCGTTCGGGCTGGATGAAGCGGGCCGTGTTGATCTCGTGGCCCTCCTTCTTCGCGGCGATGCTCGCGACGACGGCCTCGCGAATCGCCGCGTCGTCCGCGCCGCCCCGCAGCAGCGACTTCACGTCGGTCTCTTCGAGGCTGAACAGGCAGTTCCGAATCTTGCCGTCCGCAGTGAGCCGGAAGCGGTTGCACGACATGCAGAACGGCTGCGAGACGGAGGCGATGAAGCCGACGCGGCCGATGCCGTCCGCGAACTGGAAGTCGGTCGCGGGGGCCGTCGGGTCCTGGTCGGGCAGCGGCTCGAGCGGCCCGATCTCGTCGGACAACCGTTCGATGATCTCGTGGGCGAACAGCACCTTGTCCCGTTCCCAGGCGTTGTCCGCGTCGAGCGGCATGAACTCGATGAATCGAACCTCCACGCCGGTCTCGCGGGCGAATTGACCAAACGGGACGATCTCGTCCTCGGTCAGCCCCCGGACGGAGACGGCGTTCACCTTGATCGGGTCGAACCCGACCGACTTCGCTGCCTCGATCCCCTCGAGAACCTGCTCGTAACCGGTGCGGCGGGTGATCTCCTCGAACTTCTTCGGGTCGAGCGCGTCGAGCGAGACGTTCAGTCGCCGCAGCCCGGCGTCCCACAGGGCCTGGGCGTGCTCCGCGAGTAGGATGCCGTTCGTGGTGACGCCGACGTCCTGGATGCCGTCGATGTGGGCGATCTTCTCGACGAGCACCGGGAGGTCCCGCCGAACGAGGGGCTCGCCACCCGTGATGCGAATCTTGCGGACCCCGAGCGGCACGACCGTCCGTACGAACCGCTCGATCTCCTCGAACGAGAGGAGTTGCGACTTCTGCATGAACACGACGTTCTCGGCCGGCATGCAGTAGAAGCAGCGGATGTTGCAGCGGTCGGTGACGCTGATCCGAAGGTTGTCGTGCTTGCGGCCGAAGCCGTCGACGAGTGCGGTCATGGGCTCAGGATAACCGTAGAGTCGCGGAGGGCACAGAGGTCAGGCGGTCGGAAGTGTCATGCAGTGAACTCCGCCAGATCGGAATGCCGGACCCGAGTCCAGACAGGCGGCCGCGTGCCCGGGTTCCGTCCCCTGCGACTTATGCGTCTCCGCGGTTCAACTCGACTCCACTCCCGGGTGCACCCACTCCGTCGTGCCGTCGGCCCAGTTCTCCTTCTTCCAGACCGGCACGCGGACCTTCAGTTCGTCGATGAGGTACCTACCCGCCTCGAACGCCTGGTCGCGGTGCGGGGCGCTGACGGCGACGGCGACGCTGATCTCGCCGAGTTCGAGGTGCCCGAGCCGGTGCTCGACGGCGACGTTGACGACGGGCCACTTCTCGCGGGTCTCGGCGACGAGTTCCCGCATCTTCGCCTCGGCCATCTGCGGGTAGGCGTCGTAGTCGAGTGCGACGGTCCGGCGGTCGCCCGTCATCTCACGGACCGTGCCGAGGAACGAGACGACTGCTCCCGCCTGGTCGGAGCGGACGGACTCCGTGAGGGCCGCGTGGTCGATCGGGTCGTCGACGAGGGCAACGTGGTCCACCGGCTCAGCCTCCACTCACCGGGGGAAAACAGGCGACCTCGGCCCCGGCGGGGATCGCCGTGTCGTCGGCCGCGTAGTCCTGCCCCACGGCCACGTGCAGGTGCGGGACCAAGTCGCCGAGCGTCGGGCAACGCTCGCGGAGAGCCGTTCGCAGGTCGGCCACCGTCGCCCCGTCGGCGAGTTCCAGCTCGACCGGGCTGCCCCCGACGAGGTCCCGGGCGCGGGCGAACAGTTGGACGGCGACGTTCACGAGCAGACGAGGGGTTCGTGGTTCGGTCGGAGGTTCTTCTCGACGGACGGCAGGAGTCCGTACGCGTGGGCGAGAATCTTCAACGGGTGGACGGTCGGCGTGTTCGTTCCCTGCTCCATCTGCATCTTGCAGCTACTGCACTCGGTCAGGCCGAGGTCGAGCCGGTCGTCTCGCATGGCCGTGACGAGATCCCAGCCCATCCGCAGCGACGACCGCAGGTTCCGTTTCGCCAGACCGTACGGGCCGGCCATGCCCGAGCAGCCTTTCTCGATCTTCCGGACGGAGGCCTCGGGAATCAAGGAGACGAGTTCCTCGAACGGCGTCCGACTGTGCAGGGCCTTCAAGTGGCAGGGCGTGTGGTAGGCGGCCTGCACCGGGAGCGAGTCGAAGTCGGTCTTCAGTCGCCCCTCGTCCTTCAGCCGGGCCAGGTAGGTACCCGCGTCGACGACCCGGTCGGCGACGACCTGCACGTCCGGGTGGTCGAGCATCATGGGGTACTCCTGCGTCAGGCAGACGGCGGCGGCCGGCTCGGTGCAGACGATGTCGTGCCCTTCGCGGGCGAACTCGAGCAAGACGCGGACGTTTCGTTCGGCGAGCCGCCGGGCCGCGTCCAGGTCGCCGCAGCCGACCATCGCCATGCCGGAGGCCGTCTGCCGTCGCGGCACGTGAACGGGGATCGCGTGGTGGTGGAGAATCGCCACGAACGCCCGCGCGACGTCGGGGTCGTGGTAGTTGGCGAAGTAGTCGACGAAGTAGACCACCGGCTTCGGATCGGTGCCGCGCGGCGGCGTTCGCAGCAGCCGCCGGTCGACCGACCGGAGGAACGACCGCCGGGCGAAACGGGGCAGTCGCCGTTGCCGGGCGATCCCGACCGTTCGTTCGAGCAGCCAGCGTCCCCACTCGCTGGCGAGCACGGTGTTCGTCAGCAGCGAGGCGAGCATGCCGAACCGACCGACGACGTGGCTCCGCGAGAGGACCCAGTCGGTCGTGTTCAAGCCGTTGGCCGCCACGTGGGCGGCCTTCGCCTCGATGGCGAGGTGCGGGACGTCGACGTTCGACGGGCACTCGAGCACGCACTGCTTGCAGTTGAAGCAGGTGTTGGCGAGCTGCAACGCCTCGTCGGTCGTCAGCTGCCGCGGGTCGAGCAGCCCGGCCGCGTAGTTCCGCATGACGTTCGCCTTCGACCGCGGGGCGTTCTCCTCCCGTGGCCGGGCCCGGAAGAACGGGCACATGCGGCCCCCCTCGACCTGCGACCGGCAGACCCCGCAGCCGTTGCAGCGAACCGACTCCTCCGAGAGCTCCCGCGGCGACCACGTCATCTGCAGTTCGACGAGGTCGTGGTCGTCCGTGGCCCCCGGGCGAATGTTCTTGATCGTGAGGTGCGGGTCGTTCCCGACGATCTTGCCGGGGTTCATCAGGTTGTGCGGGTCGAACAGGTCCTTGACCTGCTGGAACAGCCGGTACAGCGGGCCGTACTGCTCGGCGACGAAGGCCGTTCGCGAGAGGCCGTCGCCGTGCTCGCCGCTGATCGTGCCGCCGAACGCGCGGACGACCTCGTAGAGGTCGCGGGCGAGCGACTCCAGCCGGGTGCCGTCCTGCGGGGTCGGCGTGGGGACGAAGGGCCGCATGTGGAGTTGGCCGGAGGCGGCGTGCGCGTACAGCGTGGCGGTGACCTCGTGGCGTTGGAACACGCGCTGCGCTTCGACGAGGACGTCGTGCAGTCTGCCGGGGGGGACCGCGACGTCCTCGACGATCGGGACCGGCCGGGCCTCGCCCGTGATGCGGGTCAGCATCGGCACGACGGTCGCCGGCAGCGACCACAGGAAGTCGACGTGCCGGGGCGTGTACGCCTCGGCGGCGATCACGGCGTGTCGGCCGGCGTCCGCGAGCACGCTCGGCAGCCGCCGCATCCGCGTTCGCAACTGTGCCTCCGTGCCCCCCGTCAACTCGACGAGCAACGCCGCCTCCGCCCCACGCGAGATCAGTCGCTCGAACCGGTCGTCCGCCTGCCGGGCGAGGGTCAGCAGTCGACGGTCGAGCAGGTCGCACGCCGTCGGCTCGAAGTCGACCACCCGCTCCACGGCGAGCGTCGCCGACTCGAGTCGGTCGAACAGCAAGAGGGCGACGGCCCGGTGGGGAGGCAGCGGCAGGGTGTGCAGGGTCGCCCGGGTGAACAGCCCCAGCGTCCCCTCGGACCCCACCAGCAGCCGCGGAAGGTTCAACGACGACTCGTCCAGCACGCCGCGTAGCATGTAGCCGCTCGCGTTCCGTAGGAGCGGCGGTTGCCACTCGCGAATCGTCTGGTCGTTCTCGCGAAGCATCTGCGAGAGCTTGCTGACGAGCGTTCGTCTCAGCTGAGCAGGATCGACCTCCTCCGGGTCGTCCGCGGCCGACGCGGCGGGGGGCGCCTCGTGGAGCAGGGACAACGGCTCGTTGCCGAGGTCGAGGACGGTTCCGCCGGCGAGCACGACCTCGATCTCACGTGCGTGGTCGCGTGTGGAACCGACGTGGACGGCCCGCGACCCGGCCGCGTCGACCCCCAGCATCCCGCCGACCGTCGTCACGCGGGTGTTCGACGGGTCGGGCGGGAAGTACAGCCCGTGCTCGCGGAGAACCCGGTTGAGCCGGTCGTGCACCACGCCGGGCTCCACGACGACGCTGTCCGTGCCGATCGAGACGATGCGCCGCATGTGCCTCGAGAAGTCGACGACGATGCCCCGCCCGATCGCCTGCCCGGCAATACCGGTCCCGGCACCACGGGCGACGACAGGCAGCCCGGCGCTCTCGGCGTACCGGGCGATCGCGACCACGTCGTCGCGGTCCTTCGGAAAGGCGACGGCGAGCGGCGGAACCTGGTACAGACTCGCGTCCGACGCGTACGTCGCGGCGGCGATGGCGTCGGTCCGCACCTCGCCCCGCACCACGCCGGTCAGGTCCTCCAGAATGCGTTGGCGGCGGTCGTCCAAGGGGTCGGCGGGAAGTCGAGGAGTGGGACGAGTCGGAGAGGTTCAGCTGGGTGGCGTCGGCGACTTCTCGGAGAGGCGAATCGCCTCCTGCCGGTAGCGTTCGCCCAACTCGTGGTCGTAGACCGGATCGGACTCGCTGGCGACGCCCCGGTACCGAGCTCCGCAGCGGTAGCAGACGAGCACGTCGCTGACGAACGTGAACAGCAGCAGGTCGATGGCCGCGAACGCCAAGAGGATGCCGAGCGCCCACACCGGCTCGTGGTAAGCCCACGCGATCGTGCTCAACACGGCCCCGACGGCGACGAGCATCAGACCGATCGCGTGCGGGAAGTCCTTCTGTCGCCAGAGGTCGTCGCATCCGCAGACCAGGCAGTCCGTCGGACGGTCGGTCCGCTCCGCGGGCAGGTCCCGCCCCCAGTCGCACGCCGGGCACTCGAGTCGGTCGGTCGCGGCCTTCCCGTCGCCTTGGCTCGACACGTCGAGCCGGCAGACGTGCTCGCAGACGGGACAGGCGAACTCGACTTGCATGGTCGCGAGGGTTCGTGGTCGGAGACGGACCACGGGATTCTACTTTCTCGCGACCTCGCGGGCACGTCGGGCGACTTCAGAACGGCATGGAGAGTTCCAGTTCGAGCAACGACGCCGACAACTCGCCGATGAACACCAGCACGACGGCGGCGAACAGCACGCCGGTCGCCGACTGCGTGTTCCGCAGCAGCAGGATGCGTTGGACCATCAGCACGCCACAGACCGGACCGACGATCCCGGCCAGCCACCGCAGCGACAACCAGAGGATCTGCGACTGCGACCCGACGGCTCCCCACGCGACCGCGACCGCGACCGCGGAGAGCACGGCTCGCACTCCGAGCGTCACGCCGAGCAGCGTGTTCGACCGTTCGAGCGGGACGAGCGACATGCCCGCAGCCGTGAGGTACTGGTGCCCCAGCAGCATGGCCGTCACCGACCCGCCGACGACCGCCGCCGAGGCCGTCTCGCAGGCGACGGCGAACCATCCGGTCTCCGTCGCGAGTTCCGACAGCGAGAACCGACCGGCGACGAGAACGCACCAGGTTCCGAGAAGCACCACGAAGTTGCAGACGGTTCCCGCCCCCCGGCGTTCCAGCATCCACAGCACGGCCGAGACGTAGGCCACGCCGGCGAGCAGAGCACACGGCATCCACACCCAGCCGGCCGGCAGCAGCGGCGACGCGCCGGAGGACGCGGTCGCGACGAGACTCGTCGAAGTGAGGGCCGCCAGCACCAGGATCCCGAGTGCGACGAGCGACTGCACTCGGAAGAACCCCGACGTGATCTTCGCCCGCGGCAACAGAGCCCACTGCAGGGCGGCGCCGACGACGAGTCGCAGTGCGAACTGGCAGATCATGGGCAGCGAGAACAGGGGCGACTTCGAGAGCGGGCCACGAAGTGTATCGTTCCGTCGCGCCGTCGCGAAACGTCCGTCGCTCAGACTTCCGGCAGCGAGCGGGCCACCTGCCAACGGTTGAATGCCCGGAACTCGTCCGCTTCGGCGAAGCGGGCCTCGGCCGGGGGGCGAATCCACGCGTCCCCGTCCGAGACGAGAGCGACCGTGGCGGGGGTGACGACCGCCTTCGTCGCTCGGCGACCCAGGATGGCGACGACGCCGCGGAAGTTGTGGAACGACTCCTCGCGGGCGTTCCGACGTGGATCGGCGACGGCCTGCTCGCCGAGGATCTCGGAGTAGACCAGTTCGTGCGGCGACATCCGGAGGTGCAGGAACGACTCGTCGCCGCCGACGCGAATCACGGCTTCGAGCATTACGTCGTCCCGAACCTCGCGGCGGACGTTCGACCGCCACAGCATCGGGCCCTCCTCGCCCCCGCCGCCGGTCGTCAGGTCGAGGCCGTCCTCCACGACCTGCTCGTCCACGCGGACGACCCCGCCGCTGAGCAGCGTGACGTGGTCCCAGGGAACGTGGCTCACTTCGTCACCGTACCCGAGGAACACACCCAGCGAGCCCTCCGCGAGGTCGAGCCGCCGCACGCGTCGCGGTCGGTCGAGCGGGGGAATCGTCTCCACGTCGACGACGACGGCCCGAATGGTCGGCTGGAGTCTCGCCTTGATCGCCGCGGCCTCGGCGGCGTTCACGTCGTCGACGACGATGCCCCGCGACCGGCGGGCTCGGTGTTTCGCATCGTACGCCGCAAGGCCCAGGACCGACCGGAACACGTCGGCCAGCAGGTCGAAGTCGAGCGGCTCGAAGGTGTCGGCGACGACGGCGAAGGACATGGGCGACCCCTTCTTCCGGGTGACGACGCGATCCGCTTCAACCCTGCCGGTTCGACCAGCAGGCGACGACGATCTTGATCTCATCGTACTCGACCGGCTCGCCCCCCTGCTCGTCCAGCCACTGCTTGATCGGCCGCAGCGGCGACGGGCCGACCTCGTCGATCGCCGCCTCGATCCGCACGGCCTGCTCCCGCGGCACCCAGGGGCTCGGGTCGTCGATCTTCTCGTGGGACAGGTACGCGTCGAGGTAGCCCATCGTCGTCGAGTGGGCTCGCCCAAGCTCCTCGGCCGCCTCGGCGACGGACAGGCCCCGCTGGAACAAGGGGAACGCCTTGAGTGCCGAGCCGCTCGGGCCGTCCGGCTTCTCGGCCGGCATCTCTCGCGCCTCCACGTCGACGTCCGTCGGCAACCCGTGCTCCTCGGCGTACTGGGCGATCAGCGAGAGAACGAGGTCGCCGTACTCCGCACACTTCTTCCGGCCCACGCCGCGGATGTCGAGGAAGGTCGCCTCGCTCGTCGGTCGGCGGCGGGCCATGTCACGAAGACTCGCGTCGCCGAAGACGATGTAAGGCGGCACGCCCGCCTGCCCCGCGAGTTCGGCCCGGAGGTTCCGCAACTCGTCGAACAGACCGGTGTCGACCCCCTCCCAGGAGTCCTCGGCAACCGTCCGCTTCCTCGACGTCTTCGACTTCGCCGGCCGGGTCAGCTTCGGCGTGACGTTCCCGCGGAGCAGTTCGGCCCCGCTCTCGGTCATCTGCAGGATGCTGTACTCGCCGACGCGGGCGAGGAAGCCCTGGTTCACGAGTTGGCCGATCCAGTCGAGGATCGCCTTCTTCGAGTGGTCGGCGAGCAGGCCGTGCGTGGAGAGCTGTTCGTGGCCGTTCTGCAGGACCTTCTGGTCGCGAGAGCCCTTCAACACGTTGGCCGTGTACTGGGCTCCGAACCGCTGCTCCTGCCGGACCACGCTGGAGAGGATCTTCTGGCCGACGACGAGCGCGTCCTCGACGAAGTCGATCTCGCCGAGGCAGACGTCGCAGGCGTTGCCGCAGTCGTCCTCGAGATCCTGACCGAAGTGCCGCACGAGGGCCCGGTGCCGGCAGACGGTCCCGTTCGCATAGTCCGCCATGCCGGCGAGGGCGGCGAACGCCCCGGCCTGGATCTCGCCGGGGTTCTGCTCCAGCAGCCGCTTCCAGGTGGCGACGTCGCTGCCGGAGTGGAACAGCACGCACTCGGCCTCCAGCCCGTCCCGCCCGGCGCGGCCGGCCTCCTGCTGGTAGCTCTCCAGCGACTTGGGCATGGCGGCGTGCACGACGTAACGCACGTCCGGCTTGTCGATCCCCATGCCGAACGCGACCGTCGCGACGACGATCTTCACGCGGTCGGAGATGAAGGCGTCCTGGTTCGCCTTCCGTTCCTCGTCCGTCAGCCCGGCGTGGTAGGGAAGTGCGGAGAAGCCCATCGCGTTCAGGTCGGCGGCGAGCCCCTCGACCTTCTTCCGCGAGATGGCGTACACGATGCCCGACTCGTCGGGGTGTCGGCGGACGACCTCGGCCACCTGTTCGCGGACGTTGTCCCGCGGCCGCACGCTGAACACGAGGTTCGGCCGGTCGAAGCTGCCGACGAGCACGTTCGGCTCGACCAGCCCGAGCTGTTCGACGACGTCCTCGCGCACCCGCTCCGTCGCGGTCGCCGTGTAGGCGTGGACGGCGACGTTCTCGAACCGTTCCTTGAGGGCCCGTAGCTCCCGGTAGTGGGGGCGGAAGTCGTGCCCCCAGGTGCTGACGCAGTGCGCCTCGTCGATCGCGAAGAACGACGGCCTCGCCCGCTGCAGCATCTCGAAGAGGTGGTCGGAGACGAGTCGTTCCGGCGCGACGTACAGGAGCTTCAGTTCGCCGGAGCGGAGGTCGTCGAGGACGCGGCGACGTTCGGCGGGCGACTGCATGCTGTTGAGGCAGCCGGCCGCGATGCCGTTGGCGGTCAGCGAGTCGACCTGGTCCTTCATCAGCGACAGCAGCGGCGAGACGACGACCGCCGTGCCGTCCATGCAGAGGGCCGGGGCCTGGAAGCAGAGCGACTTTCCGCCGCCGGTGGGCAGCACGACGAGCGAGTCGCGGTCGTCGAGAACGGCCGTCATCGCCTCGGCCTGCAGCGGCCGCAGGCTGTCGTACCCCCAGTGCTCGCGAACGACGTCGCGGAGCCGGTCGGTCGTGTCGGTGTTCGCCTGGTTCGTCATCGTGACGCGAGGGTAGCGGTCTCGGGCGGCTTCGTCACGGCGCCCGTTCCCTGAACGACGAGTGCGACGCCGAGCAGGACGAGCATCACCTGCACCGCCCGCTTGAACGCCTCGCGCGGGACGCGGCCGTGGACGGCGTTCCCGAGCAGCAGGCCGACCAGCAGTGTCGGCATCGCACATCCGTAGGCGAGGAAGACGTCGCTCGTCCAGAAGCCCGAGAGCCCGTACGAGAGGCAGACGACGGTTCCGAACGGAATCGAGAACCCCGTCATCGTGGCGCGGAAGCGGTCGGCGGGCCAGTCGACGAGGCGACCGTACGCGACGACGGGCGGGCCGGGCGTCATCGTGAACCCGCCGAAGAGTCCGGCGAGGAACCCGAAGACGTACGGGAGCGCGGAGAACGTCCGCAGTCGCTCGGGGATCGTCAGGAAGAGCTCGTACGTCACGTAGACGAGCAGGAACGTGCCGAGCACGATCCGCGCCAGTGCCGGCGAGGCGAACTTGAGGCAGAGGATGCCGACGGGGAGCCCCGCGGCCGCACCGAGCAGCAGCCGCCACGCCTGCCGGACCTCGACGTGTTGCCAGTCGATCGACAGCAGGCCGAGCCCGACCGTCGCGGAGCAGAGGCCCATCAACGCGGCTGCGAAGTCCGGCTCGACGAGCAACGCCATGAGGGACATGGCGATGAGGGCGTCGCCGAAGCCGACGACCGAGCGGACGATCGACCCCAGGAACAGGGAACCGGCGAG
>JANQQW010000052.1 GCA_028284885.1 Planctomycetaceae bacterium
CGGAGACGGGCCGACGGCTTGAGCGACGCCGACACGAAGTCGATCCTCGCGTTCTCGGAGAAGTCGACCAGCGTCGAGATTCCCGAGAAGAAGCAGCTCGAAGAGGCGAAGAAGCGGCTCGCCGGCATCCGCGGCGTGCCGACCCCCGTCCTCCGCGAACTGCCCGAGGGCCGCCGCCGGACGACGAAAGTCCAGATCCGCGGCAACTTCCTCGACACGGGCGACGTCGTCCAGCCGGGTGTGCTCGACGCGTTCCACGCCCTGCCCCCCGGCGTCGAGTCGCCCAACCGGCTCGACCTCGCGAACTGGATCACGACCCCCGACAACCCGCTCGCGGCCCGCGTCGCCGTCAACCGGCTGTGGGAGCAGCTCTTCGGCACGGGACTCGTGGAGACGAGCGAGGACTTCGGCATCCAGGGTGAGCCGCCCGCCTACCCGCAGCTGCTCGACTGGCTCGCCACCGAGTACGTCCGGACCGGCTGGGACACGAAGCGGATGCTTCGCACGATCGTCACCTCGGCCGCGTACCGTCGATCGTCGAAGACGACCCCCGAGCTGATCGAGCGGGACCCGTCGAACAAGCTGTTGGCCCGCGGCCCCAGTCACCGGCTCTCGGCCGAGACGATCCGCGACGCCGCGCTCTCAGCCGGCGGTTTGCTCAGTCGCAAGATGAACGGCCCCTCGGTCCGTCCGCCGCGGCCCAACCTCGGACTGCGGGCGGCCTTCGGCGGCTCGACCGACTGGAAGTCGAGCGACGGGCCCGACCGTTACCGCCGCGGCCTCTACACGTCGTGGCGTCGCACCACGCCCTACCCCTCCTTCATGACGTTCGACGCGACCAGCCGCGAGGTCTGCACGATCCGCCGCATCCGCACGAACACGCCGCTGCAGGCGCTCGTCACGCTGAACGACCCGGTCTACGTCGAAGCCGCCCAGGCACTCGGCCGCCGCGTCGTCGCCGAGGCCGACGAGTCCCTCGACGCCCGCATGACGACGGCCTTCCAACTCGCCGTCACCCGCCCGCCGAGCGACGCGGAACTGACACGTCTGAAGACCCTGTACGAAACGGTCCACGCCGAACTGTCCGAGACCCCGGCCGACGCGAAGTCCCTCGCCACCGACCCCATCGGCCCGGCCCCCGCCGGGACCAGCGAAGTCGACCTCGCGGCGTGGACCGTCGTCGCAAACGTCCTGATGAACCTCGACGAGTTTCTGGCGCGGAAGTGAAACCACAGAGACACGGAGGCACGGAGAGGACAACAGTTCGAGAACCACGGATGCACACGGATCATCTCCGGTCCACCGGAATCCGTGTTGGTCCGTGTCGATCCGTGGTTCCTTCTCCCTGCGTCTCTGTGCCTCTGTGGTTCAACCAAGACCGAACAACCCCAAGTGACCCCAAGCATGTTCGATCACCTGCAGACGACCCGACGTCATTTCCTTCGTGACGGCTCCCTCGGTCTCGGCGGGCTGGCGCTCGCGTCGTTGATGAGCGACGGCCGCATGCAGGCGGCTCCGGCGGTCGACGGGGAGAACCCCCTCGCGCCGAAGGATCCCCCGCTGAAGGCGAAGGCCAAGCGGGTCATCTACCTGCACATGGCCGGCTCGCCGCCGCACCTGGACCTCTTCGACTACAAGCCGGAACTCGTCGAGCACGACGGCGAGGACTGCCCGGACTCGTTCCTCGAGGGGAAGCGGTTCGCCTTCACCCGCGGCGTGCCGAAGTTGCTGGGGACGCCGCACGCGTTCGCGAGGCACGGCGATACCGGGGCCGAGCTGTCCGCCGCGCTGACGAACCTGCCGAAGGTGGCCGACGAACTCTCGATCGTGAAGTCGCTGCACACGGACCAGTTCAACCACGCCCCGGCCCAGATGATGCTCTACACCGGGTCGCCGCGGATGGGCCGGCCGTCGCTCGGCTCGTGGGTCACGTACGGCCTCGGTTCGGAGAACGCCGACCTGCCGGGCTTCATGGTGCTGATCTCCGGCGGCACCAACCCGTCGGCTGGCAAGAGTGCGTGGGGCAGCGGCTTCCTGCCGTCCGTCTTCCAGGGCGTGCAGTGCCGCTCGAAAGGGGACCCCGTCCTCTACGTCTCGAACCCCAAGGGAATGAACCGCGACCTGCGGCGGACGAGTCTCGACGCTCTCAGGGACCTCAACGAGCTGCAGCACTCGACGTTCGGCGACCCGGAGACCGAGACCCGCATCTCGCAGTACGAACTCGCGTTCCGCATGCAGACCTCGGTGCCGGAGGCGATGGACCTCTCCACCGAGACGAAGGCCACACTGGACGCGTACGGCTGCCAGCCGGGCGACGGCAGCTTCGCCGGCAACTGCCTGCTCGCCCGCCGCATGGTCGAACAGGGCGTGCGGTTCGTCCAGCTGTTCGACTGGGGCTGGGACTTCCACGGCACCAACCCGCGGGAGGACATTCGCGACGGGCTCGTGAAGCGGTGCGCGAAGATGGACCAGCCGGTGGCCGCACTGATCTCAGACCTCCGGCAGCGGGGCCTGCTGGACGAGACGCTCGTCGTGTGGAGCGGCGAGTTCGGCCGTACGCCGTTCCGCGAGGGCCGCACGTCCAAGGGGCAGGTGCTCGGCCGGGACCACTACCCGGACTGCTACTCCATGTTCATGGCCGGCGGCGGCACGAAGCCTGGCACCTACGGCGCGAGTGACGAACTCGGCTTCAGCGTCGCCGAGAACCCCGTCCACGTGCACGACCTGCAGGCGACGATCTTGCACCTCCTCGGTTTCGACCACGAACGGCTGACGTACCCGTACCAAGGCCGCGACTTCCGCCTGACCGACGTGCACGGCCACGTGGTGAAGGACATTCTGGCGTGAGCCTCGCCCGGTGACTTGGGCTACTTCCGCGGTTGGGCCGCGATCCTGATGGCAGGACCGAAGGTGCTGCACGGGCGGCCCCAGTCCTGGCGGGCGAATCGCAGTTTGACGCCGCGTTCGGCCAGAGTTCGCGGGACCGTCGTCACCAGATACCAGCCCAGGTCGTCTGTCGGCGGGGTACCGCGACTCTCGTGGAAGACGAACGCTCTCAACCCGGCTTCGGCCTCGTAGACTTCGAGGTCGAGGAACGGGAACGTTGTCTTGTCGTCGTTGCGATGGAAGACGACCAACAGGAACTCTCGCCGAAAATCGGGCGCGAACGCCGGTGGCTCCTGGTCGTCGCCGACGATCTTCTCCAGCAACGCCTTCCAGTCCTCGTCGTTCTCGATGCGGAAGAACGGAGCGGCCGGACCCTTGCCCGCCGCGAAGGACAGGCTTCGGCCGTTGACCGGCTCGCTGTTCACCGAGAGTGGATAGTACCCGGCCTCCTCGGCCTTCACCCACTTGACGGACGTCGTCCCCTCCGCGTCCGTGGGCACGCGCTTTGTTGGAGTGTCGCGGCCGTCGTTCGCCTGTGAGAGGGACGGGAGAAGCAGTGCCAGTACGGCGAGGAGTCGGAGTGCACGCACGAGAAGTCCTCGGGGTCGGGATTCACTTGCCCTACTCTGACGACGAACGACCCCGAGGACCGACCAGTCGAAATTCGAGGATTCGCGCAGAATGACGACAACAGCCCGTCTCGTGCACTGCTTTCCACGCATTGCCTCGACGGGCGACTCGGCGGTACGTTGGGAATCCTGACTCAGGGACACCCACCACGGAGACCGACATGCCCCGCTTCCTGCCGACGTTCGCCCTTGTCACCGTCCTCGCCGCCCCTGCCGTGGCGCAGGAGGAAATCTACACCGATCCCGCGAAGGTGCCCGACAGCTACGCCGTGCAGGGGGAGTACCTCGGCGAGTCGGACGGCAAGAAGGTCGGTGCGCAGGTCGTCGCGCTCGGCGGCGACGAGTACCAGCTCGAGGTCTTCCTCGGTGGGCTGCCGGGGGCCGGTTGGTCGCGGGGGGACATGCACGTCTCCGCGAAGGGGGCGGCCAAGGACGACGTCGTCACCTTCAAGACCGGTGACAAGACCGCGACGCTCGTGGGCGGCAAGCTGAGCCTGCTGCGGCCGTCCGGCGAGGTCGAGGCGACGCTCGAGAAGACCGAGCGGAAGAGCCCCACGCTCGGGTCGAAGCCGCCGGAGGGGGCGATCGTGCTGTTCGACGGCAAGTCGGCCGATGCGTGGAAGGGGGGCCAGATCGCCATGAAGGAACTGCTCGCGGCGAACACCGAGTCGCTGGAGAAGTTCGGCGACCACAGCTTCCACCTGGAATTCCGCACGCCCTTCAAGCCGAAGGCTCGCGGCCAGGCGCGGGGGAACAGCGGCGTCTACCTGCAGGGCCGGTACGAGGTGCAGGTGCTCGACTCGTTCGGCCTCGAGGGGAAGGACAACGAGTGCGGCGGCATCTACAAGATCGCCCAGCCGAAGGTCAACATGTGCCTCCCGCCGCTCGTCTGGCAGACGTACGACGTCGACTTCACGGCGGCCAAGTACGAGGACGGCAAGAAGACGACGAACGCCCGCGTGACGATCAAGCACAACGGCGTCGTCATCCACGAAGACCTCGAACTGCCGAAGAACACGCCCGGCAAGTACGGCGAGGCCGACGCCCCCGGCCCCATCTACCTGCAGGGCCACGGCAACCCCGTCGTCTACCGCAACGTGTGGGTCGTGATGAAGTAGAACGGCCCGAGCCCCGCCCGTGACACCCGGAAGCCCGGTTCCCCGCGTGGAGCCGGGCTTCCTTCCGTTGTATCGGACGGCCGAACCCGTCTCGCAAAAGACGCGACGTCCGGGCATAGTACCGGCTGCCGTTCGGACGCCCGGTCCCCCTGTCCGGTCCGTGCGCGATCACTTGGACTCGAATCCCCGACGATGCACCGGTTCCCCTACATCACCGACTACGCGAACGACGTCTTCGCGCGAGAGCAGAAGCAGTGGGACTTCGTCGTCCTGCGGCCGATCCTGTTGGTGGCCTACTTCTTCGTGCGGTGTGTCAGCTTTCCGCTCAAGTTCGTGTTCCACCGCTGGCCGCTCGGCTTCGAGGCGTGGCTGATCGACAAGTGGATGGCGCTCGGCCTGAAGTACGTCGCCCGCCCCGAGGCGGCCGAGCTGTTCATGCGGCACGTGCAGATCGAGCCGCTGCTGTACCGGCACGTGCTCAGCCGCCGCGGCGTCCCCCACGAGAGCACCGGGGAGCGGCTCAACGGCATCGACGGCGTGTACGACGTGGAGGACACGCGGATGCTGGTGAAGAACCGGCTGACGATCGGCCACGACCTTCTCTCCTACGAGGTCGTCGACCGGTTCGACAAGGAGGCGTTCCTCGCCAACCTCGACTACATCCGTTCGATCCGGCCCGGCGACCACGAGCAGTACAGCAAGGCCGTGCTCGAGGAGAACCGAAGGCACTCGTGGAGGCTGCTGGGGCCGACGAACATCGTGATGCTCGTCGTGATGGGGATCACCCTGTTCGGCGACCTACGGACCACGATCACGGCGCTGAACTCGTTCGGGTCGGACTCGCTGCTGCTGTGGTGCATGAAGCAGCTCTACGCCGGCAACGAGCGAGTGCAGATCGATCTCGACTTCTTCATGCAGGAGGTCTCCAACCGCGGCCACTACAACAGCAGCGCGTTCTTCTCGAACCCGAGCCAGTACCTGTACTACCACATCGTGTTCGACGAGGTCGTGTACGACCTGCTGCGGACGAACCCACCCGTTCCCGCGGAGCCGTAGGTCATGCCGTGCTACGTCACGCAGACGGCCTCGTACCTGCCGGGGCCGGCCCGGGGGAACGACGAGATCGAGCACTATCTCGGCTCGCTGGACGGCGAGGCCGAAGTGCGGCAGCGGGTGCTCGCCATGAACGGCATCACCAGCCGGCACTACGCCCAGGACCGCGACCAACGGCCGACCGAGGACGTCTACGAGATGGGCAGGCGGGCGGTCGCCGCCTGTCTGGAGTCGGCTGCTCCGGACGTGCCCGTCACGCACATCGCCGCGGGGACGACCTTCGCCCCGCTCGCGGCTCCCGGCTACGCGTCGATCCTGCACGGCCGGCTGGGTGAGACCGGAATGGTCACCCGGCCGACGGAGATCGCCTCGCACGCCGGCATCTGCTCCTCGGCGGCGGCCGCGCTCGTGAACGCCGTTCGGACGATCGAACGGGGCGAGCACCGGGCGTCGCTGGTCGTCGGGGCCGAGCACGCCTCGGAGGTGTTGAAGTCGTCGTCGATCCGTCCGGTGGACGACCGGGCCGAGCACGAGAACGTCCGGAACAGCCGCTGGTTCATGTCGGTCTTCCTGCGGTTCATGCTCTCGGACGGTGCGGGGGCGTTCCTGCTCCAGGACCGGCCGGCCGCCGAGGGGCTGTCGCTTCGCGTCGACTGGGTGCACTCCCGGTCGTTCGCCAACCAGGCCCCGCTCTGCATGACGCTCGAGAGCCGGACGGCGCTCCTCAGCCAGGACCTCTCCGTGCTGTCGAGCCACTTCTTCCCGTCTGCCGACCAGTTCGTCGCCGACGCGATGCAGACGCACGGCGACACGCTCGACGCGCACACCGTCGTCCTGCCACACATGTCGTCGTTCTTCTTCCGTAAGCGGATGGAGCGGGTGATCGCCGCCCACTGTGAGGACGGCGACAACCCCGTGCCTTACTGGACGAACCTCGCGACGGCCGGCAACACCGGGTCGGCGAGCATCTATGTCATGCTGGACGAGTACCTGCGGCGCGGCGAACTGCAGAGCGGCGACCGCGTGCTGTTGTTCGTGCCGGAGTCCGGCCGGTTCAACTTCGTGTTCGTCAGCCTGACGGCCGTGTCGCCATGAGCGGGCCGGTCGGGGACCGTCCGCGGAGGAGGCGGCTGGCGATCGTCGGTGGGGGCAGCAGCGGTCTGGTCTGCCTGAAGTACGCCCTCGACCTTCTCCCCGACTGGGAGGTCCGCTGCCTCGAACAGTCGGATGACATCACCGGCGCCTGGGGCAACCCGTACCCGGGGTTCGTCTCCACCTCGACGAAGTACACCACGCAGTTCGCCTGTTTCCCGGTCTACGACGCCACCGTCCGGCCGGACGCCGGAGCGAGCCGGGAGGAGTTCTTCCGCGGCGGCGAGTACGGCGAGTACCTGACTCGGTTCGCGGAGGAGTTCGCCCTCGAACCGCACGTCGAACGGAACTGCCGCGTCGAACGTCTGCGACGGCTCGACGAAGGGGGGTGGCGGGCGACGCTGCACCGAGCCGACGCGCCGCCGGTCGAGGAGCGGTTCGACGCCGTCGTCGTCTGCACCGGACTCGCGGCGAAGCCGAAACCGGTCGAGTGTGACGTTCGAACGACGACGGCCGCGGAACTCGCCAGCCTGGACGACGTGACGGACCAGTGCGTCGTGGTCGTCGGCGGCGGGGAGTCGGCCGTCGACTTCGCGAACCGGCTCGCCCACCCCGAGCGGAACAACCGGGTGTTCCTGTCGCTGAAGTCGGGCGTCCGCGTCAGCCCGCGGTACCACCCCATTCGCGGCGTCCCGTCGGACTTCCTCCGCAACCGGCTGATGCTGTCGATCCACGAGGACGTCCGGAACGCGATCGGTCAGCGGTTCGTCGAGGCGCGGATCCGCTACCGAAAGACGTTCGAGCGGCTGTTCCCGAACCGAAGTCAGGCGGACGAGACGGCGTCGCCCGACGACAGCGTGCGGGCCGGGCGAAAGGAGTGGGCCCACCGGCTGACCAAGGCGGCCCGCGCCGGCCTGTTCGACATGTTCCACAACAAGAGCGACGACTTCCTCGACGCCGTCGGCCGCGGCGACCTGCGGATCGTCGGCCCCCCGGTCGACCGGACCTTCCAGCGGTTCCGCGAGTTCGACTCGGACGGCGAGGTCTCGGTCGCCCCCGACCTCGTCGTGCCGGCGGTCGGGTACCGGCACCGGCTCGACGAACTGTTCGACGGCCGCGTGCGGCTCCAGGACTTCTACCTCGGCTGCTGTCACGTGGAGTGGCCCGACCTGTACCTCGTCGGCCACGCCCGGCCCGTCATCGGCAACATTCCTTCGATGAGCGAGATGCAGGCCCGACTCGTCTGCGGGCTGCTCGCAGGGCGGCACGCACGGCCGCGGCAACTGCCCGAACTCCACCGTCGGGATCTCGAGAAGCGACGCCGCAAGTTCTCGAACGTGGACCTCGACGTCATCTTCCCGGTCGAGATGATCCCCTACTGCGACCAGCTGGCCAAGCTGTCGGACGTCTTTCCGACGTGGCGACGGCTCGGCTCCCTGTGGGCGTGGTGGCGGATGCACCTCGCGCCGGCGACCACCCTGCACTACCGCACCGAAGGTTCGCGGGCCCGCGACGAGAGCCTGTCGGCACCGGTCTACCTGCCGTGGCCGTTCATCCTCGTGCTGCTCGGCCTGAAACCGGTCGACTGGGTCTACCGCCTGCTGCGCGGCTGACGTGGCTCGGCCCGGACGCGGACGCCGTACTTCGGGTGCATGGTCAGGGCGGCGGCCATCTCGTGCCGGTCGCTCGCGTCGACGACGAGCCGGTGCCGACGGGCGAGGAGGGCGAGCACGACGACCAGCTCCAGCATTGCGAAGTGCAGGCCGATGCAGATGCGGGGGCCGCCGCCGAACGGCACGCTCGCGTACGTCGAACGACGGTTCTCCTCCTGCCCGGGTCGGAACCGTTCGGGGTCGAACCGTTCGGGGTCGTTCCAGAAGTCCGGGTGCCGGTGCAGCGAGTACCGGCTGAACGCGACGAGCGAGCCGGCTGGCAGTCGCTCGCCACCGAGTGCCGTCTCCCGCACGACGTTTCGGTTCTCGAACCAGAACGGGGGGTGCAGCCGCAACGCCTCCTCGACGACCATCCGCGTGTACTCGAGTCGGCCGACGTCCTCCACGTCGAGGGGCCCGTCGCCGAGGACCTCGTCCACCTCTTCGTGCAGTCGGGCCTCGACCTCGGGGTGGCGGTGCAGTTCGTACCACGTCCAGGTCAACGCGGCGGACGAGGTCTCGTGACCGCCGATGACCATGCCGAGCACCTCGTCCCGGATCTCCGCGTCGGTCATCGCCTCCCCCGTCGTCTCGTCGCGGGCCTGCAGCAGGACCGACAACAGGTCCTCGTCGCCGCCGCGCTCGCGGCGTTCGTCGATCAGCTCCTGCAGGAACGCGTGCAGCTCGCGGAGCGTCCGCTTCAGGCGACGGTTCAGCGGCGACGGGAACCAGAAGCTCCGCACGACGGGCAGCGGTGGCTTCGAACTGTAGTGGTTCACCGTGTGCGTCCACGCGTGGATGCGGTCCCGCGACTGGTCGAACCCCGTGCGGAAGAAGGCCCGCCCTGCGATCTCGAGAGCGAGCCCGTTCATGTCGTGGGCGACGTCGAACACCGTCCCGGACTCGGTCCGCCGAGACCACTCGTCGGCGAGCCCGCTCGCCGCGTCGACCATCGCCCCGAAGTACCGCTTGACCGTGACGGGGCCGAACAACTGCTGCAGCAGGCCGCGTTGCCGCTTCCACTTCGCCCCCTCGGAGACGACGAGCCCGTCGCCGAACGCGTTCCGGAACCGGTCGTAGACGACGCTCCGTTTGTCGTACGCGTCGTGCGTCTCCTGCAGCACCCGCTTGACGAGGTCCGGGTGGTTGACGAGGTGGAAGTCGAACAGGCCGCGGTAGTGGACGAAGTCGCCGAAGTCCCGGACCAGCCGGTCGAAGAAGAGCGCCCGGTTCCCGGCGAGCATCCACTGCCTGTAGAACCACCGCGGCCGGACGAGCTTGCCGGTGAACGTCTTGGCGTCACCTCGACTCATCGCGGCCGACCCACGTCGCCCCGGTGATCTTGCCGTGGTGGCCGTTGCCGCTGGCGTCCTTCAGGACGTCGCCTTGGCCCTCGTCGAAGTGGTACAGGGCGCGAGTGTGCTTGTCCGGCTCGAAGCGGTTCGCCGGGGTGAAGTCGTCCGTGTACCGCGGGGTGTCGGAGACTCGCAACTCGTCGATCCAGCCGACGTATCGCGGGCCACCCCGCTCCGTCTCCGCTTCGTACTGCCGATCGACGTTGCAGATGCGGAGGTCGTCCCTCTCGCTGGGTCGTCCGGCGGGTGACTCCCGCCCGACCAGCCGGCCGTCGACGTAGAACCGGCGCTCGTCGCGTTCGGCGTCACGGACCATTGCGAGGTGGACTGGTTCGTCGACTCCCCGGTCCTTGACCCCGTCGCAGATCGCTCCCCGACCGATGCGATAGCAAATGTGGGGAACCGACCCCGTCGCGATTCGCTGGTCGCCGAACCCCGCGATCTCACTGTGAGCCTGCGACTTGTTGCACTTCGTCCAGAACTCGAGTGTCAGTGACTTCGACGTGTCCTTCAGGGACGGCACGACCACCTCATGCCGTTCTCCGGTCTTCCTGTCGACGTTGAACAGCAGTGCGTGGTTCGCCCCGTCTCGGGACGGGGCCGTCACGTCCGGTCGAGCGGCGACCTCGCGCTTCACCCAGTTCGCCCCGGTGATCTTGCCGTGGTGGCCGTTGCCGCTGGCGTCCTTCAGGACGTCGCCGCTTCCCTCCTCGAAAAGGTACAGGGCGATCGTGTCGGCGTCCGGCTTCGGCGTCGCCGGCGGCGTGTAGTCCTCGGTGTACCGTGCCGTCTTCGACAGGCGGACGTAGTCGTACCGGCCCACGAAGCTCCGACCGATGACGAATGGAGCCTCCGTTGGCAGCGGGGGCACGTCCTTGGTGTCCACCTGCTTGAACAGTTCCCCGTTCACGAACGTCGACATCTGCTCTCCGTTGTGGACCATCGCGAGAACGACTCGCTCCCCGTCGCGGAACTTGCCGCCGTCGGCGACATGTCCGGTGGAAGCTCGATGCACGAACCATGGTCCGTCTCGGCTGACGCTGCCGATGGAGACGCCTGGCTTGCTGGGGTGGTTGGCGTGACCGGCGTACAACCCCGTGGACGACTCCTTCCGCCAGACGAACGACGTCTCCAACGTGTAGGGCTTCCCGTCGTCGATCTTCAGCGACTCGACCGTGACGACGTCGTCGCCGTCGAACTGGAGCACGGGCTTCCCGCCAGCGGGGGCCGACTCGCCGCGCTTCACCCACGTCGCCCCGGTGATCTTGCCGTGGTGTCGGTTGCCGCTGGCGTCCTTCAGGACGTCCCCTTGGCCGGCGTCGAAGTGGTACAGCCCGAGCGTGTTCGCGTCGGCCGTCAGCGGTTGCTCCGGCGTGAATCGCTTCTCCGTGTACCTGGCACCGCTCGTGATGCGCACGCCGCGGAGGATTCCAGTGCAGTCCTGACCGAGGTGGACGGCCCGCTTGTCGAGCGGGTAGACGAGTTCCGGCTCGAGCGGAGTCTTCGTGCGCAGCAGGCCGTCGACGTACAGGCGGAGCTCGGCCTTGTCCCGGACGAAGGCGACGTGTACCGGTTCGCCGTCGGTCCTCGGTGGGACGCCGCTGCTCGCCTGGAAGAACTTGTAGGTCTCGTTGGTCCGCAGGAAGCCGTTCCAGCCCTGTCGCGCGTTGCCGGCGGAGAGGTTCATGTCGGTCCCCTTGCCGCCCTGCTGCGGGACGTTGACGAGGTAGCCGGGCCACTTGTCCTTGGCGGAGAACCACGCCTCGAAGGTGACCGGTGTGTCGCAGTCGAGCTTCAGGGAGTCGATCGTGACGACGTCGTCGCCGTCGAAGACCAGCCCGCGTTCGGCGAGGGGCGTGGTCGTCGCCGGTCGAGGCGTCGAGGCGGCCCCCTTCACGTCGCTGGACTTCGTCCACTTCACGCCCTTGAGCTTGCCGTGGTTCTCGTTGCCGCTGGAGTCGGCGAACGTGTCACCCTCTCCCTCGTCGAGGTGGTACAGGGCGAACGTGTGCTCGTCCGGCACGAACTGCTCGCTCGGCTTCGGCGGGGTGAAGTCCTTCGTGTACCGGGCCACGGAGGAGATCCGAATCTCGTCCAAGGTGCCGAGGTACTGCCGGCCGCCGAAGCCGAAGCTGTCGATCGGTTCATGACCGTCGTTCTCGACCTTTCCGGCGAGTTGGCCGTCGATGAAGAAGAGCAACTCCTTGCCGGTGTGCACGCTGGCGAGGTGAACCTTGCGGCCGACCGGCTTCTCCCCCTGATAGAAGACCTGGGTCTTCCGGCTCGAGGAGTCGTAGACCGACCACACGTTCGGGCCGATCGAGAGGATGACGCGGGGTACCGTGTTCCACACGTGCGCGTGATTGGCACTCTTCTGCTCGGTGTGGACGAACGCCTCGACGGTGTAGGCCTTCGGCTGCCACGGCTCGGCGAGCCGCACGTGTGCGGGCCCGTTGTAGTCGGAGTCCTCGACGAACCGGAGCGCGTTGTTCGCGCCCGGTTCGGCCGCGGCGAGTTTGCCGGTCCCGGTGCCCTCCGGGAGACCGACGCCGCCGGGCGAGGACGACCCGATCACCTTCTCCCCACGAACGACCTGCACCTGCCCGTCGAGCAGTTCGGCCCGCACGATTACGGTCTCGCCCTTCTTGAGGATCAGCGTCTCGGTGTCGAACTCGAAGTCGCCCCGCCTGACGTGGAGCGTGTGCTCACCCGGCTTCAACGAGACGTCCTGCGGATCGGCCCCCTTGAGGACGATCTCCGTCCCCTTGACCGAGACCTCGATCTCCGGGTCGGCGATCTCGACCCGCAGCGTGCCGTTCGGTGTCTGGAAGAAGAAGACGATCAGCCCGAGCAGCAGAGCGGCGGCTCCACCAGCGCCGGCGAGCACGCGCCAGTCGGTCCACGGTGGACGAGTCGGCGCGGCCGTCCGACGAACGGTCCGCGACGTCTCCGTGGCCATCCCGGCGACGATCGTCGGCGACTCGACGGCCGACGGTTCCGCCTCCGCCGCAACGCCCGTCTCCGTCCGCGGCACGGTCGCCACGGCGACCCCGTCGTCGGCTTGGAACTGGTCGGTCGCGTCGAGGACCTCGGAGAGCCCCTCCGCCGCGTCACCGGTCCGCGGCGCTGTGGCGGCGAGGCCCGAGGCGTCGTCCGCTCGGCGGCACGTCTCGAGGGCGGCAATCGCTTCGTTCATCGTCTGGTACCTGTCGTCCGCCTGTTTCGCGACCATCTTCTCGAAGACGGCCTGCAACTCGGCGGGCACGTCGTCGCGCGAGTCGGACAGGTTGGGAATCGGTTGTTCGCGGTGGGCGAGCAGCCGGGCCATCAGCGAGTCTCCCCCGAACGCCGGCGTGCCGGTGAGCAGGTAGTACAGCGTCATGCCCAGGCTGTAGACGTCGCTGCGGGCGTCGGCGGTCTTCGTGCTGAGGGCCTGCTCGGGCGACATGTAGTCGATCGTGCCCATCACGGTGCCGGTGCCCGTCAGCTCCGCCTGGGTCCCGACCTCGGCCGCGTCGGAGAAGCGGGCGAGACCCATGTCGAGGATCTTGACGGTTCCCTCGGCGTCGAGCAGCAGGTTGGCCGGCTTGATGTCCCGGTGGATCACGCCGCGCTCGTGGGCGTAGGCGAGGCCGCGGGCCGCCTGCAGGACGCAGTCGACCGCCTCCTCGACGGACAACGGACCCTTCGTCTTCACGACACTCGCAAGGTCCCGACCGTCGACGAACTCCATCACCAGGATTTGCTGGCCGTTGATCTCGTCGGCGTCGTGCGCGGCGACGATGTTCGGGTGCGTCAACTGGGCGGCGGCCTCCACCTCCCGCTGGAACCGCGCGATCGCCTCGTCGTCGCTCGTCATCTCGGCCGGCAGCACCTTCACCGCCACGAGACGCTTCATCCGGCGGTGCCGGGCACGCAGGACGACCCCCATGCCTCCCCGGCCGAGCTCGTCCTCCACGACGTAGTTGCCGAACGTGAGCTTCCGGCCGCGGTCCTTCCAGAGCGCCTTCGCCTGGTAGGCAGTCAGGTCGCCCTGTTGGTGCAGGGTCTTCACGAACGGCTCGGCGTCCGCCGAGAGGTCCCCCGACTTCGCCCGTACGCCCTCCAGCGCCTGCGCGTCCAGAACATCACTCTCCTCGAGCCGCTCGAGGAACTCCGCAATCGAAATCTTCATGGCCCGTCCTCCGCGTTGCATCCTACGGGACTCGCGCGGTGTCTGCACGGTCGAACTGGTCGCGCGCCGAGGTCCGTCAACAGTTAGACGCAGGATTCGACGCGGCAACCTCATGCGGGATCACTCAGCGACTCAGGCTCGGGGGGCGGAGAGTACCCGCCCCCCATCTGAAGCCCGTGCTGCTCGACCACTGCAACAAACTCTTCAAGCAGCTGTGACGCAGTGGACTTCGCAAGCGGAGAGCCGTCGGACGACTCGACAACGAATCGAAAGAGCCAGCACTCTTCTGTTTGTTCAGACATCAGAATCCCGCCTATTCGGCCGTCTCGGAGGGCTTCGACCGACGGCCGACCGTGTTGACCGCGAAGACTCGGTAGCCCGACTTCCCGGACGGTGCCGCGGGGACCGTGTACTCCATCTTCGCCAGCGGCTGGGTCGGCGTGTCGCTGTACTGCAGGTTCTGGAACAGCGGTCGGCCGAAGCGGTTCGCCGGCTTCTCGGGAACCTGGGCGACCTTCTCGCCGTTCCGTTCGACGACGAAGTAGGCGAGCCCGCTCTCGAGGTCGGCCTCGGCGTCCCACGTCAGCGTCTTGCCGTCGAACCGCACGTTCGTCGGTGCGGGCGGGGGCGTGTCGTCGGAGACCCGGGTGTCCTTCACGAACTCGGTCCACTTTCTAGCGATGGCCTCGTTCGGCAGCCACGCGGCCTTCAGCGGGGTCCCCTCGTACTCCTTGGCGGGACTCGCCTCGAAGCCGGCGAGCGTGGTCAGCCACACGTCCTCCGTCGGCATCGGCCGCAGCGGTTCTCCCGAAGTCTCAGGCAGTCGTCGCGTCAGGCAGGTGTCGAGCCACGGAATCGCGAGGTACCGCGAGTTCCCGCACTCGTGGGCCGTCAGCGGATCGACGGCGACACCGACGAGGCCCCCCTTCCCGCGGACGCCGTCGAAGAACGTCTCGTTCGCCGGCCAGACGCGTGCGAACCGTCCGGTCTTCACCGTCACCCCCTCCTTCGTTCCGGGGTTCAACATGATCGGGACTCGGAGGGCTTCCTGCGGCAGTTCGTGCGGCTTGATCGACGGCCGCATCGGGTTCGGCTCCAGTTGCGGCACGCCGGACCGCAGCCAGGCGGCGGCGACCCGCTCGGGGAACATCAGCGTGATGCCACCACACCAGTGGCCGCCGCCGCTGTGCCCCCACAACGCCCACGGGACCTTCGCCAGTTCCGGATGCCCTGACTGCTTGCCGAGATCGACGAGCGCCCGTTGGAGCGTGGCCGCCGAGCCGTTTCGCGGGTCGCACCACAGCTGGCAGTCGGCGTTCTGCGGCTGCTCGTACGAGGGGCCGAGCAACGCGCAGTCGTGCTTCCTCGCGAGGGCCTGCCAGTGGAGGTCGAACGCTCCGGTCAGCCCCGACTTGCACGACCCTTCGCCGCACCCGTGCTGGTGGACCACGACCCCGCGCAACGTCTTGAAGCCCGGCGGGATCCAGACGGTGTAGTTCACCGGAAAGACCAGCTCCTCCTCCTTCGTACCGGCCTCGTACCGGACCCGGTAGTACGGCGGCTCGGCCTCGGGGAACACGTCGTACGGCTTGTTCTGGGCGACCGCCAGAGTCGGGACGACGGTGATCAGAATCAGCGAAACGAAACGCAGCATGGCGAGAGTCCTCGGTCGTCGGTCTCAAGTCGGAGGGGAGCGGCCGAGGTCGAGTGAACCAGCCGGGCGTCCTGACCGCAAGGACGTGCCCGCCGCGTCGTGCGGGGTCAGTCGTTCGGACGACTCGCGGGGCGAATCACGATCCAGTTCAGGCAGGAGTTGCTACCGCCGCGCGGCGTGCCGATCTCGACGGAGAGTCGCCCGTCCCGCACGTCCGCTGACGTCTCGACCTCTTGAAACGAGCCGGCCGAAGTGTCGACGTCACGGGCCACCTTCACTCCCTCGACGACGAGATGCTGACCGGGCTGGTCGTGGCCGGAGTCCCCCAGGCACGCGACGACCTGCCAGCGACCGTTCGGCAGCCGGCACTCCCAAGCGTCCGACTTGCGCGTGAAGACGAACCCGTCCCGGACCGTCCCGGCGGCCGCGCCACGCAGACGGTTGCTCGCCGTCAGGTCGGCCGACCAGCCGAAGCCGCGTTCGTCGTCGAACGGCCGGCCGACGTCGTTCGTGAAACCCGCGATCGCGGGGCCCTTCGGTGAGGTGAAGTTGAACGCGAGGACGTTCTCGCCGGCGAGGAGTTTCGAGTCCGGGACACCGTCCGACTTCGGATCGACCTTCCAAGAGTCAGTGCCCGGCGTGAACGGCAGCGGATCGACGTCGTCACGGAGACCGTCGCCGTCCGCGTCGCCAGGTTTCGCCCACTTGCGCGTCGGCATCGAGCCGTTCTCGACCACCTTCCAGACTGCGATCGCGACCTCCCGACGCGTGGACGGCTTGTCGGCGACGTCGACCTGGTAGCCGTGGGTCTGCAGCGAGTCACGCACGGCTTTCTGCCACGTCGCGGACGCCGGGGCGTCGGGTTGGAAGGACGTGTCGCGGGCCGTGAGTGGAAGCAACCGTCGCAGGGCGAGCTGCTGGATTGCGGCGAAGGCCTCGTCGTCCGGCTTCACGTCGGCGAACGGCCAGACGGCGAGCGGCATCCCGTCGGACGGATCGACGAGGGACGACCAGACCTCGGTCATCCGGTCCGCGTCGAACGCGATCGACTCCGGGGGGACGTCGTGCTTCAGACTGACGGCCGCGACCGCGCCGGCGGCCTGCCCGGCGTGCATCGACTGGTCGTGCAGTCGGCAGGACGAACCGACGATGCTCGTGTAGCCGAGGTTCTTCTGTGCCCCGAGCAGTCCGGTGACCTTGCTCGGGACGAGGGCCCGCAGCGGGAAGACACACCGGCCGGTGCCGCCGCGGCCGAAACGGCGGTTGCCGCGGAACGTCGCCTCCCAGGGGCCGTCGGGCCCGGCGTCGGTCGTCCACGACCGCTTCGTCGGGTGGAAGTCGAGCTCGAACTGCCAGCTGAAGACGGCGTCCGGGTACATCGTCGTCGCGTAGTTCGACCGACTGCCGAAGCCGAGCACCTCCTGCTCGCGGACGACGTGCTTCGCCACGAGTCGCAGGCTCTCGCGGACGTACGGCTTCGGGGGCAGCCGGTCGGGCGTGCCGAACTCCTCGCTGAGCGCCATGTGGCGAAACTTGGGGAATCGGCTGCGGAGATGGTGGAGGAACTTCAGCGAGTGCCGGCGGGCGTCACGGAAGACGATCTCCCGCTGGGCGGGCGTCATGGCGACGAGGTTCTTCCGCGACGCCCCCGGCTCCGTCGCCTCGAGGGCCGCCGCGACGTCGGCCGGGTAGACGTCGAGCGGGTAGTCGATCGGCGGCGAGTTCACGAGCAGCACGTCGGGATGGTCGATCTGCTCGAACCCCGCCCCGTCGACGAGACGCCGTGACGTGTACGCGAACTTCTGGTCGATCCAGCCCCACTGGCCGGTGAAGTAGCGCGGGTCGTAGCCGTCCGGCACCGGGGCGACGACCGGTTCGTCGTGCTGGACGAGGATCATGCACCACGTGATCGGGTTCATGTCGGTCGCCGGTTCGCCGCTCGCCGGGGCGCTCGGCTCGTCGTACTCGGCCCTCGCGTCCAACCCGGCGTCCCAAGCGGCGCCAGCCCCCTGGACGACGTCGCCCCAGTCGCTCGCGTCGATCGTCATCCGGGCCCTTACGACGAGCGGCGCCTCGCCGGCCGTCGAGGTGAATACGACACCAGTCACGCGGTTCCCGTCCTTCTGCACCTCGCGCACGCGGTAGTTCGAGAACCGCCGCAACCGGCCCGAGCGTTCGTGCGGCGCGAGCAGTTCCCGGAAGACGCCCTCGGCCACGACGGGTCGGACGGTCGTGATGACCCGCGTGTGGCCGGGCCGCTTCACGCCACCGTAGAGTTCGGCGTTCTTCGTCTCGACGGCGTCAATCACCTCGCGGAACAGTCCGGACCGCGGTATGGGCACGGTGCCGTCGTAGCCGTGCGCTCGGTTCTCGTCGATCGCCCCGACCGCCTCGGCGGAGAACTGCCCACCGAGCCAGTCGACGTCGTTGACGAGCACGACCCGCTTCACCCCCGACCGCACCCCCTGCACCGCCGCCGCACACCCGGACTCGGTGCCGCCGACCACGAGCAGGTCGGCCTCCACGACCCGATCGTCGGCCGACGCGGTCGAGCAGGCGAGGAGGAGGACGGCGGTTCGCAGGACGTTCGTCATAGGAGCTCACTTGGCGGACTTCGGTTCGTACCCGTGCCAGACCCACTCGATGGCGTGCGGCAGGAACTGGGCCTTGGCGTTGCGGATACCGTGGCCGGAGTTCTGGCAGAAGAGGTACTGGTACGGGTAGCCCTTGGCGGCGAGGACCTTCGCCATGCGGTGGTTCGCCTCCACCCAGTCGTGCATGCCGTCCCGCATGACGTTGGGGTTCAGGAGGTCGCGGTCGCCGACGGAGATGAAGATGCGGAGCGGCTTCTTCGGAGTGTTGGGCACGAGGGTCTCGTGGAAGTCCCAGGCCCCGCCGGGCGTCTTGGGGTCGAAGGGCCACTGCTGGTTGACGAACGTGCCGGACGTGGTGAGCACGCGTCGGTACAGGTCGGGCCGGTACCACGCCATGATGAGGGCGGCCGACCCGCCGGAGCTGCTGCCCATCACGGCCCGGCCGTCGGGGTCGTCGGTCAGCTTCACGCGGCAGTTCTTCTCCACCCGCGGCAGCACCTCGGACTCGATGTACTCGGCGTAGAGGCCGGACATGGTGTCGTACTCGCGGCCGCGTTCGTGCCCCTGGGCGTCGCCGCCGCCGTTCGCCACCTGGATGCAGACGATCGGCGGGATTCGCTTCTGGGCGATCAGGTTGTCGAGGATGTTGGCGATCGTCTGGTTCGGCCGGGCCTTCGGGCCGTCGTGCACGACCATGAACGGGGCGACGGTGCCGCGCTCGTAGCCGGCCGGGACGTAGACGGTGATCTGGCGGACGTAGTCGATCTCGTGCGTCTCGACGATCAGCGTCTTCGGGTTGTCGGGATCGGGCGTGCCGAACTTCTTGCGGGCGATGCCGGGGTTCAGCAGGCGGGTCTCGGTCGACTTGATGGTGAACTGCAGCGTCTTGCCCTTCGGCACGCCCTCGACCGCACGGTTCTCCGGTGCCGGCGTGTACTCGGGGCCGATGACGTAGTTCCCGACCGCGTCGACCGGTGGGTTCCGGCCGGGCTCGTCGTCCAGCCGCGTGAACTTCGGGGCCCCGGGGGCGTCGAACTTGCGAACCGGCGGAGCGGCGAACGTCGCCGTCGCGACGAGGGCGATCAAGCCGGTGCCGAGGAGTGTTCGTTTCGTGGTCATGGAGTCGGTTCCGGGGTGCGGTGAGCGTGTTGTGTGAACTCAGTGTACGCCGACGAGTCGGGCCTCGGCTTCGAGGATTGGTTCGAGCAGGGCGTCGATCTCGGTTCGGTCCTCGGTCGTCAGCGAGCGTTGCGGCGGGCGTGGCGGGCCGAAGTCGAGGCCGGTCTTCAGCGCGGCGTGCTTCAGCATGCTGATGTTGAAACTGTCGCCGTCGCGGGCGCGGAAGTCCTCGATCGGGAGAATCCGTTCCTGCAGGCGAAGGCCCTCGGCCCAGTCGCCGGCGGCGAACGCGGCGTGCATGGCGAGGGTGAGCCGCGGGGCGACGTTGCCGGCCCCGGTGGTGTACCCGGTCGCCCCGGCCAGCAGGTAGTACGGGGCGAAGCGTTCCGCCGAGCCGCACAGCCACTCGCTGCGGCCGCGGTCGGCGAGGACCGTGCTGCGGAACTCGTGCATCTGGTTCCACGCGTACTTGAAGCCGACGACCCGCGGGTCGTGCGAGAGCTTCAGCAGGAGTTCGTTGCTCGGCAGCGGCGACTTCTTGTAGATCAGCACCGGGCAGCGAAGTGCTCCGATGACGGCCCGGTAGTACTCGAAGGCCCCTTGGTCGGAGAGGTACGGGTGGGCGAACGGCATGAACATCACGCCGTCGGCCCCGGCCTCGAGCGAACGCTTGCCGACGTCGGTCGCGTGCCCGACCTGCAGGCCGACCGGGGCGAACACGAGAGCGTCGTCCCCGGCCCCGGCACGCGTGGCCCGCACGACCTCGACGATCTCGTCGGCCGAGAGGCTGTGGAACTCGCTGGTCCCGGCGGCCGGCAGGAAGACCGAGATCCCCGCCGCGGCCGAACGTCGAGCGTGCTCCGTCTGCACCTCGACGTCGATCCGGTTCGACTGGTCGAACGCCGTGAGCGGGACGAGATGGACCGTACGCAGCCGGGCGGGATCGAACGTCACGGCGGACTCTCGGTGGAGGAACCGGGTGGGCATACGGTGAGATTCGCGGGCCGATGACGTATCTTCTCCCGCATGCCCGCACTCGAATCAAGCGGTTCGCCCCCGTGGCCCCAGCGAGAACGGTCGTGTCCGAGACGGTGAACGCCGCAGGAGACGGTTCGGTCGCGGACCACGTCGCGCACGTGCGGGAGTGCGTGCGGCTGGCCTGCCTGCTGGAGGCGACGGCCGTCAAACCGGGGAACGTCCACCCGTTCGCCTCGTTCGAGGACGCACGGTACGAGGACTTCGTGAAGGCGGCGGACGTGGTCGCGGAACCGTTGTCCCGGACGACGGCGACCTCGGTCGGTCGCTCCGTGCTCGAGGCGGTCAGGCGGACGCGAGAGGTCGCCTCGCACAACGTGAACCTCGGCATCACGATGCTGCTGGCCCCGCTGTGCGCCGTGCCGTCGGGGTGGTCGATCCGCGCCGGGCTGCCGGACGTGCTCGCCGAACTGGACGAGTCGGACGCCGGGCCGTTGTACGAGGCGATTCGGTTGTCGGGCGCCGGGGGGCTGGGTGAGGTCAAGGGCGGCGACGTGCGTGCCGAGCCGACCGGGTCGCTGCGGGAGATGATGCGGCTGGCCGCCGAGCGGGACACGATCGCCGCCGAGTACGCCGACGGGTTCCCGCTCGTGCTCGACTTCGGGCTGCCGCGGCTGGAGGTGCTGGACGACTTCGCGACCCGGTGGGAGGAGCACGTCGTGCGGCTGCACCTGGAACTGATGGCCCGGCAGCCGGACACGCTGATCGCCCGGAAGTGTGGCGTGGCGACGGCGAAGGAGTCGGCGTCGCGGGCGTACGACGTGCTCGCCGCCGGCTGGCCGACCGAGCGTCTGGGCCAGACGCTGTTCCGAGAACTCGACGACTGGCTCCGAGCGGACGGCCACCGTCGCAACCCGGGCACGACGGCCGACCTCGTCGCGGCGTGTCTGTTCGTCGGCTTTCGCGACCGACTGCTGAAGCCGCCGTCCGAGCTGCCGACGTTCGGGTGAGCCGGGGGACCTCGTCTTGGACGACTTGGAACGCAACCTCGAACGGGCCGCGGCCGCGATCGACCGGGCGGACGCGTTGCTGATCGGCGCGGGGGCCGGGATGGGCGTCGACTCCGGCCTGCCGGACTTCCGCGGCCCCGAGGGGTTCTGGCGGGCCTACCAGGCCTTCCGCGGGAAGCCGTTTCACGACGTCTCGAACCCGGTCTGGTTCGACCGTGACCCCGAGCAGGCGTGGGGCTTCTTCGGCCACCGGTTGCATCTCTACCGCAACGCCGAGCCGCACGGCGGCTACGCGGTCCTCCGCCGGTGGTGCGAACGGCCGGCGTCCGGGGCGTTCGTCTTCACGAGCAACGTCGACGGACACTTCCGGAAAGCAGGGTTCGACGAGGCCCGGCTGTTCGAGGTGCACGGGTCGATTCACCACCTGCAGTGCGTGGGCCAGTGCAGCCGGGCGATCTGGTCGGCCGACGACGTGGAGGTGGACGTCGACGTGGAGACGGTGCGGGCGACGTCCGAACTCCCGACCTGTCCGACCTGTGGCGGGCTGGCCCGGCCGAACGTGCTGATGTTCGGCGACTACGAGTGGATCCCGGATCGCAGCGACGAGCAGGAACGCCGTTACGTCGAGTGGCGGCGGACGGCGGAGGTTCGGTACGTCGTGGCGGTCGAGATCGGCGCAGGCACGGCCGTCCCCACGGTTCGCAGCGAGTGTGCTCAGGCGGCGAATCGGTTGGTACGCATCAACCCCCGTGACGCCGACGTCCCGGCGAACGGAATCTCGATTCCCCTGCCGGCCCGGGAGGCGCTGGAGCGGATCGACGAGTTGCTGGGTTGAGACGAGCCCGCCGCCCGGTGGTCGCTCACAGCGACGGCGTCAGCAGGCGTGCCACCCCGTCGCGAAGCTGCGCAGCGAGTGGGCGACCGGCGAGCCACTCGGGCGTGACTGGTTCCGACCGGGCGATCTGCTCCCGCGTCAGTCGTTCGAGGTGACCGGCGAGGACGGTGTCGTAGCACTCGAGGTCGAACTCGAAGTTCAGTCGGAGGCTGCGCGGATCCCAGTTGGCGGACCCGATCTTCGACCAGAGCCCGTCGACGACCATCAGCTTGGAGTGGTCGAACGGCGGAGGCGACCGCCAGACCCGGCAGCCGGCTTCGACGAGCGGCGGCAGCAGCGGCATCGAGGCCCACTGGACGAGCGGCAGGTTGTTCACGGCCGGCAGCACGACGTCGACTGATACGCCCCGCAGCGACGCCGAGCAGAGGGCCGCGGAGAGCGTGGGGTTCGGCAGGAAGTACGGCGTGACGACGAACACCGACTCGCGGGCGCACGCCAGTGCGCCGACGAGAACCCGCTCCAGGTTGTCGAGGTCGGCGTCCGGTCCGTCGGGGACGGCGCGAGCCCAGGTCGATCCGGGCTGGGCCGTGTTCGCGGCCCACGCGGGCCCGTCGAGCGACTCACCCGTGGTGAACCGCCAGTCGATCGCGAACACGTCCAGCATGTCGGCGACGACCGGACCCTCGACTCGAAAGTGGACGTCGCGGACACGCACGGGACCGGGGCAGTCGCGGAGGTGTCGCTCGCGGACGTTCATGCCCCCGGTGAAGCCGACACGACCGTCGACGACGAGCAGCTTCCGGTGGTTTCGCAGGTTGGCCCCGTGCAGCCATCGCGGAGCGAGTGTGGGGAGGAACGTCGCTGCCGGGACGCCGGCCTCACGGAGCACGCTCGTCACACGTCGCCACGAGTACCGAGCTCCCACGTCGTCGACCAGCACCCGGACCTCGACGCCGCGGTCCCGGGCGCGAGCGAGACCGTCGACGAAGCCGCGGACCGTCGGGCCGAGCTCGAAGATGTAGGTCGACATGGCGACGGACCGTTCGGCTGCGTCGATCGCCGCGAGCATGGCCGGGTACGCCTCGTCGCCGTCGACGAGTGGCTCGACCGTGTGGCCCGGACGCAGCGGCAGCCCGGTGACGGCCTCGCCGAGTCGGGCCAACGGGGCGAGGTGGCCGGTCACGTCGGCGAGATCGACGGACGGGGACTCGGCGTCGGGCGTCGGTTCCGCGGAGACGAGCCGCCGACGTCGGGCGGCCACGCGGCGGATGCGGTTCACCCCGAGCCAGACGTAGCACGCCGACCCGAGGAGCGGGGCGAGCCAGATGAACCCGACCCACGCGAGGGCGGCGCGCGAGTCC
>JANQQW010000066.1 GCA_028284885.1 Planctomycetaceae bacterium
TGACTCCTGACCGCTGCCCCCTGACCCCTCCCCCCCGCTACCTGTCCCCCACCGCGTTGCCGCACTGGCCGGTCCGCTCGAACTCGTCGACGTTCGCCAGCGTGGTGGCGGCGATCGCCTCGAGAGCCTCCTGGGTGAAAAAGGCCTGGTGCCCGGTGACGATCACGTTCGGGAAGGTGAGGAGTCGGGCGAAGACGTCGTCGTGGATGATGGTGTCGGAGAGGTCCTCGAAGAACAGGTCCCCTTCCTCCTCGTAGACGTCGATGCCGAGGTGGCCGACGTGGCGGGACTTGAGTCCGTCGACGACGGCTCGGGTGTCGATCAGGCCGCCGCGGCTGGTGTTGACGAGCATCACGCCGGACTTCATGCGGGCGATGGCGGCGGCGTCCACGAGGTGGTGGGTGGCCGGCAGCAGCGGGCAGTGCAGCGTGACGACGTCGGACTGCTCGGCGAGTTCCTCGAAGGTGACGTAACGGACTCCCAAGGCCTCGGCCTCGGGATGCGGGTGGACGTCGTAGGCGAGGAGGTGGCAGCCGAAGCCGTTGAGGATGCGGGCGACACACTGTCCGATCGCCCCGGTGCCGACGATGCCGACGGTGCGGCCGTGGAAGTCGAAGCCGAGCAGCCCGTCGAGTGCGAAGTTCCCCTCCTGCACGCGGTTGTGGGCGCGGTGCAGCTTGCGGTTCAGCGCCAGCATGAGGGCAACCGTGTGCTCCGCGACGGCGTGCGGCGAGTAGGCCGGCACGCGGACGACCGTGAGGCCGAGCTCGGCGGCCGCGGGAACGTCCACGTTGTTGAAGCCCGCGCAGCGGAGGGCGATCAGCTTCACGCCCTGCTCCGCGAGCTGTTCCAAGGTCGGTCGCCCGAGTTCGTCGTTGACGAAGACGCAGACCGCGTCCACGTCGTCGGCGAGGCGAGCGGTCTCCGCTGTGAGCCGGGGAAAGAGAAACACGAGTTCGTGGGTCGAATCCGCGTTCGCCGCCTCGAAGAATCGGCGGTCGTACGGCTTCGTGCTGAAGAAGGCGATGCGCACGGCGGGGCCTCGGGGTGGGAGTGCACGGTGGGGGTCGTGGGGAGCATAGAAGGTCCGACTCGCATCGGCGATTTCGGATCGCCGATTCGGCTTGGTGGGCGGCTGGTACGACGGCGGCCGGTCTGCTGTGATTGGCGTCGGAGAACGAGTCGAACGTGAACCTGCCCCGCCCCGACGACCTGCCGACGCTGCTGGACGGAACCGCTGCGCCCGCGGACGTGGAACGTTGGCTGACGGCGGTCGGGTTCGCCGACTGGTCGACGGCGTGGGAACGGCTGCGGCGGCTGCCGGGGGACGACGACGAGGCCCGGGGGGCGCTCGCGGACGTGTTGGCCCCGCTGGTGTTCGCCCTGCAGGACGCGGCGACGGCCGACGGCTCGCTCGTCAACTTCGAACGGTTCGTCTCCAGCGTCGACGACCGGCCGGAACTGTTCCGGTACCTCGGCTCGAACCCGCGGGCCGTCGAAATCCTCGTGCGGCTGTTCGTCGGCAGCCAGTTCCTCACGGAGATTCTGCTGCGGAATCCGCTGTACCTGCGGCAGCTGACGCAGCACCACGGGCTGTCGGAGTTCAAGAGCCGGCTCGACTTCCGCGAGGCGGCGCTGGCGGCCGCGGCCGACGAGGAGGAACTGCCGGCGAAACTGAACGCGTTGCGGCGGGCGCAGCACTGGGAGCTGTTGCGGATCGGAGCGTGCGACACGTTCGGTTTGTTCGACCTGAAGGCGGTGACCGTCCAGCTGTCACTGCTGGCCGACGCCCTCGTCCAGGCGTGCCTGGCGCTGCTCTCGGAGGAGCTGCAGCAGGACGTCGACGGCTTCTGCGTGATGGCGTTCGGCAAACTCGGCGGCGAGGAGCTGAACTACAGCTCGGACATCGACCTCGTGTTCCTCACCCGCTCGGACGCCACGCGGTTCTGGTCGCTCGGGCAGAAGCTGATCGGAGCGATCGCTGACAAGACGAAGGAGGGGTTCCTGTACCGCGTCGACATGCGGCTGCGGCCGTGGGGGCGGTCCGGAGCGCTCGTGAACACGGTGGACGGGCACGTCGACTACCTGCGGAAGCACGGCGAGCCGTGGGAACGGCAGGCGTTGCTGAAGGCGAGGTGCATCGCGGGGGACGAGACGGTCGGCGCGGAGTTCCTGGAGCGGGTCGATCCACTGATCTTCCAGTGCAGCGAGGACGAGGCCCGCGACAACGCCCGGGCGATGAAGGAGAAGATCGAGTCGAAGCTCCGCAAGCAGGGACGCGACTGGGGCGAGGTGAAGTCCGGCACCGGGTCGATCCGGGACGTGGAGTTCACGGCCCAGTTCCTGCAACTCGCCCACGGTCGGGAGAACCGGGCGGTGAAGTCGTTCAACACGCTCGACGCGTTGGTGCGGCTGGCGGAGTTCTCCTTCCTGCACGCCGACGAGTACCGGCAGCTCGCCGGCGGGTACGTCTTCCTACGGACGGTCGAGCACGCCCTCCAGTTGATGCACCACGAGCAGACGCACACGATGCCGGACGACCCGCGTGAGCTGGCGTACCTCGCACGGCGGCTGGACTACCCGAACGCCGAGCAGTTCCTGCGGCACTACGAGTGGCACACGGAGGCGATCCGCGACGTCTTCGAGAAGTACGTGGTCGCGGGCGGGACGGCGGCCGAGCGGGACGTGCCGGACGCGGCGGCGACGATTCCCGACCACGTGGCCCGGATGGAGCCGACGTACGGCCGCGTCTTCGACGAGCGACAGATCGCGACGCACGCGGACCTGCTCGCCGAGCTGACCGCGGAACGGGTCGTGCGCGTGGCGGCCGGGGAGATCCCGGGCGGGCGGTGGCGGGTGACGATCGTCGGGTTCGACCACATCGGCGACCTCGCCAGCGTTTGCGGGCTGTTGTACGTCTACGGCTTCAACATCGTGGGGGGGAACGCGTTCTCGGAGGACCAGTTGCCGTCGAAGTCGGTCTCGCGATCGTCCGAGCCGGACGCGGGGCGGGTGTTCGTGGACGTGTTCGACGTCGAGCCGCCGTTGTCGGAGGTGCTGCCGGAGGTGTGGGAGCGGTTCGAGGTCGACTTGCTCGAGCTCGCTTTGCTGCACAGCCGGGGCGAGCACGAGGCGGCCCACGGTCAACTTGCCAAGCGGGTCTCCGGGGCGTTGCGGGTGGAGACGGAACCGGACGACCGGCTGCTCCCGATCGAGATCGAGTTCGGCGACGACGCGTCGTCGCGGTCGACGGTCCTGCACATCCGCGGGGAGGACAAGCGGGGGTTCCTGTTCGCCCTGGCGAACTCGCTGTCGATGACCCGGATCGACGTCGGTCGGCTGATCGTCCGGTCGGTCGGCAACTCCGTGTTCGACACGCTGTACGTCACGGACTCGAACGGCGAGAAGGTGAGCGATCCCGGCCGGCGGCGGGAGTTGCGGGCCGCGATCGTGCTGATCGCCCACTTCTCGCACCTGCTGCCTCGGTCGCCCAACCCGGAGTCGGCGCTGCTGCACTTCAACGACTTCCTGCAGCAGTTGTTCAAGCGCCCGAACTGGGTCGAGGAGATCACGACGCTCCAGCGGTCGGACGTGCTGGGCGGACTCGCCACGCTGCTCGGCATGAGCGACTTCCTGTGGGAGGACTTCCTGCGGCTGCAGCACGACAACCTGTTCCCGGTCGTCAGCGACCCGGAGGGACTCGAGGACCGCAAGCCGAAGGTCCGGCTCGCCGCCGAGCTCGCCCTGCACCTCTCGACGGCCGACGAGGGCGAACGCCAACGGGACGTGTTGAACGACTTCAAGGACCGGGAGATGTTCCGCATCGACATGCGGCACGTTCTGGGGCACGTCGGCGAGTTCGGGAGCTTCGCCCAGGAGCTGTCGGATCTCGCCGAGGTCGTCGTCGAGGCGGCCTGGCGGATCTGCGAGGCCTCGCTGCAGCAGCGGCACGGCGTCCCGCGGGTCGCGGACGGTCGCGAGTGCCCCGTGGTGATCCTCGCGCTCGGCAAGTGCGGCGGCCGGGAACTCGGGTACGCCTCGGACATCGAGCTGACCGTCGTCCACGACGGGGACGGCCGGACCGACGGACCGGAGCCGATCTCGAACGCCGAGTACTTCCAGCATCTCGTCGAACGGTTCACGCAGACGATTCGCGCCCGGCAGGAGGGAATCTTCCAGGTCGACCTGCGGTTGCGACCGTACGGTCGGGCGGGGGGGCTGGCGGTCACGCTCGACGCGTTCCGGCAGTACTACCACCCGGACGGACCCGCCTGGCCCTACGAACGACAGGCGCTCGTGAAGCTGCGACCGGTTTGCGGCGACACGCGACTCGGTGACCGGGTGGTCGCGTTGCGGGACGAGTACGTCTACACGGGCGAGCCGTTCGACGTGACCTCCATGCGAGCGATGCGCGAGAAGCAGCGGATCCAGTTGGTGCAGGTCGGCGCGTTCAACGCCAAGCTGAGTCCCGGCGGACTCGTCGACGCCGAGTACCTCGTGCAGGGACTGCAGATCACGTTCGGGCACGACCGTCCCGAGCTTCGCGAGCCGAACACCCTGGTCGCCATGCGACGACTGGCCGACGCCGGACTGCTGGCGACCGACGACCGCCAACGTCTCCGCGACGCCTACGTGTTCCTCCGGCGGCTGATCGACGCCCTCCGGATCGTTCGCGGGAACGCCAAGGATCTCACGCTCCCCGCGACCGAGAGCGAGGAGTTCGAGTTCCTCGCCCGTCGGCTGGAGTACGGAAGCGACCTCGCCCGTCTGCAGGCGGACGTCGACCGCCACCGGGAGACGGTGCTGGACCTCTCCGGTGTTCTGGACGAGATCGCTCGACAGGCCGCGAGCTCGGACGCGACCGAGCCGGAGTGAGTCGGCACGCCGTTCGCTTGGAAGGGAGTTGTCGGTCGTCGCGTGGACGATCGCCCCGTCCGGCGTGCGAGTCGCGAAGCGCGGTAGTCTGGGGAACCCGGTTGGTTGACACTGTTGCAACAACGGGATTCAATGGATCGCACGCGAACGGTCGGACGTCCGACACCGCGTGCCCCCCAGACGGACGAACCCCAGTTTTCCCGCCCACACCCTTGGAGAATGAAGCGATGAAGAAGGTTGCCGTTGTCTGCGGCCTCGCTCTCGTTGCCGCCGTCGTGCTCGGTGGCGTCGAGACGGCCGAAGCCCGCCCGACGTACCTGAAGGCGTTCGCCACCCAGTACCCGGACCTCGCCGACAAGGCCAAAGAGGCCAAGTGCGGCGTCTGCCACCCGGGCAAGAGCAAGAAGGAACGAAACGAGTACGGCATGGCCCTCGGCAAGCTGACGGGCAAGAACCAGAAGGACGCCGAGAAGCTGAAGGAGGCCCTCGTCGGTGCCGCAAAGGCCAAGGCGAAGTCCGGCAAGACCTTCGGCGAGATCATCGAGGGCGGCGACCTGCCCAACTGACTCACCTCGGCCTCGGCCGAGAGTCGCTCAGACCGACCTGTCAGCGCTCGACCGGTCGGCTGTCACCAGGCCGTCCCCTTCGGGGGGCGGCCTCGTTTCGTTCACGCCGCGCGTCGGTCCTCGTGCGAGGTAGCGACTCGCGACACGACCGGTTCGTGACGCTGCTCGCGACTCCGGGCCAACTCGTCCTCCACGCGCTCCAGCCGGTGGACGACGCGGTCGAAGCGACGTTGCATCATGGCGGCGTTCTCCTCCACGCCGCTCGACACCAACGTGACGATGCCGAGGAACAGCAGCATCTGCCCGGCCGCCGCAACGAGCCAACCGGTCGGAACGTGGTCCGGGTGCTGACCGAAGTGCCCCCACAGCGCGAGCGTGGTCCCCACCGTCAGAACGGCGACGCCGGCGTACGCCAACAGCTGCCCGGCGGTCGCCACCCAGTCGTTGCCGACGTCGGAGGTGATCGCGTCGCGGACGTCGGAGTGAGCAGGCGAGTCCGTCGGAACGTCCCGTTCCGGTCGGCGATTGGTGGCGGAAGCCGTCATCGTTGTCTCCTCGCGCGAGGCAGGCGGTGAGTTCTGCAGGGCGGCGACGAGGCCGATGCCGTGGACGGCCGGTTCGAGCGGCAGGTGGTCCACGTCCCCCTCGTCGTCGTGCAACTCGACGGGTTCGTCCGGCTCGTTCTCGGAGACGGTGTCGCTTCCCGGGTTGTCGAGTTCGTGGTCGTCGGCCATCGTCTCGACCTCTTCGGGGGTGGGGCTCGCGGCAGCCGCCTCGGCAGCCGGTTCTCGTCGTTCGCCGGGGGTCGTCTGGAACGGGTCGAGGAGTGCGGGCCGCGACCACCGCTCGAGCAGCTGCAACGCCTCTCGGGTGCGGGCGGCGTTCGCGGGCGTGCCCCGCGCGGCGATCTGCGCCCCGCAGGTCGCACACCGGGCACGCCGTTCTCCCGCCTCGACCTCGGCGGCGACGTCGGACTCACAGTGGGGACACCACACGTGCGACCTCGATTGGGAGACGCCCCACGGAACGTCGGCGCGTACCGAGTCCCCGGGGTGGGCGTCGTGTTGAAGAGTGGAGTGGGAGGAAGGTGGTCGAGGGATCGACCCGATGAGAGGGCGGGGACTATGCCGAACGGCGGCGAATCGATCAACCCCAACTCCGGCCTCGAAGTGTTCACCGCTTGGAACACTCGCCACTCCGAACGTGCAGACGTCTTGACGTCGCACAGGTCCAGTGCAGCGAGAGCCGCCGCGAAACCGCTGGATTCAACGGTTTCTCGCTCGAGTGGCGAAACGGCAACGCGTTGGCACCCCGGTTGCGTACGGGGACCTCGTCCACGCGTTCGCCGTGCCGACGAGTCGTTCACCTACGCAGCGTCCCGCAGACATGACCTCCCCGCCCGTCTGGATCGCCAAACTCGCAAACGAGTTGTCGCTCCACCTGTGCGCGGTGGACCTGCTCTCGCCGCTGGGCTGCCACTTCTACCACAACAAGGCCCTCGACCAGTGGGAGGTGACCCTGTTCGCCTCGCGGACGCACATCGTCGGCGGGCCGCTCGACGGGCGGGAGAAGTCGTCCAGCTTCCACGTCGATCTCCAAGGCGTGCACGAGACCTTCGACGAGGTGCTCAACTTCCACTGGCAGCCGCAGTCGCTCGGGGGCGAGGACGATCTCGGCCCGCACGTCGCCGTCGAGGGCACCTTCGACGGGAGGTCCGTCTGGGTCCGCATCCTGGCCGAGTCGCCGGAGCGGTACGAGGCCGGCCGCCACGTCCACGCCTACGACTACCGCGTCGAGGACAAGTGGTGAGGCCGGCCGACGGACGTCAGCCGACGAGTCGCCACAGGTGCACCGTCCCGGCGATGTCGGCCCCCGCGACCCACTGCTCGTCCGGCGACAGGGCGATCGCGTGAATCCAGTCCTTGAACTGGCCGCCGCGTGACGTCCCCAGTTCCGCCACCTGCTTGCCGTCGGCGACGGCGACGATCTTCACCGTCGTGTCGCGACCGCTGGTGAGCACGTGCTTCGAGTCGGCGGAGAACCGCACGTCGCACACGCCGTACTTGTGGTTGGAGACCGTCCGCACGACCTTCCCGGTCTCCACGTCCACGAGGTGCACCTTCGCGTCGCCCATCTCGCCCCCCTGCCCCACGGCGAGCAGCCGGCCGTCCGGGGAGAAAGCCGAGCAGACGAACCCGCGGCCGACGAACTTGCTCCACTTGGTCGCGTAGCCGTACGAGTTGTCCCGCTCCTTCACGTCCGGGAACTGGACGACGAGCAGGTCGAGCAGTTCCTCGCCGGTCGACGTGTCGTAGATCTTCGCCTGGGCGGGCGGGCGGTCGAAGTCGCCGCGGGGCGCGCGGTACTCGGCGACGAATGCCTTCGAGCCGTCGGCCGACAGCGCCGTCGAGACGACGCCGTTCATCGGATGGGCCTCCCAACGACGCAACTCCCGACGACTCGCGAGGTCGTACAGCACGGTCCGCCCGCCGTCGTCGCCCGCGACCAGTCGCTCCCCCTTCGCGTCCACGTCGAGACCGAGAACCCAGTCTTCGTGGCCGTCGAGGACGTGCTCGGCCTCGAGCGTCTCGACCGTCACGCCGGGCCGGTCGAGCAGTTCGTCGTTCTTCGCCCGCTTCGCCTCGGCCTGCCGTTTCCGCAAGTCGAGGACCACCTCGCCCTGCCCCGTCGGCTGGGCGGTCGGGTCCCAGATGCGGACGGTGCGGTCGTAGCTCGCCGAGAAGAGTCGGCCGCGGGTCGCGTCGTAGCGGAGCCGCGAGATGCCGTTGGCGTGCCCGACGAGTTGCCGGGCGGGGGCGACCGTCGGCGGCTCGTCCGGCTTCTCCCCCTCGGCCGGTGCGGGGGGCTCGTCGGGCAGGTCCCACAGCAGCAGGCCCCCGTCCCGGTTGCCTGCGACGACCGTGTTCGACGAGCCGGCGAAGGCGACGGAGGTCGGCCACGCCCCCTCGAACTCCAACTGCCAGACGTGCTGCGGTTCACGAACCTCGAGCGGCATCCCTCGTCCTCCGATCGGCGACTTCCGATGCCATCATGACACCCCGAGCCCCCGCCGTCGAACCCGAAGTCCAACCTCTCGGGCGGCCCCACCGAGGGGCTCCGTCGTCAGTTCTCTGCCGCGTCGTCGGGACACCTCTTGTCGGCCTACTTCGCCTTGGTCAACTCCAGCGTGAACTGGTTCTGCGGATCCGTCTTGTACTCGTCGAGCACGGGTGAGTACGCCTTGACCTGGACCGTCTTGCCGTCGGGCAGGAACTCCATCAGTCGCATGAAGCCCTCGCCCCCTTCGCGTTTCATCTGGTAGTTGACGAGCATCTGGTGCACGACGTTGCCGTGTCGGGTCTTGCTCGAGAGCTTGCCCAGGCCGTCCCCCAGCACGTGGCCGTTCAACGTGCAGAAGAAGTTCGGGTGCCGGCTGACGAGCTTCTCCCACAGTTCCTGTCCGTCGTTGACGCCGCCGGGCTTGCTGGCCGTGCCGTAGCCGTGGGGATTCCAGCTCTGCTGCTTGCCGTACTTCTTCCAGTCGTATCGCGTGCTGTCGAAGTACACGTAGGCGTGAGTCGTCATGATGACGTGGTGGTCGCGCTTCCGAGCGACGACCTGGTTTGCCCACTCCACGGTCTGGTCGCGCGGGCCCCATTCGAGGGCGAGAACGAGCCACTTCTGGCCACCGGCCTCGAACGTGTGGTAGCTGTTGTCGATCTTGCCCTCTTCCATGACGCCGCCGAGCGTGGGCCGGTCTGCGAACCACTCCATGGGGAAGTACTCGTTCAGCAGCGTGTCGCGCGTCGCGGCGTTGCCTCCCGGTCCGTAGTCGTGGTTGCCGGGGGAGAGCGAGTAGGGCACGACGCCGTTGAGCGTCTTCATCGCGTCGCGAGCGTTCTCCCACTGAGGGGCGTTGTTGTTGTTGACGATGTCGCCGAGGTGGACGACGTACTTGACGTTGTGCTTCTCGGCGTTCTCGGCGAGCCACTTGGTTTGAGCCTTGAAGTGCTGCGGGTACCGCATGCTGTAGACCTGCGTGTCCGGCAGCACGGCGAGCGTCCACGATCCTTCGACGAACGGGGCCGGCTCGGGGTCCTTCACCGGGGCGGTCGCCACGACTTGCGGAGCCTTGCCGGTCTTCACCTGGGCGACGTAGCCTGCCAGCGCGCGGGTGAACGCGGTGCCCGCCTGCAGGTAGTCCGCGGGGGCGGCGGCTTCGCCTTCCGGGGTGAGCAGTTTGTCGAAGTACGTGGAAGTCAGGACGAAACGCCCCTTGCCGTGGGACGCCTCGACCAGAGCGGGCAGGCGGCCGTCCTCGCTCGATGCGAGCAGCACGCGGAAGCCCTTCTGTTCGTCGAACACCTCCCAGTTGCCTCCGCGGTGATGGCTGGAAAAGCGCAGCTCCGCCGGCTCGCCCGCACCGCGCCGAAACCGGAGCAGCGGTTCGACGAGCGGATGCTCGGACGCCATCGCGTAGAGCGCTTTCGGGTCCGTGTCGCACCGTCGGAGCTTCAGGCCGTCGGGCAGGAACGCCGGTGAGCCTTCGGTCTGGTCGGCCTGCGTGAACTGCAGCAGCACCCCACCCTGCTCGACGAACTCGGCGAGGGCAGCACCGTGCTTCTCGACGTAGGCATCGTACTGCGGGTGTTCGCTGACGAAGCTGCCGAGGGCGATCAGATCGGCCTCGAGATCGGCGGGCGACTTGTCGAACGGCAGCGCCTCGGCTTCGAAACCCGCGGCGGAGAGCAGGTGTCCCAAGCCAACCTGGCTGGTCCACTTGTCCGACATCTCGAGGAAGTAGGCCTTCGGTGCCGCCACAGCGGGCTGGACGGCGAGAAGGAGCAGAGTCACGGTCAGCAGTCGCGCAGCGGTTGGCCTCATGGTGCTCTCCCTGTTTCGATCGAGTCAGTGTGATCGGCCGGACGCAGACTCGTTCGGCGTTCCGCCCGGCGAAGTGTTCGTCAGCCTCGTTTGCTGCCTGAGTGGGTGTGAGCGCTTCGGTGACGTGCCGTCGGTCAGTCGACACCTGCGGCACCAGTGTAGGGGAACGCCAGCGAGCAGCCGGTTCGCCCCATCCTCAGATTCGACAGAAGGGTTCTCGCTTCGTCCCGCAGGTCTTGCGTCCCGAACAGCGCGGCTGCTTCGGCATGCCGGACGGCCGACGCGGGCAGCCCGGCATCCTCGTAGAATCGAGCCAGGAGCAGATGCGACTCGGAGACGAGCGCGGCGTTCCCGAGCGACTCCGCGATCTCCATCATCGCGAGG
>JANQQW010000076.1 GCA_028284885.1 Planctomycetaceae bacterium
AGACTCCCCGCCTGCGACCCCGACCGAGCGAGGACCCCAGCGTGTACGACTACCAACGCGAACTCGATGCCGCCCTGCTGGCCGTGCGGTCGGCCGCCCGCGTCTGCCGTTCGGTGCAGTCCTCCATCACGCCGGCGGCCATCGAGAAGAAGGACCGCTCCCCGGTCACCGTCGCGGACTTCGCCAGCCAGGCGGTCGTCTGCCACGCGTTGAAGGCGATGTTCCCCCGCGACCCGGTGCTCGGCGAGGAGAACGCCGACGCCCTCCGCGGCCCCGAAGGCGAGGCCTACCGTAGCCGCATCCAACTCGAACTCGCCAAGATCGACGTCCACGGCAACGAGGAGGCCGTGCTCGGCTGGATCGACCACGGGTGCGGACAGCCGGCCGAACGGTTCTGGACGCTCGACCCGATCGACGGCACGAAGGGCTTCCTCCGTCGCGAGCAGTACGCGGTCTCGCTGGCCCTCGTCGAGCACGGAGAGGTGAAGCTGGGCGTGCTCGCCTGCCCGAACCTCGAGGCGAACACCCGGCTCGACGAGCGGCGGAACGGAGCCCTGTTCTACGCCGTCCGCGGCGGGGGAGCCGTCTCGGACCTGCTGGACGCCTCCTACGCCGAGGACGAGCGCTGCAAGCTCGAGGTCAGCGACCGCGACAACGTGAAGCAGTTCCTGTTCTGCGAGTCGGTCGAGTCCGGGCACAGCTCCCACGACTGGTCGACGCGGGTCCGCACGACCTTCGGCTCGCAGCGGCACCCCATGCAGTTGGACAGCCAGGCCAAGTACGCGGTCGTCGCCGACGGCACCGCCGAGGCCTACCTGCGGCTCCCCACGCGGCCCGGCTACGAAGAACGGATCTGGGACCACGCCGGCGGCGTGATCGTCGTCGAGGAGGCGGGGGGCAAGGTGACCGACGTCGACGGCAAGCCGCTCGACTTCGGCCGGGGCGGCACGCTCTCCGGGAACCGCGGCGTCGTCGTGACGAACGGCAAACGTCACGACGAGATCGTCCAGGCCATCCGCGAGTCCGAGCAGGCCGCCGTGAACTGACGCGATTCCCCGACGACACCCCGTGACACCGCAACTCGCCACGAGATACGATCGGCTCGTCGCAAGTGGTTCACGAGGGGGTCGCATGACCGGGGAACTCGAGGGGCGGGCCGAGACCGTCGGCCGGCCGATGGAGATTCTGCTAGTCGAGGACAGCCTGCCGGCCGCTCGCCTGACGATGGCCGCCGTCAAGAAGGGGAGCTTCCAGCACCGCCTGACGTGGCTGACCGACGGCCGCGAGGCCCTCGAGTTCCTGCAACGGACCGGCAAGTTCTCGCACGCCCCGAGACCGGACCTCGTGCTGCTCGACCTCGGGCTGCCCGGCGTCGACGGACGCGACATCCTCGGCACGATCCGCGGCGACGACGGCCTGGCCGGACTGCCGGTCGTCGTGCTCACGGCCTCCACCGACGAGGAGGACCGTCATCGGTCCGAGCAGCTCCGCGTGGAGGGCTACGTCACGAAGCCGTTCCCGTTCGAGGAGTTCCTCGCCCTGCTGCAGCGGTTGAACCGCTTCTGGCACGAGGACATGATCCTGCCGGCGGGCGTGTGAACGAGACGGTCCGAACGACGGGGTGAGCAACGTGGTCGAGGAACCGACCTCCGACGAAACGGGGGGCGAAGAGTCGTCGGAGCAGGAACGCGAGCTGGCGCGTCGGCTGGTCGAGTTGCTCACGGCCGGCCGGAAGATCGAGGCGGTCAAGGCGTACCGCGAGGCGACCGGTGCAAGTCTCCGCGAGGCCGTCGAGTTCGTGAACGGCGTGGCGAAGGAGCACGGGCTCTCGCAGCCGTCCGGTTGCTCGACGTCGGCCGCCGCGCTCTTCGTCGTCGCTGCGTTGCTGAGTTGGCTGGCAGTGTCGTGACCGCGTCGCCGACGATCGTCGTCGTCCACCCGAAGGAACGTCGCAGCAAGTGCTCGGTCTGGCCGCTGCGGGACCGGGACGACTTCGTCTTCTGGAAGTACCCGATTCGCGGACCCGAGCCGCTCGACGGCTACGTGCGGCTGGGCATCGGTGGCGAGCTGCTGGGACCCGACGACGCCGAGCGGGGGCTGCTCGTCGTCGACGGGACTTGGCGGTACGCGGAGCGGATGGAGGCCGACTTCGCCGACGTGCCGGTTCGCAGCCTGCCCGAGTGGACGACGGCCTATCCGCGGGTCTCCAAGCAGTACGACGACCCGGCCAGCGGCCTCGCCACCGTCGAGGCGATCTTCGCCGCGTTCGTGGCGACGGGCCGCGAGACGACCGGGCTGCTCGACCACTACCACTGGGCCGACGCTTTCCTCGCCGCGAACGCCGAGTTGATCGACGGCCAACTGGAACCCGACCAGCCGCGACCGTGAGGGAGCGACTCGACGTCGACCCGAGATTGGCGTTCGGATGGCACGACGTGCGGCCCCCGACGGCCGCTTGGTTGGGGGGGGGGAGAGTGATGGGGTGATGGGGTGATGGGGCCGAGAGGGACGCGAACCCTGCCCCCCTCACCCCGACCCTCTCCCCCGCGGCAGCAGCACTCCGCGTTCGGCGCGACCAGCGGGGGAGAGGGGGCCAGAGGAGGCGTGTTGCGGCGAGCAGGTGCTCTGGGCGGCCGGGCTTTCCGAATTGCCCGTGAGCTCTACAATCCGGGCGATGAGCCCCACTGGGTCTGCGACGAGTGAGGCCGTGGGAGGGCTGGAGTCGCTTCGGTCGCTCCTGCGGCAGGCCGAGGGCTTCGACGACGTGCTGGCCGCCCTGCAGCGTGGCGAACCCGCCGCCGTCGACGGAGCCTGGGGGTCGGCGTGCGCGCTGACGGCCGCGACACTCGCCGCGGAGTCGCCCGACCCGCTTCTCGTCGTGCTCCCGCGGGTGCGCGACCTGCCGGAGTTCGTCGACGACCTGGAGGGATTCGTCGGGCAGGGTGCGTCCGACTCGATCGCGACGTTCCCTGCCTGGGAGACGCTGCCAGCCGAGCACGACGTGGCGGACTCGGTGTTCGGCGAACGGCTGCGGGTGCTGCAACAGCTCGACTCGGAGTCCCCGCCGCGGATCGTCGTGACGACGCTGGTCGCCCTGCTGCAGCCGGTCCCGGCGGGGGCCGATCGTCAGGCCGGGACGAAGCGGCTCGCGGTCGGCGAGGAGATCGACTCGGAGACGCTGCTGGCCGAGCTCGTCGCGAACGGGTTCACGCGGGCCCCGGCCGTCGAGGTGGCCGGCGAGTTCGCCATGCGGGGCGGGATCCTCGACGTCTTCCCCCCCGACCACCTCGACCCCGTCCGCATCGAGCTGTTCGGCGACGAGATCGAGTCGATCCGCGCGTTCGACGTCGAGACGCAACGCCGCGTCGACGAGATGCAGGAGGTCGTGCTGACGTTCGTTCGCCCCGTCGAGAATCCGAAGTCGGACAGCGAGATCGCGGGGACGGAGTCGTTGCTCGATGCACTCCCGACTGGGACATGGGTCGCCCTCACGGAACTCGAGGAGACGATCGAGGAAGGTCAGCTCTACCTCGGGCGGCTCGACGACGCCCGCGGACTCTTCAGCGTGCCGGCGACGCTCTCCCGCGTGGCCGAGTTCCCGCGGGTGACGATCAGCGGCATCGCGGCCGACGCGGCCGAGACGTCCTGCCGGCTGCGGGTCGAGTCGATCGAGCGGTTCACCGGGCCGAGGAACCGGGTGCTGACCGAGTTCGCGGAGACGCTCGGGATGGGCGAGCGGGTCCTCGTCGCCTGCCACAACGAGGGGGAACGGGACCGCCTGACCGAGATGCTGGGCGAGCTCGACGTGCCGATCGGCGACCGCCTGACGCTGTGCCTCGGGCGGGTGTCGCAAGGGTTTCGGGTCAAGAGTCCAGAGTCGAGAGTCAAGAGCCGGACAGGCGACGAGGACTCTTCTGGCTCTGGACTCTCGGCTCTTGACGCTCGACTCCCGTCCCTCGTCGTCGTCGGCGACCACCAGCTGTTCGGACGGACCGAGGTGCGGCGGGCGAAGCCGCGGCGGCGGATCGAGTCCCGGGCGATCGACAGCTTCCTCGAGCTGAACGAGGGGGACCTCGTCGTCCACCTGCACCACGGCATCGGCCGGTACCGCGGCATGAAGCTGCTGGAGAGCGAGGGGAAGAAGGAGGAGCACCTCACCGTCGAGTTCCGCGACGGCGTGCGGGTCTACGTGCCGAGCTCGCTGGTACACCTCGTGCAGAAGTACGTGGGGGCCAGCGGTGGGGGGCCACGGCTGTCGAAGCTGGGCGGCAAGTCGTGGGTGAAGAAGAAGGAGCGGGCGTCCGAGGCGGTGACCGACCTCGCCGGCGACATGCTCCGGCTGCAGGCGGCCCGGGCGGCGAAGGTCGGCATCCCCTGCCCGCCCGACACCGAGTGGCAACGCGAGTTCGAGGCCTCGTTCCCGTACACCGAGACGAACGACCAACTGCTCGCGATCGAGGAGTCGAAGACCGACATGGAACGCCCGCGGCCGATGGACCGGCTGATCTGCGGCGACGTCGGCTACGGCAAGACCGAGGTCTCCATGCGGGCCGCCTTCAAGGCGATGGACGCCGGCAAGCAGGTGGCCGTGCTCGTCCCGACGACCGTCCTCGCCGAGCAGCACCTCCGCACGTTCACCGAGCGGATGGCCGAGTACCCGTTCGTCATCGCGGGGCTCTCGCGGTTCCGGACCAAGAAGGAGCAGTCGCTCATCGTCGAGGGGTTCGCGAACGGCACGGTCGACTGCGTCATCGGCACCCACCGGCTGCTGCAGCAGGACGTGCGGCCGAAGGACCTCGGGCTGCTCGTCATCGACGAGGAGCAGCGGTTCGGCGTGGCGGCGAAGGAGGCGCTGAAGCGGCTGCGGCTGGAGGTCGACGTGCTGACGATGTCCGCGACCCCCATTCCGCGGACGCTGCACATGTCGCTGCTCGGCATCCGGGACATCTCGAACCTGACGACCCCGCCGCGGGACCGCATCGCCATCGAGACCCGCATCGTCCGCTGGGACGAGGACCTCATCAGGACGGCCATCGTCCGCGAGTTGAACCGGGGGGGGCAGGTCTACTTCGTCCACAACAAGGTGTACGACATCGAGCAGATCGCGGCCGACATCGAGCGGATCGTGCCGGAGGCGAACGTCGACGTGGGGCACGGGCAGATGGCCGAGGGGGCGCTCGAGGACGCGATGGCTCGCTTCGTCCGCCGCGAGACCGACGTCCTCGTCTGCACGACCATCATCGAGAGCGGGCTCGACATCCCCAACGCGAACACGATCGTCATCCACGAGGCGGACCGCCACGGGCTCAGCGACCTGCACCAGCTCCGCGGCCGCGTCGGCCGGTACAACAAGCGGGCCTACTGCTACCTGATGCTTCAGCGGGGCAAGACGCTGACGAGCATCGCGGCGAAGCGACTGAAGGCGATCGAGGAGTACAGCGACCTCGGCGCCGGCTTCCGCATCGCCATGCGGGACCTCGAAATCCGCGGGGCAGGCAGCATCCTGGGGACCGAGCAGAGCGGGCACATCTCCTCCATCGGCTACGAGCTGTACTGCCAGCTGCTGGAGAACGCCGTTCGGCGGATGAAGAAGGAGCCACTGCGAGACCCGCTGCAGGTCGCCATCACGCTACCCGTGACGGCCTTCCTCCCGGAGAGCTACGTCCCGCCCGGCCGGCAGAAGATCGAGGTCTACCGCAAGCTGTCGCTCGTCGCCTCGGTCGAGGAGCTCGACGAGTTGGAGGCCGAGCTGCGGGACCGCTTCGGGCCGATGCCGATCGAGACCCGCCGGCTGGTCGAGACGACCCGCGTGCGGCTGTTCGCCCGGTCGTGGTCGATCGACGAGATCCGGCTCGACGAGGGCTATGCCGTGTTCAGCTACCGCGACGAGGCCCGCATCCGGGAGCTGGCGGCCGCCCGCGGGACGATGGAGAACGTCGCGAAGCGTCAGGTGACCCGGCTGCGGGTCGTCGACGAGCGGAACGCCTACTGGCCGCTCGACGACCCGGACGAGACGGACGACGCGTTGCTCGACACGCTGAAATCGGTCTTGCAGCCAATCGCGTGACGGCGGTAGAGTCCCCCGCCCTTCCCCAGGCTCGCGCCGGTCGGTGCTCGGTTCCCGAGACCACTGCCCATCTCGCGGCAACTCCTCTCCCGAACACAACCTGCCGTCCAGTCCGGGGCGGGCAACTGACGATGGATCACGAGGATCCTCGGCGATCGCGGTCCGCGCTCCGGTCCGAAAGCCTAGGTTCCGCCGATCGCCCTCAGCCACGCGGACCTCGCCGATGCGACTCTCCCTCCTCTCGACGCTGACCGTCGCCCTCCTGCTCCAAGGCTGCGGTCGCACGCCGAAGGTCGACAACCCGGTCCTCGGGCCGCCGCCGCCGCGTGTCTCGTTCGACGACTCCCAGAGTCGGACCGACGGCTTCGGCGACGTCGCCTACGTGAACGACCCGCTCGACCCGCAGGTGGAGGGGGCGGAACCGGGCGAGTACATCCAGACGGCCGGGACCGACCGCAGCACGGCGAAGGCAATTCAGCCGCCCGGCCTGAACCAGTCGAACGTCGTCGCCCGCGTGAACGGCGAGCCGATCCTCGAGGGCGACGTGCTGGAGCCGTACTCGCGGTTCTTCGAGCAGAACGCGGACCGCATGCGGCCGAACGACGTCGAGAAGGCCAAGATGCAGATCCTGAAACGCGACCTCGACGGCCACGTCGAACGCGTGCTGCTCACCCAGGCCCTCCGCAGCGGCCTGAAGGGGGAGCAATTCGACCAGATGAAGTCCCGCCTCGGCGACTACTTCGAGGAGTACGCCAAGGAGATCATGGAGAAGGCCGACGTGACGACGAAGTACGAACTCGCCGTCAAGCTGGAGAAGGAGGGGCAGAGCCTCGAGTCCCTGGAGCGGACGTTCGTCAACCGGCAGCTCGCCCTCGTCTACATGCGGCAGAACGTCTCCGAGGAAATCCGCGTCGGCCGGACGGATCTGCTGGACTACTACCAACGCCACTCGGACGACTACCTGCTCGAGGAGCAGGTGAAGTGGCAGCGAATCCAGGTTCAGTACCGGAAGCACGGCGGCAAGCTGAAGGCGGTCGAGCACCTCGAGAAGGCGATCAACGAGCTTCGCGAAGGGGCCGAGTTCGCCGACGTCGCCCGTCGCTACTCCGACGGACGCAAGGCCAAGACGGGTGGTTACCAGGACTGGACCCGCCGCGGCGAACTGGCGAACGAGGAGGTCGACAAAGCCCTGTTCCGCCTGCCGCTCAACACGCCGAGCCGCATCTTCGAGGACAAGACCTCCTACCAGATCGTCCGCGTGCTCGAACGCCAGGAGCGTGGCTACGTGCCGTTCGAGGAGGTGCAGGAGGAGATCCGGGCGGCCGTCGAACGCGAGAAGAAGAACGCCGAGTCCGACCGCGTCATCGCCGAACTCCGCAAGACGGCCGAGATCACGACCGTGCTGGACGACGAGCCGCTCGTCGACGACGACGTGAAGCTGCCGTTCAACTGACGGCCCCGTTCGCGTCTCGGAGTCTGCGCGCCTACAATTCCGCAGACTCAGGAACGTAGCGGAGACGACCGTGCACGTGCTGCTCGCCAACCCCCGAGGCTTCTGTGCCGGGGTCAACATGGCCATCGAGTGTCTCGAGCTGACGATCGAGAAGTTCGGGCCGAACGTCTACGTCTACCACGAGATCGTGCACAACAAGTACGTCGTGGAGAAGTTCTCCGGGCTCGGCGTGACGTTCGTGAACGACCTCGCCGAGGTGCCCGAGGGCTCCATCCTGCTGTTCAGCGCCCACGGCGTCTCCCCGGAGATCCGCCAGGCGTCGCGGGAACGCAATCTGCGGACGATCGACGCGACCTGCCCGCTCGTCACGAAGGTCCATCTCGAGGCGATCCGCTACGCACAACAGGGCTTCAACATCGTCCTCATCGGCCACGAGGGGCACGACGAGGTGATCGGGACGATGGGCGAGGCCCCCGAGAGCATCACGCTCGTGGAGACGCCCGAGGACGTGGACGCCCTCCCGTTCACGACCGACGACGACATCGCCTACCTCACGCAGACGACCCTCAGCGTCGAGGAGGCAGGCCGCATCATCGCCCGGCTCAGGGAACGGTTCCCCAACGTGCAGTCACCGCCGAAAGAGGACATCTGCTACGCGACGACGAACCGGCAGGACGCCGTGAAGCAGCTTGCCCCGCGGGCCGACGTGGTCCTCGTGCTCGGCAGCCAGAACAGCTCGAACAGCCGACGGCTCGAGGAGATCGGACAGGATCTCGGATGCTCCGCGTACCTCGTCGACGGCGCCAGCGACCTGCGGCCCGAGTGGTTCGAGAAGGCCGAGACCGTGCTCGTGACGGCCGGGGCGAGTGCTCCCGAGGTCGTCGTTCGCGAGTGCGTCGACTACCTCGTCGAGACCTACGGGGCCACGCTCGAGGAGGTGACCATCCGCGAGGAACAGGTGCACTTCCCGCTCCCGAAGGAACTGCGGACCGCCTGAGCTGCGGACGCAGTTCTCTGCGCGCCGAGGAAATCGCCCGCGCCTCCCCTGTCCGGCTGCGTCGCCCGTACCGGTTGGGGCGAGGCAGGTGGTCGGGAACCGCCGAGACGGCGGAATCACGTGCAGCCGGCACGCGAGACGGGGCGAATCAAAACGATGTCCCCGTGTTCTCCTCGGCTGCCAGCGCGCCGCGGGTCTCCCCGACCGACGTGACATGACGACCGCCACCGACCCCTCCTTCTACACCGTCGACGTCGCGCAGCTCCGCGTCGGCTCGAAGCTGCAGGTGCCGATCTTCGACGAGTCGGACATCCTGCTGCTCGCGGACGGCCAGGTCGTCACCTCGAACTTCCTCGAGAAGCTCCGCAACCGGTCGATCGGCCAGGTGAAGGTGCACCAGGCGGAACTGCCGCGGATCCTCGCGGGCCAGCCGGTCGGCACGGCGGAGACCGTCCCCCCGCCTCGCGAAGGGCTCGTGTCGTCCGAGGAGAACGACGTCACCCGCCGCCTCGACGAGGCGACCGGCCGGCCGGAGGAACTCCAACTCGGGCCACAGGGGGAGCCGTTCGCCGACCGGCTCGTCGAGCACGGGGACAGCCGTTACGACGTCGAGCGTCGGAACGACGCGATCGCGAAGCGGGAGAAGTCGATCGAGGGGGTCCGCTCGATCTTCGAGCAGCTGAACGCCGGCCACCGATTCGACGTCGCCGTCCTGTCCGACATCGCGGACGAGGCACTCGAGGAGCTGCAGTCCGACAGCGACCTGTTCGGGTCGCTCGGCGTGAACCCGCTCTCCGCCGGCTACCCCGCACGACACAGCATGCACGTCTGCATGCTCGCCCTCTCGATCGGGACGACGCTGAAGCTCGACCACCCGACGCTCCGCGACCTCGCCGTCGGGTGCCTGGTCCACGACGCCGGCATGCTGCAGATCGACCCCCGCAGCTACGAGAACGGCAAGCGGATCGGCCACGCCGAGTTCAGCGAGATCGCCAAGCACCCCGTGCTGCTCTTCGAGAAGCTCGCCGACGTCCCGGCCGTCTCGAAGCGGTCGGCCATGATCGCGTACCAGATCCACGAGCGGTGCGACGGCTCGGGCTACCCGCGTCGCCGGACGAGTTCGCAGATGCACTTTCTCTCGAAGGTGGCGGCCGTCGCCGACGCCTTCGTCGGCCTAGTCGCCCCGCGGCCGTACCGGGAGGCCCTGCAGCCCTACCACGCCGTGAAGCACCTGCTGCAGGAGACGGCGGCCGGCCGGTTCGATCCGACCGCCACCCGGGCGCTGCTCAACGCCGTCTCCATGTTCCCGGTCGGCTCGTTCGTGCAGCTCGACGACGGTCGTGTCGGCCAGACGCTGCGCGCGAACGGCGAGCAGTACGACCGCCCGACCGTCGAGGTCTGGGACCCGTCGGACGCCTCCGTCGAGCCCGTGATCGTCAACCTGACCGAGGAACGGGACCGTCACGTCGTCTCGGTCCTGCCAAAACTCGAGTTCGAACCCGAAGTCGAGTTCTGACGGACCGGCCGGTTCCGTTCGCCGTGGTGGACGCGTGCCCGTAGACTCAGGTACCGGGGGCAGCGGAGCAAGCGCGTGGCGTACGATGCAATCGTGATCGGCGTGGGCGGAGTCGGAAGTGCCGTCTGCCGTCACCTCGCCCGCCGCGGCCTCTCCGTGCTCGGGCTCGACCGCTTCGGCGTCGCCCACGACCGCGGCAGCTCGCACGGCGAGACGCGGATGATCCGCAAGGCCTACTTCGAGCACCCTGACTACGTCCCGCTGTGCGAACGAGCGTACGAGGGCTGGGCCGAACTCGAGGCCGAGACGGGTCGC